>CAZSOA010000080.1:0-13957 GCA_964608305.1 uncultured Desulfofustis sp. | reverse complement strand
TGCCGCCGATGGCCAGCCAGAGCTTGCCGCCCGAGGCCCGCAAATCCCGCACGATGCCGCTCGCTTTTTTGGTAAACTGCAGTTTCTGCTTCTCGGACAGGCTTAGTGAAAAGCCTCTGTTGAGGAAGAAGAAATCCTTGACGCTCAGCAGCCCGGCGGCGGCGATGATCGAGCCGAGGGCGACCATGATGATGGTGCCGTAGCGCTCCAGGAAAAACCCGCCGATGACAACGAGGATCATGATAAACAGGAAATACATGATCGCCGACGTGGCGATGAACACACCGCCGATCAACAGCATATCGCGCCTGCTGTTGGTATAGGTCAGCAGGCTCAGCAGGATGACCAGGACCGTGAAGGCGCAGGGGTTGAAGCCGTCGGCCAGGGCGATGGCGGAGACGAACAGCGGATACGGAAGTCCCTCGGCAAAACGCTGCACCGTTTCCTCGGGCAGCGCCGCCAACTGCAGAAAAACCGTGATGATGACCAGCGCCGCCAGGCCGCCGAGCCAGAGCTGTCGACCATTAGTCCCGAGACGCCGGGCGACAAGCGGGTAGCTCAGTCCATACAACAGGGGCAGGAGCAGCGGCCAGAACGCGATCAGCCCCGGTGTTGCCACCGCTTCATCGATCTCCCCGTAATCGCCGAGAGAGATCCGGTGACCGAGTTCCTTCTCGACCGCTTTGACGATCTGCACCCGGTTTCCCAGATAGCCATGGAGGGGCTCTGACCAGGTCAGCGCAACGCCGCTTTCGCCATAACCGACAAAGGTTGTTTCCCCGATAAAGGTGCGCGGTACACCGGCAAAGCGCAGCTGCCACTGCTCGAGGAATTGACGCCAGATCTCGTTTGACTGGGAGACTTCATGGAAGTGGACAACGACGTCGGGATTATTGGCGTCAATCGCCCGCATCAGCGGCATCTGATCGTGGCAATGCGGGCAGCCGGCACTGTAGAAGAAATAGATCGCCAGCGGCTCTTGGTCATCGGCCGGCGCCGAGGAGCCAAACAGTACGAGACTGCACAACAAAACGCCAAGCAATATTCTCATCGATACCTATCCTGCAAAACCTGAATCGGTAGCCGGCAACCGGCATAGTGGCACCGACCATCCCGTCATCGACGATGGAATATACCATGATTCAAAGTGTATAGGGACAATATTATCGGTAAAAAACAGAGAAAGAGATTGAGAAGAGGCGTCCGCTGCGGTATGCAATGCAATGTACGCCTTGCTTGTCCGATGGTTCGAACAAAAGGAGAGACGCTATGCGCAGGCCGGTTCGCTGGCTCCTGTTGATTCTTGTTCTGTCCGGGATCGGCGCACTGATCTGGCAGCAGACCCGACCGAAGCCGATCGAAGTCACCGTCCGGCAGATCGTCCGCGGGACCGTGGAGCAGACGGTTGCCAACACCCGTGCCGGCACCGTCGAGGCCTGCCGCCGCGCCCGCCTGTCGCCGAGCATCGGCGGCCAGATCGCCGTCCTGCCGATCCGCGAAGGCGACCAGGTCCAAACCGGCGATCTGCTGCTGGAGATCTGGAACGACGATCTCAAGGCACAGCTGGCCGTTGCCGAACATGACGAAGCGGTGGCCCGCACCCAGGCCGAAGCCACCTGCTACCGTGCCGACGAGGCGGAAAGCCGGGCACGCCGGGCGCGAGCGCTCTATGACAGCCTGGTCGGCTCCACCGAGCAGACCGAGCAGGCCGTCACCGAGGCAAAAGCGCTCACCGCCCAGTGCCGGGCCGCCCGCGCCGCGGCGCAGCGCAGTCTGGCACAGATCGACCTGGCCCGGGCCAGCCTGGCTCGATCGCGGCTGATTGCACCGTTTTCCGGCATCATCGCCAAGATCGAAGGCGAACTGAACGAATTTGTCACCCCATCTCCGGTCGGCGTGATGACCCCGCCGGCGGTCGATCTGATCGAAAACACCTGCTTCTTTGTTACCGCCCCGATCGACGAGGTCGATGCTGCGGCGGTTCAGGTCGGCATGGCGACACGAATTACTCTCGATGCGTACCGGAATCGCGAATTCACCGGCACCGTCCGCCGCATCGCCCCGTATGTGCTTGATCTGGAGAAACAGGCGCGCACTGTCGACATTGAAGTGGCCTTCGATAATCCTGATGATTTTTCCCTGCTGCTCGCCGGTTACAGCGCCGACGTGGAAATCATCCTCGACACCAGCCAAGAGACAGTGATGGTCCCGAGCGAGGCGGTGGTAAACGGAACTTCCGTTTTCGTCTTTGATGAGAGGGACGGGACGGTTTTCCAGGTCGATTTCACGCCGGGCCTGAGCAATTGGGTGTTCACCGAGGCAACTGCCGGCCTTGCCGACCAGCAGTGGGTGGTCATCAACGTCGATCATCCCGGTCTGCGGGACGGCGTCACCGCAATTCGAAGCGAAGAACCCCGGTGATCACGCTGCGCAAGATACGCCGGGAGTTTACGGTCGGCGACGAACGGGTGGTGGCGCTGCGCGATGTCGACCTGCAAGTCGGCGCCGGTGAGTATCTGTCGATCATGGGACCATCCGGTTCCGGTAAATCGACGTTGCTCAACGTTATCGGCCTGCTCGACAAACCGGACAGCGGTGACTACCTGCTTGAACAGGAGCCGGTGGCGACGCTCAGCGATGCCCGGCAAGCCGAGGTGCGGCGCCACAAGATCGGTTTTGTTTTCCAGTTTTTCCACCTCGTCCCGCGCCTGTCCGCCGCCGAGAACATCGAACTGCCGCTGATCCTTGCCGGTATCGCCGCCCCGGAACGCAAGCGACGGTTGGCCGACGCCGTTGCGGCGTTCGGGCTCGGTGACCGGGCCCGCCATCGCCCCGACCAGTTGTCCGGCGGGCAACGGCAGCGGGTGGCGATCGCAAGGGCAACAATCATGGAGCCGCATATCCTGCTCGCCGACGAACCGACCGGCAACCTTGATCGCCATGCCGGCCAGGAGGTTGTCGCTATCCTCGAGACGCTTAACGCTCAAGGCATCACCCTGATCGTCGTCACCCATGACCCGGAACTCGGACAGCGGGCGCGACGGCTGATTACCATGGTTGACGGCGCCATCGCCGGCGATCAGCCGGCGGCTCCGGGAACGACGTGAAGCTGTCCGACATCATTTCCTTTGCCGGCAAGGCGGCAGCCGGCTACCCGACACGCACCCTGCTGATGCTGCTGGCCATGGCCATCGGTGTCGGCTCGGTGGTCATCCTCTCGGCGCTCGGCGAAGGCGCCCGCCGGTACGTGATCGGCGAATTTTCCGCGCTGGGCACCAATCTGCTCATGGTTCTGCCCGGTCGCTCCGAAACGGTCGGCGGCGCCCCGCCGCTGCTCGGCATCACCCCCCGCGACCTGACCATCGCCGATGCCATGGCCCTGCACGCCTCATCGGCAATCCGCTACGTCGCTCCGATATCCGTCGGTTCAGCACCGGTCTCACGGTTTGGCCGCGAACGCGAGACCACCGTTCTCGGTTCGACCGCCGACCTCTTCCAGGTCCGCCAACTGACCATGGCCCAGGGGCGCTTTCTGCCGCCCGGCGATCCGCGGCGGGGCAGCTCGGTCTGTGTGCTTGGGCATACCCTGAAACAGGAGTTGTTCGGCAACGCTCCGGCAGTCGGCGAGACCCTGCGGATCGCCGACTATCGTTTCCGGGTGATCGGCGTATTATCCCCGAAAGGGCAATCGGTCGGCCTCGATATCAGCGATATCGTCATCGTGCCGGTGGCGATGGCCCAGACGCTTTTCGACAACCCGGCCCTGTTCCGGATCATGGTCGAAGCCCGGGACCGCGATGCGGTCGCCCGGGCCGGCGCGGCGATCACCAGGATCATCACCCAGCGGCATGACGGCGAGGACGATATCACCGTGATCACCCAGGATGCAGTGCTCGCCACCTTCGATCGGATCTTCACCGCCCTGACCCTGACCGTTTCCGGCATCGCCGCGATCAGCCTGGCGGTCGCCGGGATCCTGATCATGAATGTCATGCTCATCGCCGTGTCCCAGCGCACCGCCGAAATCGGCCTGCTTAAGGCGCTTGGCGCTCCGAGAGAGCGGATCATCGCCCTTTTCCTTGCCGAATCGGCGGTCCTCTCGCTGGTCGGCGCGACGCTTGGTCTGGTCGTGGCCGGCCTGGCCATCCGCGTGCTGATGCTGGTCTTTCCGCAGTTCCCGATCGCCGCCCCGCTCTGGTCGCTCGCTGCGGCGGTGGCGGTCGCCGTCAGCACCGGCCTGATCTTCGGCTCTCTCCCGGCCCGCCGGGCGGCCCGGCTCGATCCGGTGCTCGCCCTGGCCAGACGGTGAAGCAATGCTCCTGCTTGATTTTTTCCATCTCTCCCTCAATTCCCTGCTCCACCAGCGGCTGCGCAGCGGCCTCACCCTGCTCGGCATCGGCGTCGGCATCGCTGCGGTGGTCCTGCTCACCTCGATCGGCGAGGGAGTGCATCGTTTCACCCTGGCTGAATTCACCCAGTTCGGCAGCAACCTGATCTCTATCAACCCCGGCCGGACGACGACCGCCGGTGTCTCCGGCGCGCTGATCAACACCGTACGGCCGCTGACCTTTGCCGATGAGGCCGCGCTCAAACACATACCCGGCGTCATCGACACGGTTGCGGTGATTCAGGGCAATGCCGCGGCGACCTATGACAAACGGACCCGCCGGACGATGGTGCTGGGAGTCGGACCGGCGGTCGGCGAGGTCTGGCAGATGCGGGTGAAGATCGGCCGGTTCCTGCCCGACGATGATCCGCTGACCGCCCGGACGTTCACCGTACTTGGTTCCACCGTGGCCGGCGAACTCTTTCCGGGGCAGAGCCCGTTGGGCCATCATGTGCGGATCGGTGGCGAGCGCTACCGGGTTATCGGCGTCATGGAATCGAAGGGCCAGATGCTCGGTTTCGATCTCGACGACGCCGTCTATATCCCGACGAGCCGGGCCATGGCCATGTTCAACCGCGACGGACTGCAGGAGATCAACGTGCTTTTCCGGGAAGGATTAAGCGCGGCGACGGTGGCCAAACGGATCAAGGCGGTGCTGATCGACCGCCATGGCAGCGAGGATTTTACGATCACCACCCAGGATGAAATGATCAAGGTACTCGGTTCGGTGCTCGGTATCCTGACTTTGGCCGTTGGCGGGCTCGGCGCGATCTCGCTGCTGGTCGGCGGGGTCGGCATCATGACCATCATGACCATCGCCGTCCACGAACGCACGCCGGAAATCGGCCTGCTGCGGGCGATAGGCGCCGACCGGCGCCAGATCATGCTGCTCTTTCTCGGCGAGGCCGTGGTCCTGGCCGGCCTCGGCGGGCTGGCCGGGCTGATCGCCGGCGCCGGCATCGCCTGGCTGATCACGGTCTTCATCCCGGCCTTGCCGACCCACACCCCCTGGCTCTATGCCCTCTATGCGGAACTGCTGGCGGCAGTGATCGGCCTGCTGGCCGGCATTCTGCCGGCGGCTCACGCCGCCCGGCTCCACCCGGTTGAAGCGCTGCGAGCCGAATGAGGCCGATCGCCCGTCACATCCGGCGCTGCTGCTCACCCTGACAGGGCGTTACAACCAGGCCTGGAAGTCTATCAGGACTCGGCTCAGCCGAAGGCAGTGCCGACCGACTGCAAGCATTTTATGCTGCTAAGCCAACAAGGACCTCCTATTGATCCGGTGCCAGCAAGTCGCCGGCGTCGTTGAACTGCATGGCAGCCAACGGCGAGCCGACCTCCAGATCCGGGTGATCCGCAACCTCGGCAAGCAGCGCTTCGGAGACAAAGAAGCGATCAAGTGTCGCCGTATTTCGAATCCAGCACAGCCGAACGTCCGTATCCGTCACCGGTCCGGCCGAAGCAAAGGCGTAATCAACCGCCTGGCGATCCGTCCGGGCGACGATCGGCACCCGACCCTTCTCCGGCGTTACCGCGGTAATGCAGTTGACATCGGTGGTCGGCCGATCAAGTTTGGAAAATACCCGCTCGGTGATGAAATCAACGAGCCCGATCCCGAGGCCGTTGCCGTGGGAGACGGCAGTCAGATCCCGCAGCACGATCCGGGTGATATGCGGATGGGAGAGCGGCGGCTCGTAAATGTTCATGATCCGGCCGATCACCTTGGTATCCATGCCGGTACCGCTGATTTCCTTTCCGGCTTCATCGACGATCAGGATATCGAGGCGATCAAACGGCAGGTGCGGGCAGCTTTTCCGGGCTCGTTCAAGCAGCCGGGCCTCCTCGTCGATAAACCGCTCCGGGGTTACCGCGGCGATGGCCATGGCCTGCCCGTAACCGTTCTCCACCAGGCCGATACCGAGCGTAATCGGCGCCCGCTTGATAATTAGGTTGCCGGCGCTGATCAAGGTCTGTTCGTAGCCATAGCGGACCGCCCAGTTATGGATATTGATCGCACCCTGATGTTTCCCGAGACCGATGACCATCATCTTCGTCAAACCGCTTTCAATCCGCCCACTGAACTCGGTATGCGGTTTAATGCGGTTGACGATCAGGATATGATCGCAGGCAAGTGCATCGCTGCTTAACACCACCGGAATATTGTCATCGGTCACGCCGAGTTCGGTGACAGCCATCGAAGAGATCACCGGGGCACCGATACGCGCCTCACTGACCCCGAGATCGTCGAGCAGTTCTGCCTGGCCGGCGCCGGTGGCCCCGCCGTGACTCCCCATGGCCGGGATGATGACCGGCTGCGCCTCGAGGTTTCTGATTTCACCAACGATAGCCCGCAACAGCGGGGTCATGTCGGTGATGCCGCGACTGCCGGCGGTGATGGCGACCCGGCTGCCGGGCCGGATCCGTTCCGCCAGCCCGGCCCGCTTCAGTTCCGTGGCCACGGCTTGGTCGATATCGTCGATTCGGGCGGCCTCAAGCCGCTGGGTAACGGCAGCGATTTTCGGATAGCGCATCGATTGTCCCTCAGATGACCGGCCCGGTCACATAGATATCCATGGCCCGGGTATAGCCGGTGATTTCAGCCCGGGTCCGTTTCCCCGATGCCACCTCAAGCAGTGCCGTGACGAGCCGTTGCCCGGCCTCCGGCAGGCTCTCGCTGCCGTCGATGATGCCGGCGACGGATAGATCCATATGATCACGCATCCGCTCCCAGGTATGGGCGTTACCGGTCAGCTTGACGACCGGCACAAACGGGAAGCCTTGCGGCGCCCCCCGGCCGGTGGCAAAGACGATGACATTGCAGCCGGCGGCGGCCAGACCGGTGAGGATCTCAGGCTCCCGGCCGGGAGAATCCATGACCACCAGGCCCTTGGTTGTCGGCCGGACACCGTATTCATAAACAGCGCGGATCGGCGCCGTGCCGGCCTTGGCGATGGCGCCGAGCGATTTTTCCTCAATGGTGGTCAACCCTCCTTTAATATTGCCGCCGGTTGGCTGACCGCCCCGCATATCGCAGCCGACCGCCTTGGCGCGGTCTTCCATGCGCTTGACCAGACCCAGGACCTGCTCGCCGATCTCCGGGGTAGCGGCATGGGCGGCCATGATATGCTCGGCGCCGATAAATTCGGTAATCTCACCGATGATGGTCGTCCCCCCGGCACCAACGATGATATCCGAGGCGACGCCGACCGCAGGCGTGGCAGACAAGCCCTGGGTCGTATCGGAGCTACCGCATTTCATGCCGAGCACGATATCGGTCGCGCTGAACGGTTCCCGCCGCAACGCAGACGCTGTGGCCACCAGGTCCTGAACGATCAAGGTACCCTCCGCCCGGGTTCGAGCGGCACCGCCGATCTCCTGGATGCCGATAATCTCCACCGGTTTGCCGGCCTCACGGATGCCGGCGGCAACCGCTTCGATATCCGTGCTCTCACAGCCGAGGCTGACGAGCAGCACGGCAGCCAGATTCGGGTTGCTGCCAAGGCCGATCAGCGTCTCGTTGACCCGGCGGATATCCACCGGGGTCTGGCAACAGCCCTGGTGATGCGTGAAACTGACGGCGCCGTCAACCTGCCGGGCGATGTCTTCGGCCACCTCGTTGGCGCAGACCACAGTGGATAGAACGCCGACGTAATTACGCGTGCCGACTTGCCCATCGGGACGACGATATCCCAGAAATTCCATGGTATTCCTCCGTTTCCGCAAAGCCGTTTGAGCTATCCGAGATCCCCGCGGCCGCGCAGGCTCTCGATGTTCTGGACATGAGCATGGCCGCCTGCCGGGATCGGCGCCGTGGCCCGGCCTATGATCTCACCGTATTTGACGATGGATTGTCCCGCAGCGATCGCGTTGATCGCGAATTTATGGCCGAACGCCACATCGTCAACCATGACCACCGTCGCCGTCCGTTCGTCTATGCCAACCGTCGCCGTCTCTCCGCTGCGCAGATCGCGCAACGCGGTGGCGACATTGTCGTCACTTTTGATCGCTAATGCATCACGTTTCATGGGCATGATACCTCGCTCCAGGTAGATGGTTCATAACGCGTGTCGGTGCCGCCGGCCAATCGCATCCTAGCTTGTCCATATCCTCCGGGCAACACCTTTCAGCCTGCAGTCGGCCGGCCGCACCGACACGCTGACCGCCGCACAGAATACCGGCGCTGCTCTGTTATTCAGATACCCCGGATCAACGCAACGAGAAAGAGAAAGAGCAACGCCACCGGATACATGATCGCCACGTACGGCCAGTTGCGCACCGCGCCCCGCAGGCAGGAAATACCGTAGCGCCCCTGCATGACCAGATGCGTACCGGACATCGGTCCGGCGCAGGTACCAAGCCCCCAGCCAAACAACAGGGTTACCGCGAGCAGTTGCGGATCAGGCTCGAGCGGACCGAGCAGCGGCACAATGACGGCAATGGTGACGATCGGATGAGCACCGAGCATTGAGGCAACGATCAACAAGGCGAGCAGCAGCCCGGCAGCCACAGCGTCAAAACCGGTTATCACCGGCAGGCTCACATGCATCACCGTCACCAGCGCATTCAGACCGACTGCCAGCACCCCGGCGGCAAGGAACAACAGCAGTTCGCCGACCATTCCCGGCAGGCCGCGCAACACGTAGTCACCCAGGCGACGACCGGTCTCGACAAGCCCCCGGGTGACGACCAGCACCCCGGCAGTGACCCCCAGCGCCGCCAGGGCGATGATAACCATGATCGATGCCCGGGGCAGCAGTTGATGCCCGAGAATGACGCCAGCGGCCAGCAGACAGGGTAGCCAGAGATTGGCCGGCGTCAGCGGGTATCCGGCGAAATCGGCCAAGGCATCGGGATAACGGAGATGCGCCTCGACCACCACCACCAGTAGTCCGACACAAGCGAACGGCAAGCCGATGAGGACGACAAAGACCAGGCTGGTCTCGGCAACATAGGTGAGCACCACCGCCATCCCGGCAAAAAACGGCGACCAGGCCGGGCAACCGGAAAAGGCCCGGGTAATTGACTGACAGGCAAACCAGCTGAGGCCTCTGCCGCCGGAGAGACGATCGGCGATGAGCAGCATCGCCGAGATATTGATGAACCCACCGAATACGGCAACACTGAGCAGGGTGCGCCGGAAGGCCGCCGGACCGTGCGGCACGTCGGCGGCTTCAGCACGGATCGGAATGAGTTGGAGAAAGCTGATGGCAGCCAGCATCGACAGCAGGCCGGCATTGGTATCAAGCAGCCGGAGCCAGGGCAGGTCGGCGCCAAGAGCAGCAGCGATCGTCAACGCAGCGGCACCGATGAGCAGCAGCAGACAGGTCTGCACCGCCTGTGGCCGCGAAATCCTGATCATCAGCAATCCCGCCGCCAACCAGGCACACAGACCGGCCGGCCAGCCTGGCAAGTGCGGCGCCAGACCATGGACAATTGAGGCGCCGGTCATCAGCGCCAGGGCGATGCCGGCCAGCCGGGTCATACGTCCGGAGCGGCACCGGGAGCCGGGGTACCGGCTTCAGGATCGTCCATGACAGCCGTTTCGCCAGCAGGTCGGGTCGGCGGCCAGGTAGTCTCCGGTAAGCTGGTAGGCGGCACCGCGGCAGCCATAACAAATCTCGGCCTTCTCGCATTCATGGCACGGCCCCTTGATCATCTGCCGGTAGTTCTTCAAGTTCCTGATGACCTCACTGTCCTGCAGAATGGCGGCAAGACTCTTTTCACGGAGTGAACCAAGCGGGATTGTGACCCCGACGCAGGGCATGACCTCACCGTTGGCGGTAACCAGGCAGGACACCTGATGCCGCATGCAGCGGTTGCCGACCAGCGGCGGTTGCGGTTCCCAGACCCTACCGAACTCCTCCCGGTCGATGGTACAGAGCCGGTAGAACAGATCCCTGACGGTCTCACTGTCGACCTCCAGCCAGCGGTTGGCCAGGGCATTGGCCTGCGGGGTGATGATCTCAAAGTACGGTTCGATCCCCTGGCGACGCAACCAGCGCCACAACTCCGGCAATTCGCTGATATTGCTGCTGCAGATTACCGTACTCACCGCAAGAAATCGCTCACGGTCCGGGTAGCCCGCCGCCATGAACGCCGTGAGTGCCCGGTTGATGATCAGTGTTGCCCCCGGTATGCCGGCCAGCCGATCCTGCAGCCCCGCATCGCGGGAATTCATTTTCAAGACCACTCGTACCCGCTCGCGGGCCAGCAGTGCGGCCAGCCGATCGGTAATGCCGGTACCGTTGGTGAACAGTTCCGTTTCCAGGCCCCGCTCGGATAAGAACAGGACAATCTCCTCGAGATGCGGATAGATACTCGGCTCGCCGCCAAGCAGGATAATCTTGCGGGCGCCGAGGGCCTGGGCCTGGCTGACGGAATCCTTGATCTCTTCTTTCGTCAGTTCATTACCCAGCTCCGACTCATGCGGCACGTAACAATACGCACAGCGGAAGTTGCATCGCCTGCTCAGTTCGATTTCCATGGACAGCAGGCGGCCCGCAGCAACCGCCTCTTTGATCTCATCCTCGGTAAACTCAAGATTGTACAACTGCATGGCCCTAATACCCCTGCAGGTCAGGGAATTCGTTCATCTTCGACCAGCGTTCCACTTCCAGCCGGTAGCGGCCGTCCCAGCCGTGCTTTTTCATGACCCGGTTAAAACGCAGCTTGAGCATCGGTTTGAACAGGAAATTCCAGATGCGGATCCAAAACTGCCCCTGACTGGTCAGAACCGGTCCCGGTTTCCACCAGCCGAGCACCACCTGGCGCTGATACCAGAACTGATACTGCAGCTCTTCGGCGTCCAGGTGGCGGGTGCGGACATTGGCCCAGAGGCCGCTGTAGCGTTTATAATCGGAAACGTTGGTCACCAGACCGGCAGCCAGCAGTTGCTCGCGCATACCGGTTTTCGGATACGGCGTCAGCACCTGGCAATAGGCGCCGTCGGCACCGAGGCTCTTGAAAAACTCGTAGTTTTCTCGGATCGATTGTTCATCGTCTTCGGGAAAACCAAAGACCAGCCCGCCGATGACCATAATGCCGTGCCGGTGGCAATGTTCCACCGCCTTGCGGGAAGCCTCGACGATATCGCCCTTGCCGGCCATCTTCAGGTTTTTCGACGAACCACTTTCGATACCGAGAAATACCGAGCGAAAGCCGGCGGCCGCCATCTTGGCGACCATCGGTTCGTTGCGAGACATGGTGACGCAATCGGCCTGAACACAGATATTGAGGCCCTTATAGTTCCTGGCGATGATCGCATCACAGATCTCGATGACCCGTTCCGGGCGTAGCACGAAGTTATCATCGCTGATGAATACCCAGCGGGAACGGCAGTTATAGTAGATGTCATCGAGATCGGCGAGCACCCGCTCAAGCGGGTAGGTGCGAAACGATCGCCCATACATATGCTTCATACTGCAGAAATTGCACGATCGCGTGCACCCCCGGGACGTCTCGAGCACCTCGATCTTCGAGTAGATCATGTGGTAGCCCCAGGTCAGCCGACGCTTGTCGCGAATCGGCAGCGGCAGGTTCGCCAGATCGAGGTTGCCGCTCCGTTCATTATGCTGAAATACCCCGTCCTGCTTGTACGACAGCGACGGGATAGCGGCCAGATCGCCGCCGCCTTCCAGAGCATCGGCGAGTTGCCGGCACGCTACTTCGCCCTCGCCCCGGATAATAAAATCGATCCAGCGGGCCTCCGGCGATTCGGCGATTTCCTCGTGCATCAGCGTCGCATGATAGCCGCCGATGACAATTTTCACCGAAGGGCGCAGTTCCTTGAGCAAATGGGCGATCTTGATGCAGGTATCGTACTGCCAGGCCATTGCCGACAGGCCGATCAGCTCGGGTTCGATCCGGTTGACCACCTTGGTCAGATAGCGTTTGATCGAACGTCGCTTGCGGATCAGATCGACCAGATAGACATCATGGTTTTGCGCCAGACTGCCGCCGATGCAGGCAATTCCGTGATTGGGCATATGCACCGCGGTTTCGTGGATGATGATCGGCACGACGTCCGGCATGGAGATCAGGATGACTTTCATGGCTCCGTTACCGGCCTGTCGCCGGTCGTTTGCGTGAGGTCCGGCGGATTTCGCCGGCAAGAGGCCTGCTGTCGGGATACAGACCAGGCATCGCCGATCACCCGTTCCAGTTCCGCCGGTTTGAGCCGCTGGACGGTATCGGCATCAAGCAGGGCGATCACCGACAGGCTGATCTCGTTGGCCGTCCTGGTTGTAAAAAGGAATCTGCCGGGAGCAAAGAGTTTATCGGTGTTGGTCAGTTGCAGCACGACAATCGGCGCCCGGGAAAGTCGGGCGATCTTCAAGGCCCCGCGGTTGAGCGGACCGATGCGACCGTCGCGGCTGCGAGTACCTTCAGGGAAAATAAAAAAATTGCCGCCGCCGGCAAGGAAGGTACCAAGCCGCTCCACCTGGTCGATCATCAGCCCGCCGAACCGGTCGTCGCCACCCGCCGGAAAATAACCGGAATGGCGCAACACCCAGCCGAAAATCGGCACCTTGAAAAAGGTCGTCTTGACGACGGTTTTCTGTTTTTCAAACAGCGAGATGAAGAGCAGCGGGTCGAGATAGGAAACATGGTTGCACACCAGCACCGCCGACCGCAAGGCCGTCACCTCCGGATCGATCCGCCAGCGATGACGCGGCACCAGCATCCGGAGAAGCCCAAAAAACCCGCGGTAGAACCGGCAGTTCAGCGACTGGAAACGAAACTCCCGCTGTGCCGGAAACCAGGAGTAGACGGCATAACGGACGGCAAAGAACAGGATGTAACCGAGGGTAAAATAGGTCCAGCAGGCAAGCGTCACCCCGGTATCGATGATCCGGCCGGTGATCCCGGGAGATGCGATGCTGCGTGCGCTCACGACCATTTTTTGACGATCAGACTGGTGTTGACACCGCCAAAGGCAAAATTCTGCACCGCACCGATCGTGATCGGTGCAGCGACGATTTCCCGGACGTGGCGCACCATTGAACAGCGGGGATCGATCTGTTCCAGGTTCAACGTCGGTGCGATAAAACCCTGTTCCATCATGTAGAGCAGCAAGATCAGCTCGATAACGCCACAGGTACCCATGGTGTGCCCCATGTAGCTCTTCAACCCGGTTACCCAGGGCCGATCGCCGTACACCGCACCGATGGCCTGGGCCTCGATGACGTCACCCATTTTCGTGGCGGTGGCATGGGCGCTGATCAGATCGACCTGCTCGACACCGATCCCGGCATTGGCGAGGCTGTTGCGCAAGGTGGCGGTAATGCCGTCCCGGTTGGGCAGGATCATATCACCGCCGTTGTTGTTGCACTCAAAACCAATCACTTCGGCGAGAATCGGCGCGCCGCGCCGTCTGGCCGATTCAAATTCTTCAAGCAGCACCGCGCCGCCGCCTTCACCGACCACCAGGCCGTCACGAGCCGCGTCGAAAGGGCGCGGCGTGCACTGTGGCCGGTCGTTATATCCCACCGAGCAGGCGAGCAGGTTATCGAATACCGCAACCGTCGTCGTATCATATTCGTCGGCGCCGCCGCAGATCATTGCCTCCTG
>CAZSOA010000079.1:0-13998 GCA_964608305.1 uncultured Desulfofustis sp. | reverse complement strand
AACAGCCGGTTTTTGGACATGGCACCGGCTCGTATGCCATCGTTCACCGGCAGGAAACGAAGAAAACAAAAATCAAGAGAACCGATAACCCGCACAACGAATTCCTTTTCATTACCGTGCAATTCGGGCTATTCGGGTTTTCGCTATTCACGGCGCTGATGGCGACACAGATCCTGGCCAGCGTGAGGATGGAGCCGCCCCGGGGATGGCTGCTGCAGGGGGTACTCACAGCCTTGCTGATCGGCAGCCTGATGAATTCGCTCCTGTTTGATTCCCATCAGGGGCACTTCTATCTTTTCATGTCCGCCGCATTAATGGCCGGTTCCGGCAACGCTATCGAAGGCCTGCCGGCGGAGCCGGGTTAATGTTAGCGGCCAACGGAAACCGGTACCGGGCATGACAAGCGTTGCCGGCGTTCGTTGACCAGTTCCCGATACAAGGCTTCCGTCTTTTCACACATCTGTTTCATCGTGAACCGCTGATTCACGAGTTCTTGACCGGCGCGGCCCAGCGCCTCCCGTCGCTCGGGAGATGCCAAGGCCTCATCAAGGGCAATCGCCAGGTCGCGCGGGTCGCCCGGACTGACCAGCCAGCCGGTTCGGCCGGGACTGACGGTCTCGAGACTGCCGCCATGAGCCGTTGCCACCACCGGTTTTCCCATGGCCATGGCCTCAATGGTGGTCCGGCCAAACGCCTCAGGTTCATTCGATGAAGCCGAGACAACAATATCGGCCGCCAGAAGCGCCGCCGGCATATCGTCACAATAACCCACCAGAAACACCCGATCGCTGAGGCCATGCTGCTTGATAAGATTCCGAAGTTCTTCAGTAAATCCGGGGTTATCGGCAACGTCTCCGACCAATACCGCCTGATAATCGGTTTGTTTGACCAATGCCAGCGCCCTGATGAAAACATCCTGTCCCTTCAACCTGGTCAACCGTCCCGGCAGCATAATGACAGGAGATCTTCCATCAAGTCGCCAGGCAGACCGCAGCTGCGCAACGCGCTGTTCGCCGACATGTTCCGGACTGAACACCTCTCGATCGACCCCGCGAAAGATCAGTCGGATATTTTTGCGCACCCGGTATGCCTCGCGGATGTGTTGTTCGATGCTTTTCGAGATCGCGATAATGCCGTCGCCTTTGGTCATAATCGCGCTATATCGATTCACCGAATAAAACCCGTGAAACGTGGTGACAAGAATCGGCCGATTGTGCCTCGGTAAAGTCTTCCAGGCGATATAGCCGAGCCACGCGGGCATTCGTGAGCGCAAATGCAGAATATCGACCTGTTCCTCTTTCAAAAGCCTTCGCAACGGCAGAAGATAACGCAGCGACAACGGGCTTTTTGCGCCAACCTGCCAGTTGATGTGCTGACTTCCCTCGGCAACCAATTGCCGTACCAATCGCCCGCCCCCGGAGACCACCATTGATCGATGCCCCCGATCCGCCAGATAGCGGCCTATCTCCAACGTTCCCCGCTCGACACCGCCACTATCGAGCTCCGGCAGCATCTGTACTACGGAAAGTCGTTCGCCGGTTTGCCGCTGTCGCTTCTCCTTAAGCAGACGAGCATAGCAGTCGATGGTTTTTTCACACATCCGCAACGCGGTAAAATGCTCCCGAACCCACTCTCGCCCAGCGTGACCGGCTGCTGTCAATCGGCTCTTGTCGACCAATACCGATCTGAGGCAACGAGCCAGATCCTGCGGGTCCGAAGGCTCGACGAACCAGCCGGTGGCGTTCTCACGGATGGTTTCCAGGCTGCCCCCCTGGCGGGTAGCGATGATCGGCCGCCCCATCGCCATCGCCTCGATGGCCACCTTGCCGAAGGCTTCCGGCTGGCTTGATGAGGCGGAAACAACCAGGTCGGCGACCAGCAGGGCCGCCGGCATGTCAGCGCAATGACCGACCAGCTTGACACGTTCCTGCATCTGGGCGGCAGCGATTCGTTCCCTGAGTCGCTTCGTAAACGACTGGTTTTCATCGGTGTCACCGACACAAAGTGCCTGAAACGGAAGGTCCTTGATCTTGACTAACGCCTCGACGAACACATCCTGGCCCTTCCATGACGTGATCCGGCCGGGCAGCATGATCACCGGACCGGCGGAAGCGGAGATACCCCATTGGCTTTTCAGTTGCTCAATGCGATCTGCGGTAACACGCTCCGGATCGAAATCACAAACATTGTAACCACCATAGATCAGTTCGATCCGATCCGGGTTCACCTTGTAGTTATTCAGAATATGATCATGGATGGTCTTCGAGACGGCAATGACCCGCTCTCCCCGAGTCATGATGGTCGAGTACGCGTTTACCGAATAAAACCCATGGAAGCTGGTCACCAGTGCCGGCCTGGTCAGCGGGTCAAGCGGTCGCCAGGCAAGATAACCGATCCAGGCCGGCAACCGGGAACGCAGATGCAGGACATCGACCTTTTCGGCAAGCAAAAACGAACGGAGCTTTTTGATATATTTCAGGCAGCGCGTGCTCTTCGTGCCGATATCTTTCCAGAGAACATGGGTCACGCCGTGAAGCTCGAGCTGACTGACCAGCCTGCCGCCACCGGAAATAACAATTGAGCGATGCCCCATTTTTGCAAGATATATTGCAAAATCAAGGGTTTCCCCTTCAACACCGCCCTCATCCATCTCTGGAACGATTTGCACTATGGTACGTTTTTCGGCCACCATCTTCGTAGTATTTCCTTTGCACACCGATCAGCCTCCGTCAATGGATCGTGCGCTTGCCACTGCCCGGAATC
The DNA here is from genome assembly GCA_964608305.1 of uncultured Desulfofustis sp. Taxonomy (GTDB): domain Bacteria; phylum Desulfobacterota; class Desulfobulbia; order Desulfobulbales; family Desulfocapsaceae; genus Desulfofustis. The sequence continues at coordinate 11,235 of CAZSOA010000079.1, read as the reverse complement.
GGAAAGCCAGGCGGCAAACGGCACGACCAGCCCTTTGCGGATAAGGTAGTGCTCACTGAGTTGAAATTTACTTGTTCGCTTCTTCCACCGTACCGGCAATAATCCTACCCGACAACCGGCCGACAACGCTTCATAAACCATCGATATCGAATCGGCGGTTATCCAAACCGTTTGGTGCCGGCGGTACTGCTCTTCAATCCACCCCGGTCCCGTCTGTGAAAACGGTATCAGCGTCACCCGGGAAAACTCATCTGCCAGCGCCTGTAACGCCGTTTCCGTTTGTTGAGGCGTACGCGGCGAACTGGTCAGCGTCCAACGCCGCAGGTCTGCTTTCTCCAGCAACGCACGAATATTGTCAAGCAACCGCTCCTCTTCCCAGACATGCGAAGACGGATCAAGACCGCCGATACAGAGCAAACCGGCCGTTGGGTCATGATCACCACCCGCCTCGGCGGTATTGGGAGGGCCGATCGTCACGATGATGTTATCGGCCGGGGCGACACGATCGTGCATTGGTGAACAACAGAGATCGAAACGAGACCGCAGCGGCCATGGCGGCGTCATGCAGACAACCGTCCGGGCAGTCTTGCCTCTGGCGTATACCAGCATCGGTATATGCGTTCTTGACCCACAGCCGATGATCAACTCCTTATGATCACCGACAGATACCGTTTTTTGTCGACCGGCAACATAACCGGCATAGGCGCATAGCTCCTGGAACAGTGTTCGTTTCCGAATCCTGATCTCATGCACCTCAACGGAGATATAACGCTGCAGCGCCTTGACGATACCGCGCGATTGCTTCTCATGCCCGGGACGACCATCGCAGAACAGGGCGATACGCGCGTGATCCGGATGCTCGGCGGGCAGGTGCTGGTTCATTGGTTTACGGCGCCTCGGCTCTGCTATCGATACTACCGCCACAGTCAGGCGTCAGATCAGGATCCGGTCGGCCGTTGGGAAGGTTGGTTCGGAGGCGGCGGCTTGCGAACAGCACCTCCGGCGAGCTTGACGATAATCTGATTCGATTTGAGCAGCCTGGTGGTCATGGTCTTGAAAAGATGTGACGAAACTTCTGGATATTTATGGATAATCTCATCAATCTTATCGCCGGGATAGCGCTTCACCGTACTGCGTCCCTGCGAAATGATGGAAGCAGTGCGGTGTTCGTTGGAAATTGCCGCCATTTCCCCGAAATACTCGCCGGGCTCGGTCAGTTCAGCTATCTTCTTCCCACCCTTGACAACCGTCAACGCCCCCCTGATCAGCTTGAAGAAATCGATATCCCGATTTCCCTCGCGGATGATCACATCACCATCCTCATACTCTTCCACATCGGGATTGATCAGATAAGCCGGAAGGCTCTCCTCGTGGGCAACGGTACGGCGCAGCGCTTCCTCGACACTGGTGATACCCTGGCGAACTTTCAACAGGGCTGCCTGGCGTAACGGGGTCATACCCTCCTGAATGGCAACCTTACGCAACTGATCCTCGGGTACTTCGGCGCTGATCGCCTTGGCCACATCTTCCGTTACTTCCATCAGCTCAAAAAAACCGACCCGGCCGCGATAGCCGAGACCGTTACATTCCGGACAGCCGACGGGACCATAAACAACCAGCCCTTCCAGTTCTTCTTCCTTGAAGCCGGCCCGAACCAATTCTTTGGGATCGAGTTCAATCTGCCGCTTGCATTTCTTACAGAGCCGCCTGCCGAGTCGCTGTGACAGAACCATGGTCACCGAGGAGGCGATCATATACGGCGGCACCCCGATATCGACGAGCCGGCCGATGGTTGCGGCGCTATCGTTGGTATGCAGGGTCGAGAATACGAGATGACCGGTCATGGCTGCCTTGATCGCGATTTCCGCCGTCTCATAGTCACGGATCTCACCAACCATGATGATGTCCGGGTCTTGCCGGAGAAACGCCTTCAGCGCGGCGGCGAAGGTCATGCCCACCTCCTGGTGGACATTGACCTGATTGATCCCTTTGAAGTTGAACTCGACCGGATCTTCAGCCGTGAGAATCTTGATATCTTCGCTGTTGAGTGAGTTGAGCGCAGAATACAAGGTAACGGTCTTGCCCGAACCGGTCGGACCGGTAACCAGCAATAACCCCTGTGGCCGGGCGAGACAGCGTTTGAGCATCTCAAACGTGCTTTCCTCGAAACCAAGTTGCGTCAGATCGACATTGAGCGAACTCTTATCAAGGATACGCAGAACCACCGATTCGCCGAACAGCGTGGGCAACGACGAAACCCGGAAATCAACGGAGCGATTTTTCCCCATCCGCATCTTAATACGGCCGTCCTGGGGAATCCGCCGTTCAGTAATATCAAGCCCGGAGAGGATCTTGACCCGCGCGATCATCGCATTTTTGATGGTCAGCGGCAGGTTCATCGATTTGTAGAGCGAACCATCCTTCCGATAGCGTACCTGCATGCTTCGCTCATACGGCTCGATATGGATATCCGACACCCCTTCCTGCACCGCTTTGACCAGGATTCCGTTGACCAGCTTGATGATCGGTGCATCGGACGCGTTGAACTGATCAAGGCCGATGTCATCGTCACCGGTTTCTATTTCAAAGGTATCCGCCGCCTCGGCGACGATGGCGCCGAAGTCGTCAACCTCGGTGATGGTCAATTCATCGTGAACCGCTTCTTCCCCGACAAAAAAGGTGCGCGCTTCTTCTTCGTCAATGCCGTAGTACTTTTTGTAGGCCTCAACGATATCGCGCTCGGTGGAGACACAGACCGACAATTCCTTGCCGATCGCATCCTGCAATTCCTCAACGGCCGTCGCATCCGACGGTTCGGCCATGGTAATCTGCAGGGTGTTGCCCGCCATTCGCAATGGGAACGCCATATGCTTTTTGGCAAGCTCGTAGGTGATCAGCTTGATCGCCTCCGGGCTGGGAGGCTCGTTCTTGATCACCGCGGGGGGATAGTTGTGATGACGACTGAGGAAGTTAAAGACGGTATCTTCGTCGATATACTCAAGCTGCCTGAGAACGGCGCCCATTCGGGCGCCGTTCTTCTGCACTTCGCGCTTGGCGGTTTCAAACTGGGTGGCGGTAATATATCCCGCCTTGCTCATCAGTTCGCCCAGCTTGATCTTGCCTGCCCCGGATTGATCCTTCACCGTTTTCTTGATGGAGGATTTCCGAGCACTGGTTGTTGCAGCAGTTGCCATATATCTTCAGATTCAGTTCGTCATAATCAGGAACGATACCCATTATGAGTATACAACACCTGCCCCAGGAAACGCATCATTTTCTCTTGCTCAGAAGACGCCGGTGACCCGCCCCGACTCAAGGTCAACATCGACCCGGCGATAGGCAGGGTCAGACCCGGTGCCCGGCATCAGGCTGATGGTGCCGGCCACCGGTACGACAAAGCCGGCACCCTTATACGTCAGAATATCACTGACCGGCAACGTCCATCCTTTCGGTACCCCTTTGAGTTTCGGGTCATGCGAGAGCGACAAATGGGTCTTGACCATACAGGTTCCCATGGTCGCCATATCCGGATCTGCCGACAGACGCTTGAGCTTGGCAGCGGCATCGGCGGAATAACTGACACCGTCGGCGCCATAGACCTCCTTGGCAATCAATTCGATTCGCTTGTCCAGCGGCGTATCGAGCTCATAGAGAAACTTGAAATCATTGGGCTCCTCACAGGCGTCAATGACGGCATCGGCAAATTCCACCGCTCCGTCTCCACCATGCTCCCAGTGCCTGGACAAAGCCACTCGGGCCCCGGCGTCCTCACAGAGCCGGCGTACCGCTTTGATCTCGTTGTCGGTATCGGTAAAGAAGGCATTGATACAGACTACCGGATTGATCCCGGCCTTCTTGACGGTGGCGATGTGGTGCAACAGGTTTTTCGTTCCTTCCTCCACCCAGCCGACGTTCTCACTCTTGTATTCCGCCGGCATCGGCTTGCCTGGAATCGGAATCGGAGCCCCGCCGTGACACTTGAGAGCACGAATGGTAGCGACAACGACGGCACAATTGGGCTTATTGCCGGAATAGCGACACTTGAGATTCCAGAATTTCTCAAAACCGATATCAGCGCCAAATCCCGACTCAGTAACATTGTAGTCGGCCAGTTTCAGCCCTACCCGGTCGGCGATGACCGAAGATTGGCCAATGGCGATATTGGCAAATGGCCCGGCATGGACAAGTACCGGCTGCCCTTCAATGGTCTGCATCAGGTTCGGGTTGATGGCCTGCACCATCCATGCGGTCATTGCTCCGTCAACTTCGAGATCGGCGGTGGTAATCGGGCGATCCTGCTTGTCATAGGCAACGACGATCTTGCCGATCCGCCGGCGCATGTCGGCAAGATCGGTGGCCACCGCCAGGATCGCCATGATCTCCGAGGAGACGGCGATGCCGAAACTCGACTGCATCGTGAAACCGTCGGCCTTGCCGCCGATGCCGATGGTGATATTGCGCAGGGCCTGAGCGCAGAAATCGATAATCCAGCGAAACTCGACTTTTTTCGGATGGATATCGAGGCGTCGCAACTTGCGTTGCGCCAGTTGTTCATCGGTATAATTCGCCTCGTGCTGCATCCGGGAGGTGAGCGCCACCATGCCGAGATTGTGGGCGTTCATAATGGCATTGATGTCACCGGTCAAACCAAGAGAAAATTCGTTGAGCGGTATACACTGGGCCAGGCCGCCGCCGGCGGCGGAGCCTTTGATATTCATGGTCGGTCCGCCGGATGGCTGGCGGATTGCACCGATAACGCTCTTGTTGCGCTTGCCGAGTCCCTGAACAAGCCCCATCGCCGAGGTCGATTTTCCTTCGCCAAGCGGCGTCGGGGTGATAGCGGTTACGTCGACATATTTGCCGTCGGGCTTATTGCCGAGTCGATCGAGGATTCTGCGATAGTCCAATTTGGCAACATAGTGGCCATACGGCAGCAATTCCTCCTTCTCCAGGCCAAGTTCCTCCCCGATCTGGTAGACCGTCTTCATTCTGGTTTCGGCTTCCTGTGCAATTTCCCAATCGGCGTGTTTTGTCGGATCAAGCACCATTGAATACCTCCCTTTCGTCAAGTAATTAGAAGTGGTGTCGTACCTCAGGAACGGCCTGGCAGATCAAGCTTATATCCGTTCAATCTGCCATGTCAAGACGTTATCATACCCGACAGACAAAGGCCCCGTCACATCAATAGTTGTCACGGGGCCTATCACAGGAGTTGATGTCCGGAAATGCTTCAACCGCCGGTCAGTGCCGGGTACCGACGCTGTAACTCGGCGGCCAGGGGAATCATGATCTCGCGCATCGACGGTTCCGCCGCCGGAATCGTCCGCAGGCTGAAGATATGGCGCCACTGATCGAGATTACAATAGGTAATTATCTCGGTTTTGCAGGAGTTCGGCAAAACCGTCCGGGCGGCTTGCGGAGAACTGGTTTCAAGCAATTGCAGGTAAAGCTTTTCCGTCTCCTCCATGGCCCGGCGCCACAGTTCGTACTCAGCTGAATCCTCGGCAAAGAACAGTGGCTTGATAAAGGTCACCTGTTTGCCGAATTTTTCCTGATTATAGCGGCAATAGCGCTGACTTTCCTGAAGAAACGAGCACGGGCGATGCCGGACCAGCTCATGGGTGACCGCCCGGTTGACAACAAAGCTGACACCGACCCAACGATGCCTGAGCAGGAGCCGGTCAGGGAAACGATCCACCTCGTCAAGCGGCACTTTTGTCACCGATATCGAAGCCGTTTCCGGCGGCGCGTCCGAGTCAGGCAACACTCCCTCAAACAGATAGGGGTGCCGTTCGGCGAGGAACCCGACCATCGCCGCGACCAGCGGGACCTGCGGGTGAGCACCGCCAAGTTCGCGAAACGCCCGCACCGAACCGGTGACCAGCAATCCCCGCTCGATCCGGTCGATAATCAGGTACTTCGGAAGTACTGCCAGCAATGCCGTTTCAACATCCCGATCAGCATTGACGAGCAGGCTCACAACGGCCATCTCGAGAACCGAGTTATGACCATGAGCGGCTATCTTCCGGACAAACGGCACGGCCGAATCGGTGGTGATCTGATCTTCGCTTTTGTAACAGACACGACCGCACGCTTCCAAGCGCACGACGAGGGACGCACGGTCAAGGTCATCCTGAATGGTAAACGACGGCTCACGTATAAGCATCTCAACCCCCGGGCCAAAATGGCGACATCTGTCGCAGATGGGAAATGATTTCAGGCATCTTCTCGAGCACAAAATCGATTTCCTCCTCAGTATTGTAGACACTGAGCGAGAACCTGATCGAACCATGCGCTGCGGTAAACGGCACGCCCATGGCGCGCAGGACATGGGACGGTTCCAGTGAACCGGAGGTGCAGGCCGACCCTGACGAAGCGCAGATCCCATGGCGGTTCATGTGCAAGAGAATTGCCTCACCTTCGACGTACTCAAAGCTGATGTTGGCGGTGTTTGGCAGCCGAAGCAGCCGGTGCCCATTGAGCAGCGATCGGGGAATCGAGGAGAGCAACCCGGTTTCGAGTTTGTCCCGCAGGGCCTTGACGCGACTGTTCTCATCCTCCATTTTTTCCTGGGCGAGTAAACAGGCCCGGCCAAGACCGACGATCGAAGCGACGTTTTCGGTACCGGCCCGTCGCCCCCGTTCCTGGTGACCACCGGCAAGAAACGGGGCAAACGGCGTCCCTTTCCTGACAAACAGGATACCCACCCCTTTCGGAGCATGCAGCTTATGACCGGACATGGACAGATAGTCCACATCGAGCGCGGCCAGGTTGATCGGGATCTTGCCGGCCGCCTGGACGGCATCGGTATGAAAAGCGATCCCCCGCTCCTTGGCCAGGCGCCCCATTTCCTCAATCGGCAGGATCACCCCGGTCTCGTTGTTGGCCCACATCACACTGACCACGGCGGTATCCTCACCGAGAGCGGCACGATATTCGTCCATGTCGATCATGCCGTCCTCGTCGACTTTGAGCATGGTCACCCGATACTTGTGACCGGTCATCGTGCCGATATGTTCGCAGAGGTTTTTGACCGCCGGGTGCTCCACCCGGGTGGTGACGATGTGCCGCTTCTCCGGCTGGGCACGGAGCGCTGATAGGATGGCGGTCGAGTCACTTTCCGTCCCACAGCTGGTAAAAATCACCTCCTCCGGTGTACAGCCGATAAAATCCGCCACCCGCTGCCGGGCCTCTCTGATGGCGCCGGCAATCCGGCCGCCGAAGGTGTGCATGCTCGACGGATTGCCGTAGAGTTCCTCGAGGTACGGCAGCATCTCGGCGAGTACCTCCGGCGCCACCCGAGTGGTGGCGTTGTTGTCCATATAAATGATCCTGTTCGGCACATCGCTCATTTTTCTTCCTCCACCACCAGCGTATCGAGCACCTGCTCACGCAACTTCTTCTCCACGAACTCCTTGATGGTCGTCTGCGACTTGAAGCAGCTCGTGCACTGGCCACGCAGTGAAACCGTGACAAAATCACCATCGACATCGATCAGTTCAATATCGCCACCATCCAGCCGCAGCCCCGGCCTGATCTCACGGTCAAGCACTTCTTCGATTTTCTTTATTTTCTGCAGCGTGGTCATCCGCTGCGCTTTCTGCTTCAACGGAATGATGCGGAGCCCTTCGGAAACCGTCTTGTTCAGCAACTCCTGGAGGCGATCCTCGCATTTGCCGCAACCACCGCCCGCTTTCGTGAAATTGGTGATTTCCTCAACCGACCGCAGATTCGACTCCTTGATGGCCCGAACGACTTCAAGATCGGTCACCCCGAAGCATTCGCAGACCACCTCACCTTCAGCCTTCGGCAAACTCACTCCCCGATAATCAGCAAGAGCCGCTTCAAGCGCCTCCCGCCCCATCACCGAGCAATGCATCTTCTCCTTGGGCAAGCCACCGAGAAACGTGGCGATATCCTCGTTCGTTACCTTTTCCGCCTCGGCAATCGTCATGCCCTTGATCATTTCCGTCAGTGCCGACGACGAGGCAATGGCACTCGCACAGCCGAACGTCTTGAACTTGGCATCAACAATCCGTTCGTCCTCGATCTTCAGCGTCAACCGCAACGCATCACCGCAGGCCAGCGAACCGACATCGCCGATGCCGTCGGCATCGGCGACTTCACCGACATTGCGCGGATTTTCAAAATGCTCTCGTACGGTATCGGTATATTCCCACATACGGCTACTCCTGAATCAATTGATAATGAACAATGCCCATTCCCCATCGGCACCCGGATCTCGGTTCTCGCCGTGGTCGAGTCAACCGCTTTCTCACAGCAATCCGAGATCCTCCAGCATGGACCGTGCCGTCGCCACCAGTTTATCGGTGCCGTCGGCGGTCCGAGACTCCACATAAAAGCGTACCTTCGGCTCGGTTCCCGAAGGCCGGATCATCAGCCAGGAACCATCCTCGAAGATCATTTTCCGGCCGTCGATGGTAATCACATCCCGGATGATTTTCTCTTCGTCTCCCACCCGGACCGTCGTGCCCGGTTGATAGACGCCAAGACGATCCAAGGCCTGTTGCAGTTCACCGCCGCTGACCGTCACGGCGACACCATCACGATCGGGATAAAACGCACCGACCCGCTGTTCGAGATCATCCAGCAGGTCGCTAAAATTTTTCCCGGCAGAAAGTACCATGTCGAGCGCCAGCAGCAACCCGATATAGGCATCTTTTTCCGGGGTATGACCGATCACCGAGATCCCGTCGGATTCTTCGAAGCAGACGAGCGCCTTCCCGACGACCGGTTTGAATTCCTTGAACCCGACCCTGGTCTCATACACGGTCTCGCCGAGTTCCCGGGCAACGGCATTGGCCAGATTTGAGGTAGCCACCGTTTTCGCAACCATCCCACGCAGCCCTTTGCGTTCATGGAGGAAAAAATACGCCAGGGCACCGAAATGGTTCATGCTGATTTCCGTCGTGCCATCGGTAAAACGGATCCGATCTCCGTCCGGATCGATGATCGCGCCGATCTTCAGGCCAGCCGGCCGCTCCGCCAGAGCTGCCGTCACTGCCGCCAGATTGGCCGAAGACGGCTCCGGGGCGATACCGGCAAACGTCACATCAGCCGTTGCCCGCAAAAGCCGCAGCCGGGACGCAGCCGGCCCGAGCAAGCGTTCAAGATGCAGCCGACTGGCACCGTGTACCGCATCGACCACTACCGTCAGGTCGGGGTGGCCGGCAGCCCGGTCCAGCAGTTCCCGGTAATTGATACCATGTACCGCGCCGTTGCGTTCGACGAGCTGTTGCCAGAGGCTGAATGCATCAATTTCGCAGCATTCCCCTCGCTGCCCGCCATCGTCATCAACAAAGGATTCGGGTGCAGCGACAATCTGGCGGGCATAGGAGGTGATCGTCGTCGTCAGTTCGCTTGCAGCCGGCCCGCCGTCGGCGGCGTTATACTTATATCCGCCATATTCCAGCGGGTTATGGGACGGTGTCAGATTCACCGAGAAGGCACAGCCGCGTTCAAGCAATGCCGCCGACAGCACCCCGGTGGTTGTCTCGCCGCAATAGTAGACGGTAAAGCCGTTTGCCATCAGAACGTCGGCCACGGCCCGCCCCAGCGTCTCCCCGCCGAAACGGTTATCATGGCCGACCAGGCAGCCGCGCTTCCGCGCTTCGGCCAGTGACGCGACACCGAGTACCGGCGCGAGCGAATCGTCATCTTCAAGATCGCGATACATCCGGATAATAGCTCCGGTTACCCAGCGTGCCGAAGCAACGAAGACATCCTTGCCAAGCATGCCGCGCCAACCCGACGTGCCGAAGGCGATCTCGGAGCGCGGCGGGTCATTGTTCGTGAGGATCTCGTCGTGCACCAGGCGATACACGTCAACAATCAGCGGCTCGACCGGTGCTCCCGTATCCCGGTGAAGCGCAAGCAACTCCCTGATCATGCCGAAATAATCGCTTTGCTGATGGCTGTTCGGCACGACAAAACGTTCAAGCAATCGGTTCCGGATCTCATCAGAATTCATTATCCGTTCCACCGCTCCATCTCCTTTGCTCATCAGGGGATCCATCAGTTTTCAAGGCCCCCTTCAGGTGCAGCATCGTTTCTCATCAGAAACCGGGCCCAACTGGTCGTGTCATACGTCGGTTCGATCAAGTCTGATTGCCTTGTCAATCAACATGACCGGAATATCATCAACGATTTCGTAGAGCAATTGGCAGGCATCGCAAACGAGTCCGCTGCCGTCGTCCTTCAACTTGACCGGCCCTTTACATTGCGGGCAGGCCAGGATATCGAGTAGATCTTGATTGATCATGGTGTCCTCTGTTCAGTTCGCCCGTGCTTATCGGGCCGAAATCACGCATCAAACCCCGCCCCGCCGATAAGTCCTGTGGACCAACGGCTGTCAACATGGTAGATAAGCAACAGTAATGCATAATACTTCAAAAAGCATGGTAAAGGACACTTCCAATGACAAAATCCATTGCATTTGTCGGCGGCGGCCAAATGGCCGAAGCGATGTTGGCCGGACTGCTCCGGACCCGCTTCATACCTGCCGAACAGACCACCGTCGTCGAACCCGATCCCGCCCGCCGATCTGATCTGGCGGCGCGCTATAACATCACGGTTATCTCTTGTCTTGACGAATTATCCGAGCGTCCGGATGTATTTCTGCTCGCCGTCAAGCCGCAGGTCATGCCGACGGTTCTTGCCGAACTCAAGGCGGTATACGACGGCCAACTGCTCATCACCATCGCTGCCGGCGTCATGCTTGCCACGTATGAAGCCGCTTTTGGCAACGGCGTACCAGTGGTCCGGGTGATGCCGAATCTGCCGGCTGTCGTCCAGGCCGGAGCCGCCGCGTTATGCCGTAACGATCGGGTGAGCGATGACGACCTGAATTGGGCGGCCACTTTATTTTCCGCGGTCGGCAGCACCGTCATCGTCGAAGAATACCTGATGGACGCGGTAACCGGCCTGAGCGGTTCCGGCCCCGCCTATGTCTTTGCATTCATTGAAGCTCTTATCGACGGCGGCATCAGGGTCGGCTTCAGCCACGATACCGCCACCCGCTTAACGATCCAGACGGTTATCGGGGCGGCTCGGCTGCTCCAGGAATCGGCCGAACACCCGGCGGTTCTGCGCAACCGCGTCTGCTCTCCCGGCGGCACCGCAATCAACGGACTCCACGCCATGGAAAAGGCTGGTTTTCGCGGCATCATCAGTGACGCCGTTGCCACCGCAACCGCACGTGCTGCAGAACTGGGT
>CAZSOA010000078.1:0-14011 GCA_964608305.1 uncultured Desulfofustis sp. | reverse complement strand
GCTCGATGCCCTCGGAGACAAAGACAGGCAGAAAGTAGGGTCGGTGTTGGTCGTCGGCTCCGGAGTCGGCGGCATGCAGGCGGCGCTCGATCTTGCCGACAGCGGCCTGATGGTGCACATGGTCGGCGATGAGCCGTCCATCGGCGGCACCATGGCCCGGCTGGACAAGACCTTCCCCACCGGCGACTGCGCCATGTGCATGATCTCGCCGCGCATGGTCGAATCGAGCCGCCACCCCAATATCAGGATGCACACCTTGGCCACGGTCAGTTCGGTGGCCGGCGAGGAGGGCAATTTCACGGTTACCGTCGAACAGCCGGCGCGGTTTGTCGACCCCGACCGTTGCACCGGTTGTGGCGCCTGCGAGCCGACCTGCCCGGTGAAGATTCCCAACGAGTTCAATCTTGGCCTCGATAACCGCAAGGCTATTTATGCATTGTTTCCGCAGGCAGTCCCGAACACCAGGGCGATCGATAAACGCTTCTGTCTGTACCTGACCAAAAACGTCTGTCGTAAATGCGAAAAGGCCTGCGATGCCAATGCCATCAATTTTGCCGACACCGACAAAGTCTATGAGCTCAACGTCGGCTCGATCATTCTCACGCCCGGCCTGAAGACCTACGATCCGGCACTGCGCCAGGAATTCGGGTACGGCCGGATCGCCAACGTGGTGACTGCGTTGCAGTTCGAACGGCTGCTGTCCGCTTCGGGGCCCTGCGGCGGCACCGTGGAGCGGCCGTCGGACAAGAAACATCCGAAACGGCTGGCCTGGATTCAATGTGTCGGCTCGCGCAACAGCCATAACGCCAACCCGTGGTGTTCGTCGGTCTGCTGCATGTATGCCGCCAAGCAGGCGATCATCGCCAAGGAGCACGATCCGGAGGTTCAGGCGACCGTGTTCTACATGGAACTCAGGGCGTTCGGCAAGGATTTCGACAAGTATATCGACAAGGCCAAACACGAGAGCGGCACCATCTATCGTCGGGCCATGGTTTCAGAGATCGTCGAGGACCCGCAGACCAAGAATCTGAACATTCACTACATCGACGAGGCCGGCCGGCGGATCAACGAAGAATTCGATCTGGCCATTCTCTCCATGGGCTTTGAACCGCACGAGCAGGCCCGGGCCTTTGCCGAGACCTTTGGCATCAGGGCCGACGACTATGGCTTTGCCGGCACCTCGAAGCTGCGGCCGGTGGAAACGAGCCGTGCCGGGATCTATGTCGCCGGGATTTACCAGGGGCCGAAAGACATCCCGGAAACGGTCACCCAGGCCAGCGGGGCCGCCGCTGCGGCCATGTCGCTGCTCGGGGAGCGCCGCGGCACCGAGATCAAGGAAGTGGTCCTGCCGCCGGAGCGCGACATCGCCGGCGAGGAACCGAAGATCGGGGTGTTTGTCTGTCACTGCGGCATCAATATCGCCGGCACCGTCGACGTACAGAAAGTAGCCGCTGCGGCTGCTGCGCAGCCGGGCGTCACCCATGCCGAAACGGTGATCTATGCCTGCGCGCCGGACGGCCAGGAGAAGGTCAAGGAGATCATCAAGGAAAAAGGGCTGAACCGGGTGGTCATCGCCTCATGCACCCCGCGCACCCATGCACCGCTTTTTCAGGATACCATCCGGGAGGTCGGCCTCAACAAGTTCCTGTTCGAACTTGCCGATATCCGGGAGCAGTGCTCCTGGGTCCATAAGGATAACAAGGATGTAGCGACGCACAAGGCGATCGAGATCACCAACATGAATGTGGCCAAGGCACGTTTGCTTGAGCCGGTCAGTCAGAATAAGGTTGGGGTCGATCACGGGGCGCTGGTGATCGGCGGCGGCATTGCCGGCATCAACGCGTCGCTGTCGCTGGCGACCCAGGGGTACCAGGTCCATCTGGTGGAGCGTGAACCGCAGTTGGGCGGCCTGCTGCGCCGGGTGCGGCGCACTATCGAAGGTGACGACGTGCAGGCCTATCTGGCCGAGTCCATCGACAAGGTTCAGCGGCATCCGGCGATCACGGTGCACCTGAGTACCACGGTCGAAAACACCGATGGTTTTGTCGGCAATTTCAAAACCACCCTTTCCGGCGGTGCGGTCATCGAGCACGGTGCGGTGCTCGTCACCACCGGCGGCATAGAATACGAACCGACCGAGTACGGGTATCAGGACTCGGAGAGGGTGATCACTCAGCGTCAGCTCGAGGATCTGCTCGCCGAGCGTGACCCGCAGGCGGGACAGACCTATGTGATGATCCAGTGCGTTGGTTCACGGGAAGAGCCGACCAATTATTGTTCCCGCATCTGTTGCCAGGATGCGCTGAAGAACGCCATTGCCATCAAGCAGCAGGCGCCGGAAGCGATGGTGGCGATAATCTATCGCGACATCCGCGCCTATGGCCTCAAGGAAGACTATTACCGGCAGGCACGCGACCTTGGCGTCCTGTTCTTCCTCTACACCCCCGATGCCAAACCAACGGTGGAGACCCAAGGGCAGCGTTGCCGGGTCTCGTTTCCGGACAAGGTGCTCGGCAAGGAGATGATCATCGAGGCCGACTACGTCGTGTTGTCCACCGGCCTGCGGCCACGTCCGGACGCCCCGGAACTGGCGAAAAAGTACAAGTTGACCTGCAATATCGACGATTTTTTCCTCGAGGCCCATGTCAAATTGCGACCGGTGGACTTTCCGAGTGAAGGGTTTTTCCTCGCCGGGTTGGCCCATGCCCCGAAAAACCTGGAAGAGACCATCGGTCAGTCGCTGGCAGCCGCCGGCCGGGCCGGGGCGTTGTTGTCCAAGGACAATCTCACCGTCTCCGGCATCGTTTCCAAGCATAACCGTGATATCTGCATGTCCTGCCTCGCCTGCTTCCGGGCCTGCCCGTTCGGGTCGCCGTTTATCGACGAGGACGGCCGGGTCAGCCACAACGAGGTCAAATGCACCGGGTGCGGCATCTGTGCCGGGGTCTGTCCGGCCAAGGCCTTCCAGGTCAACTTCTTCAGGGACGACCAGATCATCGCGATGATCGATTCGGTGACCGAACTTCATTAACCATTTCACCGGGAGGGAACGCGAGCATGACAGTCGGCGAGCAAGCCATCCATGAACCGGTCAATCCGGAAAAACGGCCCGAGCAGATTCCGGCCGACTGGCAGGCAAATATTATCGCCTTTGCCTGCCATTACTGCGCCTTTGCCGCTGCCGATCTGGCCGGGGTGATGCGCCTTTCCTATCTGCCGAACGTCAAGATCGTCCGATTGCCGTGTACCGGCAAACTCGATCAGATTTATGTCCTGCGCGCTTTTGAACGGGGCATCGACGGCGTGTTCGTGGCCGGCTGACTTCCGGGACAATGCCATTTCCTGGAAGGAAATACCAATGCCGCGAAACGAATCCAGCGGGTCAAGAAGCTGCTCACCACCGTCGGCCTGAACCCCGAGCGCGTCCATTTCTACAACCTGTCGGCAGCCCAGGGTCCCCGCTGGGCTGAGATCTGCACCGAGTTCACCCGGCGGATCATCGACCTGGGCCCGTCACCGATCTGGCTCGCCCTGAAACGCAGGCAGGATAACGCCATCGTGCCGGCGGCCGAGACCACCTGAATCGGTCCCACCGTGCTTATTATCGCAGAGACACAAGGAGCAGAGAAGCTATGATCGTCGGACAACAGAAACCGTTTGAGGAGATCTGGCAGCTGGTCAAGGGCCATAAGCAGCTTACCGTGTTCGGTTGCAACACCTGTGTGGCCGTTTGTCATCAAGGCGGCAATAAGGAAGCCGGCATCCTCGCCTCCCAGTTGCGTATGCGGGCGGTGCAGGACGAGGTGACCATTGAGATCGTCGATGGCGGTATCGAGCGGCAATGCGAACATGAGTTTTTCGAAAAAAGCGAGGAAATGATTCGTGAGTCGGAGGCGGTCTTGAGTCTCGCCTGTGGGATCGGCGTCCAGTTTATGGCGGCAAAGTACCCGGCAACGCCGATCTACCCCGCGCTCAACACGACGTTTCTCGGTGATGTCCCGGAAACCGGAGTGTTCGCCGAAAAATGTCAGGCCTGCGGCGATTGCGTGCTCGGCATCACCGGCGGGATTTGCCCGGTCAGCCGTTGCGCGAAACGGTTGCTCAACGGCCCCTGCGGCGGTTCGACCGGCGGCAAATGCGAAATCTCGAAGGATACCGAATGCGCCTGGCAGTTGATCATCGATCGTCTTGAGGCGCTTGGCCGCCTCGATGACTATGAGAAAGTGATGTCGATCAAGGACTGGTCGAAAGACCGGGCCGGCGGACCCCGATTGTTCAAACTGGAGGACTTCTAATGGTCGAGACGATAACCGGCAGCAGGCTCGAGAAGGTGTTGAAAAGCGGTCATAAGGCAGTCACCAGCGAATGCGGTCCTCCCCGGTCGAGCGATGCCGCTCATATCATCAAGAAGGGCCACCTGATCAAGGATCACGTGGACGCGATCAACGTTACCGACAACCAGACCTCGGTAACTCGGCTGTGCAGCCTGGCCGCCTGCGTCCACCTCAAGCTGCAGGGGCTCGATCCGGTCCTGCAGATGGTCGTGCGCGATCGCAACCGGATCGCGCTGCAGAGCGATATCCTCGGTGCGGCATCGTTTGGCATTAACAACGTCCTCTGCCTGTCCGGTGATCATCAGCGATTTGGCGATCACCCGCAGGCGCAGAATGTCTTCGACCTCGACTCGATGCAATTGGTGCAGACGGTCAGGCATATGCGTGACGAAGGGAAATTTCTTTCCGGCGACGAGATCAAGCAGCCGCCGAGCATGTTTGTCGGTGCCGCCGCCAACCCGTTCGGCGACCCGTTCAAGATCCGGGTGCCGCGGCTGGCCAAGAAAGTCGCCTGCGGCGCCGAATTTATCCAGACCCAGTGCATCTACAATGTCGACAAGTTCGAGAAGTGGATGGAAGGGGTACGGGAGCGCGGCCTCCACGAAAAAGTTTACATTCTCGGCGGCATCACCCCGCTGCGCTCGGTCGGTATGGCGCGCTACCTGCAGAAAAACGTGCCGGGCATGGACGTTCCCGACGAGTTGATCGAGCGGATGAAAGGCGTTGAGAAGACCAAGCAGGCCGACGAGGGAATCACGATTGCTGTCGAGACCATCCAGCGGCTCAAGGAGTGCAAGGGGGTGGCAGGGTTTCACGTGATGGCCATCGAATGGGAGGAGAAGGTGCCGGAGATCGTCGAGCGTTCCGGACTCTATCCTCGGCCGACGATCGACTGAGTCAATTCCGTTTCAGATCAATAGGTAGTACGCCACGGGCCGGGTCACAACGTGATCCGGCCCGTGGCGTTTCTGTTTGCAGGCCGAGCAATGCGGCGCTTTTAAGCGGCGTCCGCCCGGCAGACTCGAACGGCGCAGACCTTCAGCTCGGGGATCTTGCAGATCGGGTCATGTGCGGTGTTGGTAAGGATATTGGCGCAACTTTCGATGAAATGAAACGGCATGAAGAGCGAACCGGGTTCGATTCGGCCGGTCACCTGTGCTCGAGTGTTTACCGAACCGCGTCGTGACGTGACGGTTACCAGGTCGCCGTCTTCGATCTGCAGCCGCAGCGCATCGTCGCGGCTGATTTCGACAAAGCCCTCGCCGATCTCCTGATCGAGGGTCGGCGAATTACGGGTCATCGTGCCGGTATGGTAGTGGGCGAACACTCGGCCGGTGGAAAACCAGAAAGGGAAGTCATCGTCGACGGCCTCGGCCGGCGGCAGGAAACCGATCGGATGAAACAGCCCTTTGCCGCGGGCGATTTTGCCTTTATGCAAAAATCGGGTGCCGGGGTGGTCTGGGGTCGGACAGGGCCATTGCAGGCCGTCGCCTTCAAGTCGCGCGTATGAGATGCCGGCATAGGACGGGGTCAGCTGCGCGATTTCGGTGAATATTTCTTCCGGCCCCGCATAGTTTTGTGGATAGCCGAAACGGGTGGCGATATCCTGGATGATCTGCCAGTCCTGCCGGGCTTCGCCGCGGGGCAGAACGGCCTGGCGGACGCGGCTGACCCGCCGCTCGGTGTTGGTGAAGGTGCCGTCTTTTTCGGCAAAGCTGACCCCGGGCAGGACCACGTCGGCCATCTCTGCGGTGGCAGTCAGGAAGATGTCCTGGACGACGAGGAATTCGGCGTTTTGCAATGCTTTTTTGACGTGGGTGACGTCCGGGTCGCTGACCACCGGGTTTTCGCCCATGACGTACAGCGCCTTGACGCTGCCGTCCATCAGGCCGTCGAGCATGCCGGGGATGGTCAGGCCGATTTGTTGCGAGAGGTGGTCTACGCCCCAGGCTGCGGCAAACGTCTCAATTGCCGTCTTGCTGGTTACCGCCTGGTAGCCGGTGAAGACATTGGGGAGCCCGCCCATGTCGCAGGCTCCCTGGACGTTGTTCTGGCCGCGCAGCGGGTTGACCCCGGCCGATTCCTTGCCGAGGTTGCCGGTGAGCATGGCCAGATTGGCCAGGGTCTTGACGTTGTCAACGCCGGTGGTGTGCTGGGTGATGCCCATGCAGTAGACGAGCGAGGCCTTGTCGGCCGTGCCGTACACCCTGGCGATAGCGCGAATCTCGTCGGCCGGCACACCGCAGATGGCGGCTGCTTTCTCCGGGGAAAAATCCTTGATAATGTCGCGCAACGCCGGGAACTGTTCGGTCTGCTCGTCGATGTAGGCTTGGTCGTGCCAGCCGTTTTCGATAATGACGTGCATGATGCCGTTGAGCAGCGCCACGTCGGTGCCCATTCGGTGGTTGACGCGGATATCGGCGATCTCGGAGATGTGAACGCGGCGCGGGTCGGCAACGATGATCCGGGCGCCGTTCTGCTTGGCCCGGAAGATCCGGGTGGCGATCAGCGGGTGGGCCACGCTGGTATTGGAGCCGATGATGAAGATACAGTCGGCCTGTTCGAATTCCTCGATGGAGTTCGTCATCGCCCCGCTTCCGAATGCTGCGGCAAGACCTGCCACGGTTGAACTGTGTCAGAGCCGGGCACAGTGATCGATGTTATTGGTGCCGACCGCCGCCCGGGCGAATTTCTGCAGCAGATAGTTCTCTTCGTTGGTCACCTTGGCCGAGGTCAGGAAACCGATAGCATCGGGTCCGTGCTGTTGTTTGATGTCCTGCAGGCGTGAAACGGTGTAGTCGAGCGCTTCGTCCCAGGAAACCTCGACGAGCCGGTCGTCTTTTCGGATCAGCGGTTTCTGCAATCGTCCTTCGCTGCGGATGAACTCATGGACGTTCCAGCCCTTGATGCAGAGCTTTCCCTCGTTGACCGGGCTGGTTTTGCACGGGATGGTGCCGATCGGCTCGCCGTCGAGCACCTCGAGAAAGAAGGTGCAGCCGCAGCCGCAATAGGTGCAGGTGGTTAAGATTGTCCGGTAGTCCATGGCGGTTCCTTCCTATTTCGAACCCTCGGCGGGGTCCAGCAGGTTGAGCGGTGAGCGTTGGCCGCGTTTGCGTCCGGTGGTGTAGCCGAAGGACGTTTCCAGCACGCCGTTCATCTTCTTGTACAGGGTTCGCAACGGGATGTTTGACGGACAGGCTTCCTCGCACAGGCCGCAATCGATGCACCGGCCGACCATGTGCATGGCACGGGTGTGGTGAAACACCGGGATCTCCGGCGGCAGCTCGCCGCGCCTGATCAGGTCGTCGCATGTGAGGCTGCATTCGTTGCAGAAACACATCGGGCAGACGTTGCTGCACCCGTAACATTTGATGCATTTAATGAACTCGTTCATCCAGAACGAGAACCGCTCGGCCGGATCGAGCTGCTCGATTGCCGCAACGCTCTGCGCTGCGGCCGGCTGCGCCTGCTCGCCGGCAACGATCTCGTCCGGGTAGGGGCGGGAGCATTCGCAGCGGTCGGCGAGCTCCTGCGGGCAGGCGATGCCGACGGGAACGACCTTGTTCGGGCTGAGTTGATTCCAGGTATAGAGCGCTTTCAGCCCCCGGTCGTCGCAGCCTCGAACCAGCACCCCGAACACCTTGTCCGGATAAGCCTTGAACAGGTTGATCAGATACTTATTGAGGGGGTAGCGGGCATCACCGGGACGCTTGTTGTCGCCAAGCGACAGTGCCGACAGATCATCGCCCGTGACAAAGAGGCGCGGGGCAATATGGCCGTGTTGCCAGGCAAGACCGAGAAAGCCGTCGATGGCGCCGGATGTCAGCAGCTCGTTTACCTTGGTTCGTAGTGCGTCAATCATCAAAACACCTTGCATGTGGAGGCGGTTATACCAGTTCTTTGCGGTAGTCCTGTTTCAACGGCGACGGACCGAGCGCCCGTAGCTCCTCGATGAAAGCGGTGAATTCCTGAACCAGCTCCGGGGCTTCGGCGGACGAAACCCAGCCGGCTTTGAGCCGGGCTGCATCGATACCGCTGAAGGCCAGCATTTCCCGGAGCACGGCGACTCGTTTCTGGGCGGAGTAATTACCGTACAGGTAATTGCATTCACCGAGGTGTCAGCCGCCGACAAAGACCCCATCGACCCCTTGTTGAAAGGCGAGCAGGATATGGTGCGGCGAAACGCTGCCACTGCACATGACCCGGACGGTGCGTACATTCGCCGGGTACTGCAAACGACTGACCCCAGCCAGGTCAGCAGCTGCGTATGCTCACCAGGTGCAGAGAAAGCAGACGATTTTCGGTTCAAAAGGCTCGGTGGTCATGGATCATATCCTTGGTTACGTGATAGGTCATACGGGGCGATGAGCCGCAGCGGCCGTCGTCCCGGTCTTGGTCGGTCTTCGGTGCCGGCTACAGCGCCCGGATCTGCGCGAGCAGCTGCTCCGGTTTGTATCCCCGCAGGATAACGCTGTGTGACGGGCAGGTGGCGGCACAGTTGCCGCATCCCTTGCAGAGGATTTCCTGGACCTCGCACACCCGCTTCTTGCTGTTGTATTTAATCGCCTCATACGGGCAGACATTGAGACAACCCATGCACCCGACACAGGAGGTCTCGTCGATCTCGGCAACAATTGCGCTTTTTACCAGTTTGTCCTTAAACAGGATGGCTGCAACCCGAGACGCCACCCCGATCCCCTGGGTGCGGGCCTCCACCGACGTGGCAGGATAGCGGGCGCTGCCGCAGACAAAGATGCCGTCGGCCGCGAAATCGAGCGGTCGCAACTTGGCGTGTGCCTCCAGGAAAAACCCATTCTTATCGGTGGGCACCCGCATCAGACCGGCCACACCGGCGCTGTCTGATGCGGCCACGAGCGGTGTGGACAGCACCACCAGGTTGCCGGTCACGGTCTTTGTTTCGCCGAGTACCGCCTGGTGAAAAGTCACCGATCCGTCATGCACTTCCAGCGGTTGAGCCGGGTCGTAGACCTCGAAGCCGATGCCGAGTCCCCGGGCCTCCCAAAGCATCTTTTCCTTGATGTCACCGTACATCTGCATGTCGCGGTAGAGGATGCGGACGTCGGTAAGCGGCGCCTGGCGTTTGATCAGCATCGCATTTTTCACCGCGGTCGCGCAACAGATTCGCGAGCAATACTCACGTTCCTTGTTCCGGGCCCCGGCGCATTGAATCATGATAATCCGACCGCCCGGCACCAGGCCATCTTGCAACCGTTGCTCCAACTCCATCTGCGTGATCACCGTCGTGCCGTTATGGCCGAGCAGGCCGGGTTCAATGAGCGGTAGTGCGCCGGTGGCGACGACAATGCAGCCGACCGTCTCGTCGATTTGCGTGCCGGTCTGATCGATGGTGACGGTGAAATTGCCGATGTAGCCGTTGACCCCGGTCACTTTGGCGCCGGTCAGGATGGTGATGGTATCACGGGCTGCAACCCGGTTGGCCAGAGCGGCTACCTGTTCCGCTGCAGCCGCGCCGTTGTCGAGCAGATGCAAATGACGCAGCAGGCCGCCCGGCTGATCTTCTTTTTCGACAAGCACCACCTCCAGGCCCATCCCGTGCAGGGCCTCGGCCGCCGACAGACCGGCGATGCCGCCGCCGATCACGAGGATCTTGCGGATCAGCGACGATTCTATTTCCTGCTGTGGCTGGAGGCCGGCACTCTTCGCGACGCCCATGCGCACCAGGTCTTTCGCCTTGGCGGTGGCGATGTCCCGCTTGCCCATATGAACCCAGGAACACTGGTCGCGGATGTTGACCATCTCAAAAAGATACGGGTTCATGCCCGCCTGCTGGCAGGAGCTGGAAAACAGCGGGAAATGGGTACGCGGCGAACAGGAGGCGACAACGACCCGGTTGAGTTGCTGCGTTTTGATGGCGTCCTGAATCTCGTGGATGCCGGCTTCCGAGCAGGTATAGAGATTTTCTTTGGTATAGACCACCCCCGGCAGGGTCGCCGCATACTCGGTGACCGCGGGGCAGTCCAGGTGTCCGGCGATATTGGAACCGCAATCGCAGATAAAGACACCGATCCGCAGATCGTCGGTGCTGTGCTCGTCTGGTTTTTTGTTTGGCATCGTTTATACCACCGTCAGAAGATTCGCATGGGTTACCGTCTGCACGGCGCGAGATGCGGCGCTGCTGGCTTGGGCCACCGATTCGGGAATGTCCATCGGGCTGTGGGCGCAGCCGCAGACGAAGATGCCTTCCCGGGTCGTATCCAGGGGATGCTCCGGCTCGGTCTTGAAGAAGCCGAACTCGTTAAGCTCGATGCCAAGCGTGCCGGCCAACTCCTCGATCCCGGTGGATGGCTGACAGGCCGTGGCCAGGATGACCAGATCGAACGGTTCGCGTCGCACCACCTGTTCTTTCGTGTCTTCGTAAACGAGTACCGGGCAGTCGTTCGGTCCGCCGACGATTTCAGCCACCCGGCTGCGGCGATAAGCGATGTTCGAGTTGTTGCCGCCGCGGACCTTGTATTCTTCGAACCCCTTGCTCACGGCGCGGATATCCATGCCGAAGATGACCGAGCTGGTCTCGTTGTCGTGCTCGTGGGCAATCACCGCCTCCTTGATCGAGTGCATGCAACAAAATCCCGAGCAAAACGGGTAAAAGCGCAGATCGCGGGAGCCGACGCACTGGATGAAGGCCAGTTTTTTCGCGGTGGTAAACGACTCGGCCTGTTTGCGCAAAGCATCGAGCCGCTCCCTGAGGTGCAGGTAGTCGCGGTATTTTGCAGCCCACTGGCGCTGCTCGTCATCGGTGGTGTCCGCCGTGTAGTTTTGGAAAAATACCGCAGATGACTGGCCGTGTTTTTCTTCGAACCTCGCCAGGCTGCGCAGCTCTTTGGTTTCCTGCTTTTCCAGTGCGGCAATCTCATTGCGCACTGCGATATCGGAGGGGCGGTGGATGTGGCCATGGGTCGGTCCGCTGGCGCTGAGAAAACGCTCGAATTCCATGGCCGTCACCACGTTGGGCAGGTGCCGGTAGCGGTATTCGGGGATCCGGCCCGGATCGAACACCGTGTAACCGGAGGCAACGATAATCGCCCCGATAGACAGTTCCACCACCTGATCCTGCTGTTCAAAGTCGATCGCTCCGGCTTGGCATTTCTTCTGGCAAATCCCACATTTTTTCCCCTGAAAGACGCGGCAATGTGCGGTGTCGATGGTATGGGTGGACGGGATGCCCTGAGCGAACCAGCTGTAGATCGCCTTGCGGTTCGAATGCCCTTCGTTGTAGCGATCGAGCACGTCGGTTGGGCAGGTCTCGGTGCAGGCGCCGCAGCCGGTGCACTTCGCCGCGTCCACATAGCGGGCCTTTTTCCGGATCCGCACGGTAAAGCAACCGGCGCTGCCGTCTACCTGCTCTACTTCGCTGTACGCCAGCAACTCGATATTGGGATGTCGACCGACATCCAGCATCTTCGGCGACAGGATTCAGATGGCGCAGTCGTTGGTCGGAAAGGTCTTGTCCAGTTGGGCCATTTTGCCGCCAATGCTTGGCAGCCGTTCGACCAGGTAGACCTTGAATCCCATTTCCGCAAGGTCCAGGGACGACTGGATGCCGGCGATGCCACCGCCGATGACGAGCATGTCTTTGTACACGGGTTTCCTCCGTTGCAGCTACATCGTTTCGCCTTCAGACCGCCGCCTCGATGGCGAGCGGGCCGATTTCCTGGATTTGCCGGGTGAAATCGGCGGCAACCTCGGCGAATTTGGTACCCTCGGCCGACGAGATCCACTCCAACCGGAGTCGCCGCGGCTCGATGCCGAGCGTTTCCGCCAGTTCTCTGGTGGCCTGGAACATTTTTTCCGCTTTGACATTACCGTCCAGGTAATGACAGTCGCCGATGTGTCAGCCGGCCACCAGCACACCATCGGCGCCTTGGGCAAATCCCTGGAGCAGAAAATTAGGGTTGATGCGCCCCGAGCACATTACCCTGATGATGCGCAGGTTCGGCGGGTATTGGAACCGGCTGACGCCGGCCAGATCGGCGGCCGAATAGGCGCACCAGTTGCAAGCGAACGCGATGATTTTTGGTGAAAATTCTTCGGACATAACCGTTTCCCCTGGTTGCATGGCAGACAAGACCACTGGACGCTACTCGAAGGCAGTTTCCACCATGGTCAATACCTCTTCATCGTTGTAATGACGTACCGATGCCGCCCCGGTGGGGCAGGCTACTGCGCACATCCCGCAGCCCTTGCAGAGCGCTTCATGAACAACGGCCAGCCGGATGCCCTCGTTGTTTTCCTCGACGGTTATGGCGCCAAACGGGCAGGCCCGCTCGCACTCGCCGCAGCCCCGGCACATGAAGTGCTGGACCTGAGAGATGACGCCTTCGACGGTGATGCTTTCCTGCGACAGCGTCACCGCGGCGCGGGAGGCGGCCGCTGCGGCCTGGGCGATGCTCTCCTCGATGGGTTTCGGATAATGCGCCATGCCGGCGAGGAAGATGCCGGCGGTGGCAAATTCCACCGGGCGCAGTTTGGCATGGGCCTCGTTGAAGAACCGGTCGCTGTTGCACGACAGTTTGAACAGCTGCGCCAGTGGTTCATTGTCCCGCGGGACGATTGCGGCAGCCAGCACGAGCAGGTCGGTCCGCAGCTCGACATCCCGGCCGAGGACGTGATCCCGGCCGGTGATCCATAGTCCGTCGATTTCGCTGCGCACCCGTGGTTTGTTCGTATGCTCGTAACGGATAAAGATGACCCCTCGTTTCCGGGCCTCCTGGTAGAGCGTTTCCCGGCGGCCATAGGTGCGGATGTCGCGGTAGAAAACAATCACCCGCGCCTCCGGGTTGCGCTGTTTGCAGGCGATGGCCGCCTTGACGGTATGGGTGCAGCAGACCTTCGAGCAATAGGGTCGCTCCGGTTCCCGTGAACCGACGCACTGAATAAAGGCGATGGCCTCGGCCTGGCCCAGGCGCGGATCGTTGTCGCGGGTGGCTCGGTCGAAATCGAGGTGGGTCAGCACCCGTTCGTCTTCCCCGTAGCGGTATTCGGCGGGGCGCTGTTCCGTGGCCCCGGTGGCGATGATCACCGCGCCATGGCGCAAGGTCGTCTCGGCTCCGCCTTGTTCGATGGTGGTCTCGAAGTTGCCGATAAACCCGGTACTGCGGCGCACCTGTGCCTGCAGGTGGACATCGATTGCCGGATGCCGGTGCACCCGCTCGGTCATCAGGGCGAGTTGCTCGGCCACCGGCTGGCCGTCCCAGGTGCTGATCAGATTGCGGGCGATACCGCCGAGGACTTCGCCGCGCTCGACCAGGTAGACGGAAAATCCCTGGTCGGCCAGGCCCAGCGCAGCGGTCATGCCGGCGATGCCGCCGCCGATGACCAGGGCGCTCTTGGTAACGGGAAGACTCGGCTGCGGCAATGCGTTGATCAGACGGGCCCGGGCCACAGACATGCGCACCAGATCTTTGGCCTTGGCCGTCGCCAGCGCTTTCTCGCCGGAGTGGACCCAGGAACACTGGTTGCGGATATTGGCCATTTCAAACAGATACTTGTTCAGACCGGCATCCTTGAGGGTTTCCTGGAACAATTCCTCGTGGGTACGGGGGGTGCAGGCCGCCACGACGACCCGGTTCAACCCCTCTTTTTTGATGGTGTCGCGGATTTTGTCCTGGCTGTCCTGGCTGCAGGTAAACAGGTTC
>CAZSOA010000077.1:0-14162 GCA_964608305.1 uncultured Desulfofustis sp. | reverse complement strand
TCGATGACGGCGGTATTGCCCTCGCAGCGTCGGCTGATGGCTTGCCCGGCTCTGAAACGGTCGGCGAACCAGGGTCGACCGCGTGCAGCTCTTGTGCCGCTACCGGCTCAGATGTTGTTACACCGGCGGCGTCGGCAGCAACCGGTTCCTTTCTCTTTCTACTACGAGCAGCAGGGCGGCGGGGCCGGGAAGGTTTCTTGGGGAGGGGGGCGGCGGCATCTGCCGCCGGTTCCGGTGGTGTTTCGATGCCGCCGGGCGATTCAGGCGACTCGCTCTCCGTCGGCAGGACGCTTTTCCACCAGGCGCCGGTCGTTGCCTTGATCTGTTTTTTGGGTGTGCTTGTTTTCTTTTTTTTGTTTTGTTCTTGTTTCGAATCCGTCATACAGGTTCCTTGCTCAGTACCCCCATCCGAGCATGATGGAGTACCGACACCTCAAAGATGTCAGGTCCGGACGGCCACTTACGGCTACCGGCGCCTGATATCAAACTCAATGGATGCAACGGGCAGTTACGGCCGTTACCGTTTCTCCGCTACGATCCCATTCGCGATCGGCCTCCGTCTGAGCCTCGGTTGCCCGAAGCAATGCGTACTCGGCCTGATCTCACCGAACGGATCATAACGTTCAATTCCTGGCATGGTTGCCTTGCCGGCAACAGGCATCAGCTCACGAAGCCGCCTGCCGGCCTGCCATACCCCTCTTCCAGCCAATCACCCGTCCGACAAGCCGCTCGATTCTTGTTGACAAGACGTTGTTACACAGAGCGCTCGTCGGTATATGCCGGCCGGATCTGACCGCCTGAACTGGCTTGCAGTTATGGCAAGTTTTTCAATTAATGATGAAAAGAGCTGTCTCTTCAGCCATAAGCGGTGAGTTTCCCGAAAAATAAAACAAATGCACGCTATTATCAAGGCAAAACTATTACTTTTGGCTTGACACCAAGCGGGCCGACCCGTACATTTCGGAGCTTGAGGAAAGGCGATGCACCCTACGGTTTTCCGGTGCATACGAATGATCACCACCTATCAGGCCCGTTTTCTTGTCTTTGTTCAGAGGAGTGTACCGTGACGAAACAGCTGCCAGGCATCCTTGTTTCCCGCATTAGTGTATTGTCCGCGCTTCTTTTCTTTTTATCCGGGCCGACGACCATGTATGGCGCTGAAACGGTCGCCACCGAAGAATGGGATATCACCGCCGACAAGCTGACCCGCTACGATCAGCCGGCAAGTATCGTCGCCGAGGGAAATATCGTCCTGGTCAAACGCAAGCAGCTTCCGCCCAAACCGCCGACCGCCGAAGCCGGCCTGACAGACTGGTCGATTCTGCTCGAAGAAGACGAAACGGTGCCGGAGGAAATCACCCCGCTGGATCTCGAGGAAGATAAGGAGCCGGTTTACCGGACGGAAATCACCGTCAAGGCTGATTGGGCAGTCTATGACATCGCACTGAACACCATCCGTGCGCGGGGCAATGTCACCGTAATCACCGCCGATGACCAGCTCTATGCCGAGCAGGGTGAAATCAACCTGGAACAGGAGACCGGCACCTTTAAGCAGGCAACCATCATCCGAAAAAAGAACGATCTCCATCTGGAAGGGGCGGTCATCGAGAAAACCGGCTTCAAGACCTACCACATTGAAGACGGTTGGGTTATCACCTGTAAGGTCAACAAGGGTGAAACGGCGCCCTGGAGCTTTGCCGCCAGCGATGCCGTCATCGAGGAAGACGGCTATGCCGTCATGAAACATGCCCGATTCCGAATCAAGGATGTGCCGATCTTTTACAGCCCGTGGATGATCATTCCGGCAAAGAACAAGCGGGAGACCGGTTTTCTGCTGCCGGAGCTGATCACCAGCGAAAACAGCGGATTTGGTTTCAATCTGCCGTTTTTCTGGAACATTTCCGATTCCACCGATGCCACGATTTACACCCAGTACATGACCAATCGCGGCTATATGCCCGGTCTTGAGCTGCGCTATGTGAAAAGTGAGACCGATCGGGGCATGATTTTCGCCAACTACTTGCATGACGAGTTGAGCGACCCGTCCGAGACTTCCTATTATCAGGACACCGGTTTTACTCATGACAACAAGGACCGTTATTGGGTACGCGCCAAGGCCGACCACGACTTCGGCAGCGGCTGGTCCTCCCGGCTCGATCTCGATATCGTCTCCGACCGTGACTACCTGACCGAGTTCAATACCGGATTGACCGGGTTCAAGTCCTCCAACGAGCGGTTCCTCGAATCATTCGGGCGCAGTCTGCAGAACAAGACCGACGACCAGCGCACTAATACCTTCGGCGTGCTCAAATCATGGGGGGCGACCTCGCTGACCGGTGAACTGCTCGCCGTCAACGACGTCCGTGCCGACAAGAGCGGTAACAGCCCCCTCTGGAACCTGCCGAAGCTCGACTACACCGGCACACTCCCGCTGCAGGGATTCGGTAATTTCACCCTTTCGTGGGATTCGTCCTATTATAATTTCTGGCGCGAGGAAGGAGTCGGTGGTCACCGGGTCGACCTGCACCCGCGCCTCAGTGCGCCGATCCCGCTGAGTCAGTATCTCGAGTCCCGGGCCGAAATCGGCATTCGCGACACCTACTATATCGTTCAGGAATATGGTGACGCCCAATGGGAAGAGGACAGTCAGCAGAACCGGTTCATCTACGATCTCCACGCCGAGGTCGGCACCACCTTGATGCGCTCCTTCGCCCTTGCCGGCAACGGCGGCGCCGACAGTCTGGATCACCAGATTCGTCCCTATGTCGAATATGATTTCATCCCCGACGTCGACCAGGACGACCTGCCGCGATTCGACGGGGTTGACCGGATCGGCGAGCAGAACCGAATCACCTACGGTATCGACAACTTCTTCAACCTGTTCAAGGATGAGGTGGAAGAGCGCGAATTCGCCCACGTCAAGATCAAGCAGAGCTACAGCCTGCTCAGTGATGATTCCGACGAACCTTTCTCCGATATCAGCATGCGCCTGGGGCTGCGGCCGTTGCAGCAGCTCTCATTTGAATACCGGACCGATTTCGATGTCTATGAAGACGGTTTTTACCGCCACTTCGTCGAAGGCATCTACACCACCGATCGGGGTGACTATTTCGAACTGGAATATTACCTCGACGACCGATCCAGGAGTGAACAGATCAACGCCACCGTCTCAACCTATCTGTTTGCCAACTGGAGTGCCAAGGTGGAGTTCGAGCACTCCATCTCGCAGAGTGAAACCAACGAAGCGGATGTGGCGCTCATCTACCATGCCCCGTGCTGGTCGGTTGAATTTGCCACCCAGTACACGCCCAGTGACACCGTCTTCATGATCGTGTTTAATCTGGCCAACATCGGCAGCCCGATCGGTTTTACTTATTGATCAAGCACGTTTTCTGCCCGGCGGAGTATCCGTCGGGCAGACTGTTTCCTCCGTTTCATGCCATTTGCCGCCCGACAACGATCGATCCATTATGATGTTTTCAACGGAGATGCCGACGGCATTTGCGCCCTCCATCAACTCCGCCTGGCCCGCGCGATTCCTGATGCCGTCCTTGTTACCGGGGTCAAGCGGGACATCAAGCTGTTGCAGCGTATCGAGACGGTAACGAACAGCAGTATCACCGTGCTCGATATCTCTTTTGATGCCAACCGAGACGCATTGGTTAACCTGCTTGCCGGAAACAACACGATTTTCTACGCAGACCACCACTTCGCAGGAACAATTCCCGAAGCTGATGGCCTGACCACCAGGATCGATGAGGCCCCCGATCAATGCACCGCATTGATTATCAATGGCCTGCTGGACGATCGTTTCCATCGCTGGGCGCTGTGTGGCGCCTACGGAGACAATTTGCACAGCGTCGCTGCCCGGCTCGGCGCTGCTTACGGTCTAACCGAGGAACAACTGGCGATTCTTCGGGAAATCGGGGAACTCCTCAACTACAACGGTTACGGGAGCGACCTGCAGGATCTCTATTTCCCACCGGAGAAGCTCTATCGCGCCGTCAGCGATTACCACGATCCCTTCGATTTCTTCAATACATCGCCGGTCATCAAGACCTTACAAACCGGTTTCGGCAACGACATGGCTCATGCCCAGGCGCAGCCGGAATACGCATCCAACGGCCGCAACCATGTCTACCGCCTGCCGGACAGCCCGTGGGCTCGGCGGGTCTCCGGGGTATTCGCGAACCTCAAAGCTCGCGAAAATCCGGCCGGGGCCCATGCGCTCATCACCGAAAACCGGGACGGCACCCTGCGTATCAGCGTGCGGGCCCCGCTGGCCGATCGCCGTGACGCCGACACCCTGTGCCGAAAATTTCCCGGGGGGGGCGGTCGGGCTGCGGCAGCAGGCATCAACGCTTTGCCGGAAGACCAGCTTGACGATTTTGTTCATTTATTCAACCAGACCTATTGCTGATATGACTTATCTTCTCCACCGATTCGCGACCTTGTTTCTGCCTGCTACCAACCGCTTTGCGCTGCTGATCGTGGCGGCCACGTTACTTTTTGCCTCGCTGAACCTGGTTCTGCCCGGCAACAGCCCGGCAAATCAGCCACTGGCTGCCGACCTGGTCACCGACCGGCAGCCGATCGATATTACGAGCGAACGTTACCGAGAACTGTTCACCGAGTTGCAGCGAGAACACCGCTTCACCGAGACGGAACTCCAGGCGTTATTTCACGGCGTCGTGATCAACCGGCGAGTTCTCGAACTGATGGACCGCCAATGGGAGGCCAAGCCCTACTATGAGTATCGGCCGCTTTTCATTACTCCGCAGACCATCGCCACCGGCAAAGAGAAACTCGCCGAGCACCGGGAACTGCTTGATCGGGTGGAAGCGCATTTCGGTGTCGATCGGGAGGTCATCATCGCCATCTGGGGGATTGAATCGCGGTTTGGCAGTCATCGCGGCAATTTCCCTGTCTTTGAGACGCTGAACACCTTGTTCGATGCCTACCCACGCCGATCCGCCTTCTTCCGCACCCAGCTCATCCACTTTTTGCAGGTCTGTCGAGAAAATGGGATGGACCCGCTGACGGTGCAGGGATCCTACGCCGGTGCATTCGGCCAGCCCCAGTTCATCCCATCAAGTTTCAATGAGTACGCGGTCAGTTTTGATGGTGACGATATCAGAGACGTCTTTAACTCCATTGATGACATTTTTGCCTCGATAGCAAACTATCTGCGCCGATTTCACTGGAGTCTCAATGCACCGGTCTACGTTGACATCGGCCTTGAGCTCAAATCCGCCGAACTGATCCGGGCCCACACCCAGGGACGCCGAGTTAAGGTCGAGGTGGCCACAGTCAGTGCGGATCAGGGCCTCGTGCTGCCGTCTTCCCCAGGCAATCGGCCGGTCATCATTGTCGGCCTGGAGCAAGCACCTGAAGAAGGCGGTGGTCTCAGGTACGTAGCCGGCTATCAGAACTTCCAGGCAATTATCGAATGGAACCATTCCAGCCGCTATGCAATGGCTGTTGCCGAACTGGCCGAGGCCATTCAGGAGAAGTGACCACCACATGCCAAGAGGGTTTTTCGCAGCTTATACCCCCCTGAGCCTCCTGGCCTGTCTGGTTCTCCTGACAACCCTATGCGGTTGCCAGGTGCAACAGACAGCGTTGCGTTTTCTCCCTGTCGGCGACGTCCCACTGTTCATCGACGACGATGATGCCGGCGACCTCCTGTTGGCGCTCGATGAACAGATTGCGTATCTTCGCAACCTCAATGGTGAACGGCCAATCGTTATCAACGGCCGGATCTATTCCCCGGAGACCCTGCTCGCCGGGCTGCGCAGTTTCCGGCACATCATCGAGACCACCCCCGACCCCCTGCAGCGTAACCGACTGATCAACGACTCCTTTGCCGTCTATCAAGCCACCGGCCGGACCGGCGACGGCCGGATGCTGCTCACCGGGTATTACGAGCCGCTCTTTCCCGGTAGCCTGCACCGGGAAGGTCCGTATCGCTATCCGCTCTATCGTGTGCCGGACTCGTTGGTTCATGAAGTCGACCCACAAACCGGCAAACGCCGGGTCGGCCGAGTCGACCAACACGGCCATTTCATTCCATATTGGACAAGGGCCGAACTGGAAACCGGTGATCACCTCGATGGCTATGAACTCGTGTATCTGCGTGACCCCCTTGATGCCTACCTCATGCATGTCCAGGGTTCCGGCCGGATCCTGCTGCCCGACGGCGCTGTCCGTGCCGTCCGTTTTGCCGGGACCAACGGCCAGTCCTATAACAGCCTCGGCAAGCTCTTCGTCGACCGGGGGATCATGGCTCGCGAAGCCGTCTCGGTTCCGGCCATGCGCACCTATTTTGCGGACCACCCGGAACTTATAAGCGATTTCCTCCAGCACAACCCCCGCTATATATTCTTTGACTGGGGAAACGACTCCGGATCGCCCCGCGGATCACTCGGCCTGCCGCTGACCCCCGGCCGCTCGATTGCGATCGATCATGAGGCGCTGCCGACCGGGGCCATCGGCTACCTGCTCGGTCAGCGACCGGTCTTCGACGAACATGGCGACTATTCACACTGGCGCGCGTTCGGACGGTTCGTTCTGCCACAGGACAGCGGCGCGGCGATCAAAGGCCCCGGCAGAGTCGATCTGTTCTGGGGGGCCGGCAACAACGCTGCATACGCCGCCGGTCATACGAACCACGAGGCGCTCCTCTATTTTCTTCTGCCCAAACAACCATAAACAAACTGGCGTAATCGATGCCTTCTGCCCAACATAAAAAATCCGTCACCCCCGCTCCACCGAAAACAGCATCATCCAGCGAACAATGATACATTTTTTGCGAGTTGCGCTTTGCCCTTGCCTCCTGAATCAAGTAAGATGAAGCCAGTGATAAGCGACAGTCCCCAGCCTCCTTCACGCACCAACGGACGGCTCACATGAGACAGAGCGGTTTCCCGATCACGTTGACCACCGATTTCGGCCTGGCCGATGAGTACGTCGGTGTGATGAAAGGGGTAATTCTGCTGATCAACAAAGGGATCCCGATTGTCGACCTGACGCACCAGATCGAGCCACAGGACATTCGCCAGGCAGCCCGGATCGTCTGCAACAATTACAAATACTTCTCCCCCGGCACGGTGCATCTCTGCGTTGTCGATCCCGGAGTCGGCACGGCACGCCGGATCATCGCACTGCAATACGACACCCATTTTTTCATCGGCCCGGACAACGGTGTCTTCACCCCGCTGCTCAACGGCCCGGAGACAGCCGATGTCTACCAGGTGGAGAATCGAAAACTGTTTCTCAAGGAGATATCCAAGACCTTCCATGGCCGCGACATCATGGCTCCGGTGGCCGCCCGTCTCGCGTCCGGTATGTCCATTGTCCACGTCGGTCCGCGGGTCCCACGGGATTCCTGCGTGATCGTCAGTCTCCGCGACCCGGTGCTGCAACGTGACGGGGTTGTCGGTGAGATTATCGCTATCGATACCTTCGGCAATCTAAGAACCAACATCACCAAAGCGCATCTCAACCGCATCGATCTCGGCGATCGACCGTGCATCACCGTGCGTTCGTATGCAATCGGTTTTTGCCAGGGCAGCTACGGCGATATCACCGATACGTTGCCGACAGCCATCATGAACAGCAGCGGGGAACTGGAAATCTGTGTCAAACAAGGTAATGCGGCACGGCTGCTGCGTGTCGGGCGGGGGGAACGGGTTTTCGTTCGCGGTCATCGAAGTGGTTGCCCGGACGCCGACCTGGTCATCTAATCCGACCTATCGCGTGCGAGCAAGAAAAGCGGCGTGCCGGCCCGAACCGGTTGTCAGGCCATAGCCGGTCCTCCTGCCGGTGTTATTGCAGGCGCTGGAACCGTTCCCAGAAATCGGGAAACGACTTATTCACACATTCCGGGCCGATGATTCGGATACCGGGGACCCGTAAACCGGCCACCGCCATGCTCATCGCCATCCGATGATCGTTATAGGTGGCAATGGTGGCCCCCTCCATTCCCCGGCCGCCGGTACCGTGCACAACCATACGATCCGGGTACTCATCGACCTGCACGCCGATTTTGCCAAGTTCAGTGGCCACGGCATGTAACCGGTCGCACTCCTTGATGCGCAGATGCGCGATGTTGCTGATTTCGGTCGGCCCTTCGGCGAACGCCGCGACAACCGCCAGGGTCGGCACGACATCGGGCATGTTGCCCATATCAACGGAGATGCCCTGCAGGTCTTTTTCACCGATCACGGTAATTCCCGATCCGGTCTGCTCAACACGGCAACCCATCCGGCCAAGCAATGGGACGAGCATGGTGTCCCCTTGCAGGGACGGTACCGGAACATTGGCGACGGTCACCCGGCCGCCGGCGACCGCCGCAGCCGCCCAGAAATAGCTGGCGCTGGAAGCGTCGCCTTCAATATGATAGTCGCGGCCCCGGTAGTTTCCCGGGGTTACCGTAAAACCTGCCAAATCGCCGGTTACCTCAATGGTGCCGCCAAAATCGGTCATCACCTCGAGTGTCATGATCACATAAGGCCGCGACAGGATCTCTCCCTGGATATCAAGTTCCGCGGGGTGCCGGGCAAACGGCGCAACCAGCAACAGGGATGACAGATATTGGCTGCTTTGCCCTTGAGGCAGAACAGTCCGGCCGCCGGCCAACCCGGCGGCCCTAATCCGCAGCGGCGGGCAGCCATTGCCGTGGATGGCCTCGATATCGACGCCCCAGCCGCGCAGGGCCTGGATCAACGGCGCGATGGGGCGTTCATGCATCCGCTCATCGCCATCGATAATGAATTCGCCGTTCCCCAGCGCCGCGACCGACGTCAGGAAACGGGTTGCCGTTCCGTTGTTGCCAAGAAAAAGCGGCGTTGCAGGAGCAACGATTGTGCCGCCGGTACCGTCAATCAACCATTTCCCCGGTTGCCGGGTCAACCGCATTCCCATCAGCTCCAGGGCGGCAATGCTGTACCGGGTATCCTCACTGTCCAGCGGCCCGATCAGCGTCGAGCGTCCTTCAGCCAACGCAGCGACAATCAGCGCCCGCTGGGTGATGCTTTTCGATCCGGGCACCTCGACCACCGCATTGAGTTCTCTAACCGGCACAATCTCTTTCATCTCTTCATCCTGTTGCACGTTTGCGCGTATCCTTGTCGACGACACCGGCCAGTAACGCCTGCCTCATGACATCCACCGGCGCTTGCCGGCCGGTCCACAACTCAAACTGGGCCACACCCTGATAGAGCAGCATCTGCAAGCCATCGACACACCGGCAGCCAAATTCGGCTGCTTCGCGGAGCAGGCGGGTCTGCAACGGCGCGTAAACGATATCCATGACCACCTGAAAACGACGCAGTGCCTCCCGGCCTATCGGGGTTGCGGAATCATCTGGTGCCATGCCCACCGAGGTGGCATTGACGAGGATGTCGCCATCAGACGCATCCGGAGTTGACAACGGTCGCCATGGGCAGCCGAGCGCCGTCGCCAGCGCCCGGCCGGAAGCTTCGGTTCTGCTGTTGATCTCGATGGTCGCTCCGGCCTCGAGCAGGCCAAAGCCGATGGCTCGGGCCGCTCCACCGGCACCGAGAATAACCGCATGCCGGCCCGGAAGTGCTATTGCTTCCGCAAGCGCCCGGTTGGCGCCAAGCCAGTCGGTGTTCATGCCGACCAAATAGCGCCGCGTTCCCAGCTCTCGAACAACCACGGTGTTGACCGCGCCGATCCGCTCGGCAATTCGGTCGATTTCGTCAAGCTCGTTGATGATTTGCTCTTTGTAGGGAATGGTGA
Organism: uncultured Desulfofustis sp.; assembly: GCA_964608305.1. Taxonomy (GTDB): domain Bacteria; phylum Desulfobacterota; class Desulfobulbia; order Desulfobulbales; family Desulfocapsaceae; genus Desulfofustis. The sequence continues at coordinate 4,397 of CAZSOA010000077.1, read as the reverse complement.
CGCTGGCCCCGCAGAAGCCGAGATAGCGCAGTGCATCGATCGCAGCAGCCAATCGTTTCGTCGGCAGCGGCAGATAGATCCGGTTTTCCCCGAGCGCGGCAAAAGCGGCGTTTTGCATTGCCGGACTAAGCGAGTGAGCCACCGGGTTACCGATGATGCCGTAGAGCGCTGTTGTGCCATTAACCTGCATGTTCGGCCTCGCTGGAGCAAGCCGGCGGCAGCAGCGCATGCAGCGCCCGCAATTGATCGATGGTCAACTGCCCCGGTGCGGTTGCAGCCTCCGGTGTAGCTGCGCAATAGGTCATATAGCCGCCGAGCGCCAGGGTCGCCAGCCGGCTGATCGTCCCCGCTTGCCCCATGGCAAAAGCAATCAGCGGAAAAGATAGAGCAGCAGCTTTTTCCTGAAGCCGCAATACCCGTAAAACATCGAGATGCTGTCGGGCGGTGGTTACGATTTTTCCGATGTCGCCGGCCTTATGCATCCGCGTCAAGATACCCGACAACCTGCGCCATGACGGTGTCTCGGTAAAATCATGCCAGGAAATCAACAGACGGCAGTCCGATCGCTGCGTAACCTGTCGCAGTGCCAGTCGCGACGCACGCGGTGCGCGCAGCTCGCAATCGATGTAGGCAGCACCGGCTTCGACGGCCTGCAGAAGTGGTCTGAGCCGCTCCTGTTCAGTTCCGGAAAAATGCCCGCCTTCCCAGACCGGTCGATTGGTGAACAGCAGCGGCACGGTCGCCATGGCAAGGACGGCGGCAGGATCGGGGTTATCGAGGCAATCGAGCCTGATTTCGATAACATCGGCTATCGCCTGGCACCGGTTAACGAGCGCCAGCAACTCCTGTTGACTCGCCACACCGATGGAGACACAGATAGGGCCGTGACGTGTGTTCATCATGGTATATCGTGTCGATCTTTGGCCATCATTTTCGCCGCCAGCCAACCAAGCAGCGCTATCACCGCCACATCGTCGACAATGCCGATCCCGAGCAGCCAGTCAGGGATCAGATCCCAGGGCGACAACAGGTAGATCACCCCGGCGGCGAGCATGATCCGTACCCGCCACGGCGTGGTCGGATCGATCATCAATGTGCAATAAGTCACAATCGGCCGGAAAAAACGTTGCAACCGGTCGAAAAACGGCAGGGATCGACGGGTCATGACTTATACCTCGAGTGCTCCGATCATCTCCCTGATAGAGAGCAGCTTATGCTCCTGAACATAGGCGCCGATCCCTTCGACGACCTCTTCACAGACCCGTGGGTTGATAAAATTGGCGGTGCCGATCTGGACGGCGGTGGCGCCGGCAAGAATAAATTCGAGCGCATCCTCGGCGGATTCGATGCCGCCGATACCGACAACCGGAATCGAAACCGCCTCGGCTGCCTGATAAACCATCCGCAGGGCCACCGGCTTGATCGCCGGACCCGAAAGCCCGCCGATGACATTTGCCAATACCGGCTTTCTGCTCCGCAGATCAATCGCCATGCCGACCAGCGTATTGATCAGGGACAGCGAGTCGGCCCCGGCCTCTTCTACCGCCCGGGCAACGACGCTGATATCGGATACGTTTGGCGACAGTTTCACCATCACCGGCACCGTGGCCGCCTGCTTGACCGCCGCGGTTACCGCAGCAGCCATCAAGGGGTCGGCACCAAAGGCAACCCCACCCTTCTTGACGTTCGGGCAGGAAATATTGATTTCCAGAGCAGCTACTCCCTCGACGTCGGCAAGCCGTTCGGTGATCTGTCGATATTCCTCGACGGTATCACCGAGGATATTCACAATAACCGGAATTCCCAGGCCGCACAGATACGGGATCTTTTCGGTGATGAAGCGATCGACGCCGACATTTTGCAGGCCGATGGCGTTGAGCATGCCACAGGCGGTCTCGACGATCCGCGGGGGCGGATTGCCCGGCCGGGGAAGCAGCGAAATCCCTTTGACGATCACCGCCCCGAGACGATGGAGATTGACGAACGGCTCAAACTCCCTGGCATAGCCGAACGTTCCCGATGCGGTCATAACCGGATTCTGGAGAATCAGCGAACCGATATTGACCCGAAGATCCGGATAACTGGAATCTTTTACGAATTCCATACCAGATCCTCCGCGTCGAACACCGGCCCGTCAATACAGACGTGGTGATACCCGCCGCCGGTGGCATCGACGTTGCAGCCAAGACAAGCGCCCATTCCGCAGGCCATGACGCTTTCGATGCTCACCTGACAGGCCAGCCCGCGGTCGGCGCTGATCCGTGCAACGCCGGCCAGCATCGGTTCAGGTCCGCAGGCATAGACCACCGTGTCCGGCGTCAACGTCTCGGTCCGCAATAACTCGGTGACATATCCTCGAATCCCGTACGAGCCGTCATCGGTGGCGCAGTGCAACGGCAGGCCGAATTGCTGAAAATCATTGACCAGCGGCTCGACATCACCCTTCTGCCGGCCACCGAGCAATACCAGATCATACCCGTGATCCCGACCCAATTGGCAGATCCGCTTTGCCAGAAACAACAGGGGAGCGATACCCAGTCCACCTCCTACCAGGCAGGCGGGGCGCTGACGATCGATCCGATAAGGCCGGCCAAGCGGGCCGAAGACATCGAGTGATTCTCCGACCCGGCAACGGGCGAGGATCGAGGTACCTCGGCCGACAACCCGGAAATATATCTGGATCTGGCCGTTGCTGCTCGCCTGGTGTAAAGAAAACGGTCTGCGCAATAGCGGGTCTTTGCCAAGGCCGGTACGAATCATGACAAAATGTCCCGGCTTTGCGGCTTGGGCGATGAGCGGCGCATCCAGGGTCAGCCGGATATTGTCGTCGGATAACTGCTCATACCGGATAATTGTTGCTTTTTCCTGGTGTTGGGCCATAATATATTGTTTTTAAAGCGACAAAATGACAGGAATTGGTCTGGATCGTTGATATCCCGAGGAGTCCATGCACCCCGATTATATCCTTCTCGTACCGGTGTTCATCTTCGGCGCAATCGTCGGCAGCTTTCTCAATGTGGTGATTCTGCGACTCCCGCAGCCGGGGGCCTCCGTCGTCTTTCCCGCATCCCATTGTCCACGGTGCAAAACACCGCTCTGCTGGTACGAGAATATTCCCATCATCTCCTGGCTGGTATTGCGCGGTCGCTGCGCCCATTGCGCAGCGACGATCTCCATCCAGTATCCGGTGGTAGAGCTGCTTACCGGCCTGCTGGCGATGGCAGTGGTAGCCCGCTTTGGGCCGAGTGTGGCGGCAGTCGGTTTTTTTCTATTCTGTGCTGCGCTCGTTACTATAATATGGATCGATATTCATCACCAGATAATACCTGATGTGATCAGCCTGCCCGGCATTGTTTTCGGGCTCTGCTTTTCGTTCGTCTCGCCACTGGTCAACTGGCAGGATTCACTGCTCGGTCTGCTCATCGGTGGTGGTTTCTTTTACCTGATTTCATACAGCTACTACCTGATCCGCAAGCAGGAAGGGCTTGGCGGCGGCGATATCAAGTTGCTGGCTATGCTCGGTGCTTTCCTCGGCTGGCAATCACTGCTGTTCATTGTCTTTGCCAGCTCAGTCTCCGGCTCAATCGTCGGGCTGCTAGCCATGCGTCAGCAACAAAAAGGCGGTGCCACGCGGATCCCCTTCGGTCCGTTTCTGGCGATCAGCGGTCTTGCCTACCTGTTCTTCCACCCCCAGATCAACGAATTGTTTCTGCTGTACCTCACCGTTGTCGGTTAGCAAAAAGGCTATCGCCTGACAGAGAAATCGCAGCCCGGGTAATGCCATCACCAGCCGGCTCGGTCCTGCGACGGCGTCGGTGCACCATTCTCATCGACCTCCCCCAGGTTCGGATTAACCAAACAGAAACCCCCGACCACCAGGCGGTGGACGGGGGTTTCTGTTTCATCATGAGGCCTGATCGATTCAGGCTTCTACTTCATGCTCAACGCCGACGGCGATTTTGTAAAGCAGCGTGAGCAGGAAAAATCCGGTTGCCCAGATACCGAGCGTAATCCCGATTTCATTAAGCGTCGGGATGTATTCGGTAATCTCTTCAAGCGGATTGGGTACGAAACCGGCGAACACGAAGCCAAGCCCTTTGTCGGCCCACAGCGCCAGGAAGATCAGCGTTGCGGCAGTGCCCACCAAGCGATAATCGAACACTTTGGCGATCTTCATGTAAGCAAGGATGCCAAGGCCGGTAAAGTTGAACAGTGTCGCGGCCCACATGAACGGTACCAGGTTGTTGTAGACATGGCCGTCATGCTCGAGGCCGAAGAACAGGTACTCGAGACTGTGAATATGGCCGGGCACCTCTGAGTAATAACCGACAAAGAATTCCATCAGGAAGAAGAAGGTGTTGATGATCACCGCGTACATGATGATCGTCGTCAGCTTC
>CAZSOA010000076.1:0-14282 GCA_964608305.1 uncultured Desulfofustis sp. | reverse complement strand
TGAGAACGCCTCGGCGATCCTGGTGTCCACCGGAATCAGCTACAAGTTCTGATCGGCAACGGCACATAGGGAACAGTGCGGGCCCGCTTGCCGACTATCGGCAGCGGGCCTGCTGTTTTTCAGATCAGCAATAGATTGTTGGCAAAGGTAATAATCGGCAGGATAATCGAGGAGAGAACGCCGGTCAGGGCCAGGATCAGGATAAAAAGAAAACCGTAACGCTCAAGTGCGGCAAAACTGCCGGCCAGGTTGGCGGGCAACAGGCCGGCGATGATTCGGCCACCGTCCAGCGGCGGGATAGGCAGGACATTGAAAACACAGAGCACCAGGTTGATCCAGATGCTTGCCACAAGCATCCAGACCAGCGGCAGCAGAATTGCCTGCAGTATCGGCATCTCCGGCAGAACGGCGATGGCAAACAACATGACCCGCAGGAGCAGGGCACTGATCACCGCCAGCGCCAGGTTGGTAAGTGGCCCGGCCAGAGCCACCCATAACATGTCCTGACGCGGGTTGCGAAAATAGGCAGGATTGACCGGAACCGGTTTTGCCCAACCGATTTTGATAAAGAAAAAGGCCAGCGTACCGAGCGGATCCAGGTGCCGGAGTGGGTTGAGCGAGAGCCTGCCGGCCCGGTAGGCCGTCGGATCTCCGAGGCGGTAGGCGACATAGCCGTGGGCATATTCGTGCAGGGTCAGCGCGAACAGCAGTGGTGGCAGTTGGAACAGCAGTTGTTGGGCACTATCCATAGTCTTATACAAGGGGTGGTGGCTGCGTGGAACCCCCTTTTCGATGATATACGTCCGTCGTTGAGGCGCCCTTTCACCGGGGCGGAGGCGTTCTCTGCCGGGGTCACCTGTACCTTCCAACTATTGCTACGGTAAGCACCTATCGTTTTGCTGCAAGCAAGCCTGCCCCGGGAGGTGGCGGTCGGCAAGGGCGGCACCTGGGCATCACTGCTCGGTGCGTGGAAACAGCTCGGTGATCAGGGCGATTTCGTCGTCCCGGGTGTGGACGCGTTCATCCAGCCGAGCCAGCAACAGGGTTTCCAGCATCGTTTTAAAGAGTGGTCCCGGCTGATACCCGAGTCTCTTGAGATCGTTGCCGTCCAGCAACGGAGCTTCATGGCGCAGGGTGGTGACGTAGGCGGAGACGGCCATCTTCACTTCGGTCTTGCGGGCTACTGCCATCAGATAGAGCAGTCCTTCAATGCGCAGATCTTTAAATGCAGTCCTTATTTCACTATTTTTCAATGCACTGCGTCCAGACAGCTGACGTGTTGCGGCGTCAGCACCCTGCTTTTCCTCGAGGAGAAACGTCCTGACACGCGGCGCCAGTTGGAAGCGGTTGCAGAAATTGGTCAGCACGTTCACCGGAGAGCGGCTCATGATCACCAGCAGGTAGACGATCCACGGCTCATACGCATCGGCGAGATAGAGCAGCTTGAACCAGGAGATGGCGCGCTGCGTCTGGGCAAAGCAATGACGGAAGCGGCGGTCCAGAGCAGGTTGGGGCTTGAGATCGGGCCAGAGAAACGGAAACAGGCCCAACTCGGCCAAACGCTCGACGGCCGGGGTTGCATTTTCTTCGTTGAGCAGGATCTTGAGCTCAGTGAAAAAGCGCGGGTCGTCGCCTTTGCCGAACAGATTCATCTTCACGGCGTTGCGAATCAACCGTTCGGTATGGCGGGCGATGATGAAATCCATCCGTTTCTCGAACCGGATGGCACGGAAGATTCGCGTCGGGTCATCGACGAAGCTCAGATTGTGCAACACTTTGATTGCCATCTGTTTCAGGTCGTTCTGGGAGTTAAAGAAATCGACGAGTCGGCCGAAATGCTCAGGATTGAGCTGAATGGCCATGGCATTGATGGTGAAATCGCGGCGGTAGAGGTCGAGCTTTATCGAGGATAGTTCCACCGTCGGCAAGGCCGCCGGGTATTCGTAGTACTCAAGGCGGGCGGTGGCTACATCGAGTTTGAGGCCGTCGGGCAGGATGATGGTTGCCGTGCCGAATCGTTCATGCTCTCTGACCCGGCCGCCGAGTTTTCGGCTGAGTTTTCTCGCAAAGGCGATGCCGTCGCCTTCGACAACGACATCAAGGTCAAAATTTCTTTTGCGCAGCAGGAGATCGCGAACAAATCCGCCGACGACAAAGGCGTTGTAAAGAAACTCATCAGCGACGCGGCCGACGGTCTGCAATAACGCCATGATGGCGGCGTTCAGGCAACCGCTCATCAGGTGGCTGAGGTTCCTGCTGCGCTCAAGCGATGGGTGCTCGGCCTCGTGCAGCAGATTTTTCGGCAGATTGGCGGGGTCGTTGACGAGGCGGTTCAGCAGGTCGGTGCGGGTGATGATGCCTTTGATGGTCCGATCATGAACGATCGGTATCAGTCGCTGCCGGTGTTCGATAATGATTTCCTGGATGTCGGCAAGCGTTGCATTGAGTGATAATACCTCGATATCGCTGGCCATGTAGTCCTGGACCGGTTGTTCGCCGAGATCATGGCTGCAAGCCCGTTCTACCACCTGCCGGGAGATGATGCCGCAGATAAACGGTGCGTTGCCGTTGCGGTCTGTGGTCGGCTGCGGGACCACCGGCATGGCGTTCACATTGTAGCGGGTCATCAGCGCCTGCGCTTCATGCAGGGGGGTGTTTTCGGTGACGGTGATGGCTGGCGACGTCATCATTTCCCGGGCGATGGCCTGTGGTCGAACGTGACGCTGCAGACTGCGCATGAGCTGCTCGCAGGCCTCAACCGGGCCGGTCTCGGCAAGGGTCGCCGATGCTGCTGAGGCATGTCCGCCGCCGCCGAAGTCCCGGGCAATAGCACCGACATTGACGTCGGGGATACGGCTGCGGCCGATCAGATAGGTTCGCCCGGCCATGGCAACGATGGCGAACAGGACATCGAGGTTTTCCATGTTGACCAGCCGCTGGACGATCAGCGAAAAGTCATCCACATAGGACGGCAGCGACAGGGTCGAGATGACGACCTCAAGGTCCTGAATGGCGACCCGCTTCGCGTTTTTCATCAGATCGTTGAGATAGCCGACCTGGTTGGCGGTCAGATCGTGGCTGATGAATTGGGCGACCACGTCGAGTTTTGCGCCCTGATCCAGCAGCCAGGCGGCGGCGCGCAAGTCGTCAGGGGTTGTCGTTGCGTGGGTCAGCGAGCCGGTGTCCTCGTAGATGCCGAGGGCGAAAATGGTTGCTTCCTCGCTGCTGATAGGGATGTGCTGCTCCTGCATGATTTCGGCGAGCAAGGTCATGGTTGAGCCGACATCGCGAACGATTTCACGGTCACCGATCAGGTCGCCGTCTTCTTTTGGGTGATGGTCGTAGATATGCAAGGACAGGCCGGGATTATTCAGGCAGACGGCGAGCGGCCCAAGACGGCGGGATGAGCGGGTATCGACGACGATCAGCTCATCGACCTTGGTGAGGTCGATCTGCTTTGCCTTGAGAAAATCATAGCGGTAGAGCAGGGTCTGCGCGATGAAGTCGCGCAGCGTTTTCTCCTGGGAGCCGGGAAAGACGAGTACTCCGCCCGGGTGCAGTTTCTGGGCGGCAATCATCGAGGCCATGCCGTCGAAATCGGCGTTCATGTGGGTGGTAATAACGCGCATAGCCGGTGGTTGTTGTGAAAATTCCCGTTTGCTGGTTGTTCGTGGCAGTTCGCCCATCGGCTGCTATGTTGCGTCCGACGATGGGCCCGGGATGGCGCCGGGCGGTTGGTGAAGGCCCGGGGTCAAAGAGCGTAACGAATACTATAGCGACCGGTGGCGGTGAAAGCAAATACCGTCTGTTCAGCGCCGCGGGTGGAATGAACGATGAACGGCCTTGAGTCGGTCCTCGTCGATTTTCGTATAAATCTGGGTCGTGGCGATATCGGCATGACCGAGCATCATTTGCACCGCCCGCAAATCGGCACCGTTGGCCAGCAAATGGGTGGCAAACGAATGGCGCAGGACATGGGGTGACACCGGTTTGTCAATGCCGGCGGCCCGCGCTGTGGCGGCGACGATCTGCCAGAAGCGCATACGCGACATCGGCCGCCCACGTCCGGTGACGAACAGATAGGTGCTGCGCCGGCCTTTGAGAATCAGGGGACGAGCCGATTCGAGGTAGGATTCAATGGTAGCGGCTGCGTGCCGGTTGAACGGAACGAGCCGTTCCTTATTACCTTTCCCGCGTACCCGAAGAAACCCGGCGGTAAGGTTGCAGCCATTGGTTTCCAGGCCAACCAGTTCCGAAACCCGCAGCCCGGTGGCATACAGCAGCAGGAGCATGGCGTGATTGCGCAGGCGGAGTGGGTCGGGCGATCCGGTGGGAACCGCCAAGAGCCGGTTTACATCCTTGGCGCTCAATGCTTTCGGCAGCGACCGGCCGCTTTTCGGGAGGTCGATAGTGGCAAACGGGTTTCGCTGAAGGTGGCCGTGGGCGGCAAGAAAACCGAAAAAACCGTTCAGCGCCGAAACCCGTCTGGCGTTGCTGCGATTTGAGATATCGCGCAATCGGCAGGCCTGCAGGAAATCGTGAATCGTGGTCAGCGAAATATCTTGCACACAGGCAATCCCCGATTTTGTCGTGAAATCGAGAAACGAGGCGATGTCATGCTGGTAGGCGCTGACCGTGTTATCCGCCAGGCGGCGTTCACGGGCCAGATGGTGAAGGAAGCGTTCCAGCAACAACGTTGTCTGGTCTGCAGGGGCGGTCGCTTCGATGGCGTTACCGGACCGGGTTGTAAGCACGTGCCGCTGCCGGCCGAGGCGACTGACGGCGGCACCCTGGAAGATGGTCTACAAAGATTTTCTCATGCGGTTGAATTTCCTGAGTTTACGGCGCGCTTCAGCCTGTTTCCGGCGTTTTTTAACGCTCGGCTTCTCATAGTATTCGCGGCGTTTCAATTCCCGCTTGATGCCGTCGATCTGCAGTTTTTTCTTCAACTGCCTGATGGCAAACTCAAGGTCACCTCGAACATCAACTTCTATCATGTGAATCTCCGTTTGGCATGTGCTGAACCATCTGTGTTTCAGCTATCGGTCGATCGGGCGGCTGTTCCTCTCAACACGGGTTGAGTGAAGAACAGGAGAAGCGCATCTCATGCACGCCGCCACGCCGTCCCGAAACGATGACGTGAAAAAAAGCCCGGCTGCCGGGCTGGTAATAACAGCGACAATCTCTCTATATATAACGATGCGCGGCTCCTGTCAAACGGTTTTTCCTCGGCAGTGAACTGCTTCGCCTTTATTTGATCCGGAGTTAGCAGGCAACGATGACGTCCTTAAAGGGAACCTTGAAAATATCGGTGTCGGTACGACAAGGTGTTGCGCCTGCGAATATTTCGTTTTACGCTGGCGAGCAGATGATATACGGTACCGCACAATGCCGGGTTTTCACCCGGAACCAATTTCAAGATCGGCACAGGTCTCTCATGATGGCCGGTTGCCGACTGCTGGTGCCTTGACGTAGAGGAGAAACGAGACGTGATGAACCGGACAAAAATGAATATAGCGTTGCTTGCCGGTGGAAAATCGGGTGAACGGCAGGTGTCGCTCAATGGTGCGGCGATTTTCGAGCAGGCACTCGACCCGCATAAGTTTACGATCAGCCGGTATGATCCGGCAACCGATTTGGCGCGGCTGGCTCAGGACAGTTCCACTATCGACTTCGCCTTCATCTTGTTGCACGGCCAATTTGGTGAAGATGGGTCGGTGCAGGGAATGCTCGATCTGCTCAACATTCCCTATCAGGGGTCGGGGATTCTCGGCAGTGCATTGGCCATGGATAAGCATCTGGCCAAGATGCTCTACCGGCTCGCCGGCTTGCCGGTTGCTCCCTGGCAGCTCGTCAGTGCGCCGGATGAAGATCGCTGTGCAGCAGTGATCGATGAGCTCGGCCTGCCGCTGGTCATCAAACCGGTTCGGGATGGGTCGAGCCTCGGCCTGACTATTGCCCGCAGCCGTGATCAGGTTCTGGCTGGTGTGCACAGGGCTTTGCAAAACGACAATCGGGTGATGCTCGAGGGCTATATTGCTGGGCGGGAGATAACCGTTTCGGTACTGGGCAATGAGGAACCGACGGCCTTGCCGGTGATCGAGATTATCCCCGGCGAAGGGTATGAGTATTTCGATTACAACGCCAAATACCTCCCCGGTGCATCCCGGGAAATCTGCCCGGCGGAACTCGACGAACAGCTCACGAGGACGGCCCAGGCATATGGGGTCACCGCTCATACCGTGCTGCAGCTCAGCGGCTATTCCCGAAGCGATATGATCATCGCCCCGGATAATACTATTTATCTGCTTGAAACCAACACTATTCCCGGTATGACCAGAACGAGCCTGCTCCCCCAGGCGGCCCGGGCTGCCGGGATCGAATACGGCGATTTGCTCGAGCGCTTAATCGAACTGGGTCTGGCCGCCTATGAGAGAAACCGGCGCTGACCCGATTGCCTCCTAGCTGATAATGCGCTGGGCGCCATGGAACACATTGAGCCGTTCCGGGCGGGCGTAGGCGGCCAGCGTCATCCCGGCTCGGGCGGCGATGGCCAGACCGAGCGACGACGGCGCGGTGCGAGACATGACAATGGGGATACGCATCCGGGCGCATTTCAAGACCATATCTGACGTCAAACGACCGGTTGTGTAGACAGCACCGCGCGGAGACGCCTTGCCGAGCAGGATGGCGCCCATTATCTTGTCGACGGCGTTATGCCGGCCCACATCTTCATAAAACGCCTGCAGGCGGCCGTCCGCCCAGAGTCCGCAGCCGTGAATGCAGTGGGTCATCGGGCCGAGCGGTGACGCCTGGAGGACCTGACGAATAAACATCCTGAGTTCGGCAAAAGAAAGGGTGTGCTCGAGGGGCGGTTCGATATAGCCCTCGAGCATCTCCCGGGGAATCTTGCCGGTGCCGCCGCACCCGGAGGTAATGATCAGTTCTTTTGGTTCGATGTTCTCGACATCGGCATAAACGGAGATCTTCCCTTCCGGACAAACGAGAACCTCCTTGATTTCCTCCGGTCGCCGCAGATATCCCTGGCCGAAGAGGAATCCGACGCCGAATTCTTCAAGACCGATCGGCAAGACCATTGACGAACCGATTGGTTCTTCGTTGAGCGTTATCGAGTAGGGGGTCTCAATAGCCACCTCTTCACGTTCTTCCGTTCGTCCTTGTGGGGTGATGATGGTTGTCGGTTGTGTGATTGAGGCGGCTGTGGTCATGATGCTGGCAGGTGATGAGGATACTCGGAAAAGTGTTGCTGGTTCTCTGCGCCGGCCGATCCGGCAGCGGACATGGCTATATGTAGCAGTTTTGCTTGATTTGTCCAGTCGAATTGCGTTGTCGTGCCGCCGGCCTGATCCGTTTCACCGGTGTTCTCGGCCATGCTGCAGTCAAGCAACGTCATCCGGTCGGACCGCAGATGACTTTACCGTTGATCGAAGGTATAGTCCGTTTTTCAAGAGCTGGTCCGGTTTGCTATGAATCAACAGTGGGAGAAACGATGACGGCAATTGTTTCATTTATCGGTTGGCATGACAGCGGTAAAACGACCTTGGCGACACAGGTCGTTTCGCAATTGAAAGAGAGGGGGTACCGGGTAGGGGTAGTCAAATCAAGTTGTGAGACGGGTATCGTTTTTGATTCACCCGGCACCGATACCAACCGGCACCGGCATGCCGGTGCCGATGCCGTAATGCTGGTTGCCCCGGATCAGTTGGTGATGCAGGGGGGGCCGTGTACCATGCCGCTGACCGCGCTGGTGCATCGCTACCTGCCCGACGCCGATATCGTCATCGCTGAGGGATTCAAGCAGGCCCGGCAGATTGCCAAGATCGAGGTGGTGCGTAATCCGGAACAGATGCTGCGCCGCGAAGTGCACGGCGTCATTGCCGTCGCCAGCGATCTGGAAATCGTTGCCGATTATGTTTTTCGCCTCAGCGAAGCGCTTGAGATTGCGTTATTTTTGGAAAAAAGGTTCCTTCGAGCCGGTGCCCGCGGGCCGGAAAAGACGGCCCTGCTGGTCAACGGCCGCAAAGTGGTCCTCAAACCATTTATTCAGGATTCACTGGCAGGTGTTGTTGCCGGTTACGTCAACACCTTGAAAGTCAGCGAAGCAATTGAAGAGATAGAACTGCGTATCCGGTTGTCCCCGAAAGGTATCGACGTGACGGACGGACACGGACGCTCTCAGGAGCCGAGATAGGGGCGGAGCGCCTCCGGGACGGTAATGCTGCCGTCCTCCTGCTGATAATTCTCCATGATGGCGACCATCGTTCGGCCTACGGCCAGACCGGAGCCGTTGAGCGTGTGTACCAGCTTGCTCTTTTTCTGACCGGCCGGCCGGTAGCGGATGCCGCCGCGCCTGGCCTGGAAGTCGAGGAAGTTGGAGCAGGACGAGATTTCTCGATAGGTCTGCTGGCCGGGCAGCCAGACTTCGATATCATACGTTTTGGTCGACGAGAAGCCGAGATCACCGCTGCACAGGGTCACGACCCGGTACGGCAGATCAAGTAATTGTAACACCTGTTCGGCGTCGGCAAGCAGTGACTCCAGTTCGGCAAATGAGGTCTCCGGAGTCGTAAATTTGACCAGTTCCACCTTGCTGAACTGATGTTGGCGGATCAAACCGCGGGTGTCCCGTCCATAGGAACCGGCCTCGGAACGAAAGCAGGGGGTGTAGGCCGTGTATTTGAGCGGCAGCTGTAGCTCTTCGAGCGTCTCGTCGCGATGCAGGTTGGTGACGGGGACTTCAGCGGTCGGGATCAGGTAAAGGTCCCAATCCTTGATTTTGAACAAGTCTTCCTCAAATTTCGGTAATTGTCCGGTGGCGGTCAGCGAGGCACCGTTGACCAGAAACGGCGGCAGTACTTCGGTGTAGCCGTGTTTTGTGGTGTGCAGGTCGAGCATGAAGTTGATTAATGCCCGCTCCATCCGCGCGGCAAACCCACAGAGCACGGCGAATCGGGCGCCGGAGATCTTCGCCGCCCGCTCGAAATCAAGGATCCCCAGCTCGCTCCCGAGCTGCCAGTGTGGTTTCGGAGAAAACGCAAAGTCCCGTTTTTCACCCCAGACCTTGACCTCCCGGTTATCGTTTTCGTCGGTGCCGATCGGTACCGAATCATCAACGATGTTGGGGATAGCCATGATGATATCCTGGAGCTGGTCCTCAATGGCGGACAGCCTGTCATCAAGATCCTTGATCCGGCTGTTGGCCGCCTTCATTTCCTCGATCAGCGGCGCGGCTTGCTCGTCGTTGCCGGTTTTTTTCAACGCGGCGATATCTTTTGAAACTGAATTGCGCCGGTTTTTCAGAGACTCCACTTCGGCAAGCGCGGACAGCCGATCCCCATCGATCTCCAGAAAACGATCGAATAACTCGGCGGGCATACCGCGCTGTGCTGATTTCGTCTTGACCAGGTCAATATTCTCGCGAATGAATCGTAGCTCAAGCATGATACGGTGTCGGTTGTGGTTGCCTGCGGAAAACGTTCTTATGTCTCGCGTCGATGGCTGAGATAACGGTGAAAACAGCGGCAGCGGGTAGTCACCGAAACGCATTGTTTAGCACGGCTGAACGATCAGTGCAACCTCTATAAAATTGCTTTTCGGCTGCGCTTCTGCTACCTTCTGTGGTCGGCGGAGTCAGCAGGACGAGACATGCTTGTCTGCAGCGAAGAACGGGGGTAATGGTCGTCATATCATGGAGTCTTCACCGGCGCTGGTCATATTCATCAAAGAAGTACGACGTTCGTTGCGTGCCCTGTTCATCTCCGTGGTCGGTGCAACGGCGATCGTGTTTTTTCTCAGCCCACAGTTACTGGAGCTCATACAGACTCATCTTTCGGAAAAGCTTTATTTTTTCAGTGTGGCCGGCCCGTTTTTGGCCCATGTCAAATTGGCCTTGTTCGCCGCCGTGTTCGGCCTGATGCCGTGGATCATCGTTATCATGCTGCGGGCCATCGGCAAGCCGTTTCATGTGACGACTGCGCAACTCGTGGTGTTCAGCCTCTTTACCTGCCTGTTGTTTTATGCCGGCACGATCTTTTGTTATTTCATTACATTGCCGTTTGGCATAAATTTTTTGCTCGGTTTTGGATCGGAAGAACTCAAGCCGGTGATTTCCATCGGCCGGTTCGTCAATTTCGTCACGTTATTTATCCTCGCGTTCGGCATCATTTTCGAATTGCCGATTTTGATGGTCTTCACCGCCAGGATCGGTCTCGTTACCCGCCGGTTTTTCTCGCGCAACCGGAAGTATTCCGTCCTGGTTATCGCGATTGTCGCGGCGCTGCTGACCCCGACACCGGATGTCGTCAACATGCTGCTTATGGGCGGACCGCTGTATCTGCTCTACGAGGTAGGTATTATCATCCTGCGGATTATGCGGATTCCATAACCAACGAGCCGTGCGTCAATGGTGCCCATCAGGAAAAAACCAAAAAAGAAATTAACGCCGCTTCAGCAGAATCGGTTGCTGAAGATATCACTGGTACTGGCTGGTCTGGTAATGCTGTGGTTGCTGGTGTCGCCGCAGACCGGTGTGTACGGTCTGCTCAAACTGCGCCAGGAGGCGGCGCAACTTGAGCGGCAGACCGAGCTGTTGATCCGGAGTAACGAGGAGCTGCTTGAAGAAATTGAGCGTCTCAAGCATGACCCGGACTATCTGGAGCGGGTCGCCCGGGAAAAATATGGGATGCTCAGGAAAAACGAACAGGTGTTTGATTTTTCCGGATCATCGGGTGATTCGACCGACTGAATGTGTCGTGTCGGTGACGTTGCTTCAAAACCCCACCGGGGTTTGCTCTTATGATGCTCAGGAAAAGCCGGATCGGCCACAGGCCGGTGTCTGCGTCGATCGGGAAGCCGGGGGCGAGCTACCGCTCACCTTGTGACTGCCGACGGAAAGAAGTTTCTTGACCGCTGAACTTCGGCACGCGGTGCAGGTGACCGTGGAGATGTCTGTCGACGATAGGATGGACTCAAATTGTTTGCCGCAGGAGGTACAGATAAACTCATAGATCGGCATGGCGCTTTATCGTCTGTAAAGGTGTTGGCGGATGTTTTTCAAGACAAACGATAATGCCCGTTCCAAAAAAAGAAAGGGCATGGGGCAACAGCCTCTGGTTATTCGACCAGTCGTTGAAAGATCGAGCAGTTCCGGCATACGTCAATCTTTTCGCGATATGATGATTCGCTGGTGCATTCACACAGTGTGCCGCAGAGGAACCAGCATAAATCACCACTCTGAAATTCCCAGGCCGGGCACGTCTCTTTGTCGTGACACGCTTTTTGCTCCCAGCAGGGGATGAGCGGTTTGTTCCTGCCGCGTTGTTTGATCAGCAAAAAGTAGAGTTGTCGTTCGATATGTGACGGGATGGATCGCCAGCCCTGCTCGTAACTGTGGATGGTTTTTAGGGACATACCCAGTAACGAAGCCAGTTGTTTCTGCGTCTTTCCCAGTTTGCGGCGAATGGCACTGAAATCTGCTTTTTCCATGAAGGCGACTCGCAATGTTGAATATGGTGAAACTATTGAAACTATGCTTATTACTCTGATTCATACCACAAACGGGGACGACATGCTCCGCTTTTTTCAGAAACAACGGAAAAATCGACAGTGCGTCCGATCTTCTCCGGAGTATCCGTGGGATCAAAGAACCGGCTGCCAAACCGTTACCGCATCGTGAAAAATAGACTTTGCCAAAGGGTGAGCGGCGAGTATCGTAGCGGGTATGAACCGAGCCACGCCCTTATTGGGAACCTTGAAAAATTGCCATTTCGTCCAATCTCATCGTTGCGCAATCAAATTTTATCCTCGGAATATCATGTATATGCCTGCGGTAAAATTCTCTTGCGCGCCTCGATCTTGAACGAAATTTCGAATTTTCAAGGCCCCCTAATTGTTTTCGGAGTCAGTCATGACGCGCGGTAGCCTGCTTGTATCGTTGCGTGCGCTTATCAACTACCATCGAAGTTGCGGGGTTTCCGGGTACGCTGGGGATCAACGAGGTGCCGGCGTGCTGCAGGACTTGCAACGTTCCGCTCTCGAGGCGGTAGCGGACGATGCCGAAGCGACTCCGCCGCCACCTATTAACGATGAAGCTGCGGGCCAGACCAGGCCGGCTGCCGACGCCCTGGCTGAGCTTGCCGGCGAAATAGCTGTATGCCGGCAATGCCGGCTGCACGAAGAGCGCGTAGTGGCGACACCGGGGCGCGGTGAGGCGCAATCCCGACTCCTGCTGGTCGGCGAATGGTTGTCCTGCACGGCGAAGGGAACGGTGCCGGAAGACCGGTTATTTGGCAGTGAAGAAGACCGCATGGTTGGCCGGATGGTTGCAGCGATCGGCTTGTCCCGGTCCGACGTGTTTATCACCAATATCATCAAATGTGCGATTGCCGGCACCGAGCAGCCGACCATTGCTGAAGCAACGGTCTGCGGCAGGTATCTGCAACGGCAGATCGAACTGCTCGATCCTCATGTAATTTGCGGGATGGGACCGATCGCCGGACAGGTGTTGAGTGGCAGTGATCGGCCGTTGTCGCTGTTACGCGGTCGATCCCTCTCCTGCGCAATTGCCGCCGGCCGGGAGATCCCGCTGGTCATGACTTATCATCCGTCATTTCTGTTACAGAATCCGGAAATGAAAAAAGCCGCCTGGGCCGATCTGCAACGCATTCAGAAGCATTTGCTGGACCGACACCGCAGTGTGACGGGTCGATAAGAGGTCGAGCGGGAGGACGGGCGTTAGAAGCTGAGTGTCAGCTGATTGCTGATCATGATAATCGATTCGACATCGGAATAGGCGTTGGCTTGTTTAAAGACATCACCCGTTTCCATATAGCCGAAGTGAACCTGGTACGATAACGAATTGAACAGTCGGTAAACGACACCGATATTTGCTTCCCAACTGGATTCTGTTTCCAGCGCCGCATCGGCATCCCAGTTACCGCGAGTGACGCCGATCGCACCGTGGAAAGCAAGATCGGGGGTGGCCAGGTACTCGGCGGCGACGGCAAAACCTCGTGGTGCTATCGACCTGGCAGTCTGGGGCGCCAGCGGGCCGGTAAACGGATCGGGGCCGAATAGATCGGCAGCGGCGTTGGTAATCATCAACGGCTGAAAACGATTAGTCTCAAGGCGCAGCCCGCTGTCCGTTTCCGAAACAGCGTCATAGTTGAACTGATACCCGGTAATGGTGTACGGCGGCTGAAAATCGGCTTCCTCGGCTCCCGCTTGTCCACAGAACAGCGGCGTGGTGAGCAGGAGTGCCGGCAAGGCGATGCGCAATAAATGCGATATGGATGAACGGGATGTGGCCATACCAGTTTCAGCAGTGTTTCATGGTTAAGCAGTACAAAAATTTTTACATATCTCTACTAATGGAGTTTTCTTAAGGAAAAGTCAAGAGCAAAAATCAGGGCATGTCTTCGTGTCGGCAGCACTCGTCCCTGCCGCTGATTTTCGGTGCTTTGCGCTGCGGCATCCTTGCAGACTCGGAAGAGATGAATTAACATCAAAATCCTGTTTATCCTGCAATGGTGCAGGTCGACATTACCCGCAGTCGCTTTTCCCCCTCTCCTTATTGTTATTGCAGGTGAATTATGCGCTTTTTTTTGGCAGGATTGATCAGTGTAGCGGTGCTGGTGGCTGTCGTGATGCCGCTGTCAGCCGAGGAAAAAGAGGCAACGCAGACCCTGGCTCTGCTGCCGTTTGCGGTCGACCAGGCGGAGGGGTATGCCTACCTTGAACCGGCTGTCAGACAGATGCTGGTCTCCCGTTTGTCCCGACAGGAACAGCTCTTCGTGATCATGCCGACACTCTCGGTTCGACAACACCGAGACCTGCGTGACGATTTGGCGGCCGGTCGCTTCGCAGCGGCGGCCGAGCGGCTTCAGGCCGATTGGCTTGTTCTAGGGGAGATTGTTGCCCAGCATTACGGTGTTTATTTTGCCTTGACCCTTTTTCCCGACGATGATCAGGTGCAGGCGCGCCAGCTCGATTTCCTTGCTGCCGATGCCGACGCTATCCTGCCGGCGGTTTCGGAACTCTCGGTAACGTTGAGCAACCACCTGTTGACGCAGCCGGAAGAAGTTGCCGACGTGCCGCCGGCTGCCGATGACAGCCTCAGTGCTTTTCAAACACCTCACCCCGAGCGGGATTTTAAGAAGGGCCTGTACAGCGGGGTCACGCTGTTTGGCGAAGGAGACGACCGTTTCCAGTCGCGGGGTGTCCGGCGCAGCGCACCGCTGCCCATGGATGTCGAATCGATGGCC
>CAZSOA010000075.1:0-14566 GCA_964608305.1 uncultured Desulfofustis sp. | reverse complement strand
GCTGCTCCAAATCTTCTAAGCTCGACAGCGTTACTTTCAGGATGATCGTATCCACCTCAAAGGAGACGCTCGGGGTCACCGAACACCGATTAGGTAGCCGCAGGGCGTTAATCCGCTCTGAGAAGTGCCGCTGCATGGCGCTGCTCAATGGATGGCTGAGTCGTTGCAGGTCGGCCATGAGACGAGCGGCGGTCTGCGGTGGGTTGCTTATGGCGGTGTCATCGAGGCAATAGCTGAACTGTTCGGTAAAGAGCGTGCGCAGGCTGCGCTGTTCGCGCACGCAGATGATCGTTGCCAGATCGAGCACCCGTTGTTGCTTGTTCTCTCCGAGTGCCAGACGGCAGAAAAGTCGGCAGAGAAAGAGCCTATCGTCTTTCGGCAGCGAACTCAGCAGAAACCCGGTGCGTACGCCGAGTTGTCCGGAGTGGATGGCCGTTCGCAGTTCCGGTTCGAGATCAAGGAGCCGGACGAGTCGCTGCAGACGACCGCGATTGCTGCCGAGGATGGCGGCAATTGTCTCGATACCATGGTCTTTATCGACTGTTTCCGCGATTTTGACAAGCCGGGCGGTTTCGATGGCGGAGAGCGGCGTTGATTCCCGCTGGTCATGGGCTATGATCGGCAGGAGCGCTTCCGGCCTGGTGGAGGGAGCGAAGACCAGGCACAAGGTGTCCGTGATGCCGAGGGCGTTCAGTACCATCAGGCGCCGTAAGCCGCACACTACCTCGTATCGTCCGATTGCCGTGGCGCGAAGCAGCGGCGGACGGAGCAGGCCGTACCTCTGTATCGATTCCTGGAGCGCTTCCGCAAGGTCATCTTCCGGGAGGTCCTGATGCAGACTCCAGGGGGAAGACCGGTCAATGGCAGCGATGGGAATGGTCTGTGGTACGGGCCAAGGCATAGATGGGACAATAATGACGCCCGATCGGTTGCGATTCCGATCGGGCGGGAGACACAGCGAGAATCAGGTCGTTTTCCCGGAGGGAGACCGGTTCACAGCTTATTGATTTTTTCGCGCAGGATCCCCGATGGTTTGAACGTCACCACCCGACGGGCCTCTAGTGTCAGTTCTTCACCGGTCTGCGGATTTCGGCCGCGGCGGGCATTTTTGTCCTTGACGTTGAACTTGCCGAAGCCGCTTAACAGCAGGTCCGAGCCGTTGATCAGCGATTCCTTGGACAGTCGCAGAAACGCCTCGACGGAAGCGGTGGCCTGGGCTTTGGTCAGCCCTTCGTGGTTTTTGTAGACCTGCTGCACCAGGTCCGCCTTGGTCAGTGTCATGGTATCCTCCTGAAAGAGAGACCTGTTGTTAATCACCCACCATTATTGTATGCGTGCCGATCATAATGTCAATGGTATCAAGATATTATTTTTTTCAATTTTGAAGCGGTCGGCAATGGGTATCCGAGCAAAGAGTCGACCGTTAACGGATTACAGGTGTCCAGCCATCTCAAAGATCGGTAGATACATCGAAACGACGAGGGCACCGATCAGACCGCCGAGAAAGACCATCATGAACGGCTCGATCATGGCCGTCAGGTTGGAGACCGCCTGGTCTACCTCTTCATCATAGAAATCGGCGATCTTTTCCAGCATCGCATCAAGTGCGCCCACCGATTCACCGACGTTGATCATCTGTACCACCATATTCGGAAAGACGCCGCTTTCTTCAAGTGGCTCGGCAATCGGCCGCCCTTCGGCGATGGAGTCGGCAACCCGGAATACCGCCCGTTCGATGACCTTGTTGCCGGCCGTCTTTGCTACAACTTGTAATGCCTCGAGAATCGGTACGCCGCTCTGCAGCATGGTGCTCAGAGTCCTGGTGAATTTGGCGACGGCGACTTTTCTGATGAGGATACCGACCACCGGCATATGCAGCAGTGCCTGGTCGATGCGCAGGCGCCCCTTTTCAGTGTTGTAGATTTTGCGGAAGAGATAGACCAGAGCAATGATCGGCAGCAAAATCCACAGGAAATTGTTTTTGAAGGCGTTGCTCAAAGCAACGACGATCTGGGTCGGCACCGGGAGCGCGGCGCCGCTCATCTGGGCGAACATCTCCTCGAAAACCGGTATAACAAATACCAGGATAACCACGAGGATGAGGATGGAGATCGCTAGACAGATGGCCGGGTAGGTCATGGCCCCCTTGACTTTCTTTTTCAGCGCCATGGACTTTTCCATGAACAGGGCCAGGCGGTTCAGAATAGTGTCGAGAATACCACCGGTTTCACCGGCCTCAATCATATTGCTATAGAGATTGTCAAATGCCTTTGGATGCTTGCGCATCGAATCGGCAAAGGTGGTTCCTGCTTCGACATCGCCCTGGATGGCCGCCAGGGTCTTCTTAAAGGTTGAGTTTTCCTGCTGCTTGCTCAGGATTTCCAGGCACTGGACCAAGGGCAGACCGGCATCGATCATCGTGGCTAACTGGCGGGTGAAAACCACCACATCCTTGCCGGTAACCTTCGGTTTGAAAAAAGAAATATTCTCAAGAATGTCCTTGGGCTTTTCCTTGATGACCGGATCACTGATACGCAACCGTTTTACATGGGCGAGTGCCGCTGCCTGGTCGGGCGCTTCAACTTCTCCTTTACGTTTTTCTCCGTGCTGGTTTTTACCTTTCCATACATAGACAGGCATGACGGTCTCCCAGAAAGCAAAAGTTGTTCTCAGCTGTACGAATTGGTGGTACGCCGTATGTCTGAGTTATCATGGAATTTATTATATGCCAACAGGTTTTTTTCCACAAGAACCCTTTGAAAAGAATGCACTTTTGCCGAAATGTCGAACTATTTGCTTGATGTTGCGATGTTATTATCAATTGGTCGCAGAGCTGAACGATGGAAATGAGTGTTGATCACTGCCCGGGAAAAGCAAAGGGCGCCGGTCGTGCGCGAGGGAGGGTGTGGCTGATCTCGGCTGGTGGACGACGGCGGATGGTCTGCCTTGATATTCTTGTTGCTGTCAGTTGCTTCTTTTGGTATTTTATCAAGTTTGTTATCGCAGCATGAATGAATGGGGCGCCTCTGGCGGAACAATCTGTTTTGATGCTGCTGAACCACGGAAACCAAACGGACGCCGAAAGGCGTCGGAAATGGCCAGGATCTGGAGGACATCATGTCGGAAGCAGCGGTCAAGATGAACGCGATGTTCAAGCCGATTATCGATAAATGTGAAGGGTGTGAACGGGTGGTCGAAGAGGATGGGATTCGTCATTGCCGGACCTATGTAAACCCGATGGCAAAATGGAAGATTGGTATCTGCAATTTTGCAACGCACCAGAAACCGGAAATCAAAGTCGCCAAGGTGCGTATCAACCCGTTGAAGGCCTCGAAGCGGGCTTCGAAGCGGAAACGCTAAGCACCACCCGGCATCGCGGCGCAGACCAGACGGTGGTGCGGCCCGAAGCCTTTTCTCTTCTCTGCTCCGGTCGGACTAGTCTGACCGGAGCAGCAGTTTTCTCGCCCTACGACCTGCCGACCCCGGTGTACGAGAAGCCGCCGGCTTTGACCACTTCGGGCTGGTAGACATTGCGCAGATCGATAAAGACCTTCCTGTTCATTACCTCCCCGAGTCGATCGAGATCCAGGGCCCGGTACTGGTTCCATTCGGTCATCAGAATCACCGCATCGGCGCCGGTGCAGGCGTCGTAGGCATTTTCCGCATAGACAATACCTACCGGCAAGAGCTCTTGCGCCTCCTGCATACCCTGGGGATCGTGAGCCCTGATCGTCGCTCCTTTCTCCATGAGTGCCGGAATAATCGTCAATGACGGGGCATCCCGCATGTCGTCCGTTTCCGGTTTGAAGGTCAGACCGAGAACGGCGATGGTTTTGCCGGCTTCGGAACCGTCAAGCATGTCACGGACTTTTTTTACCATTTTCGCTTTCTGGGCGGCATTCGCTTCGACCGCGGCTTCAACGATGCGCAGGCTCTGCCCGTTTTCCTGAGCGATCCGCATCAGAGCCAGCGTGTCCTTCGGAAAACAGGAGCCGCCGTAGCCGGGACCGGGATGGAGAAACTTGCTGCCGATCCTGCCGTCCATGCCGATGCCTTTGGCCAGGGCTGCCACATCTGCTCCGATGGTTTCGCAGAGTACCGCCATCTCATTGATGAAGCTGATTTTTGTGGCAAGAAAGGCGTTGGCGGCATACTTGGTCAGTTCCGCCGTCTCGATGCCGGTTTTAACAATCGGTGTCTCGCGGAGGTAGAGCGGCTGATAGATAGCGCGCAGCACAGCCTCGGCGCGTTCCGAGTCCACGCCGATCACTACCCGGTCAGGCCGCATAAAATCGGTGATTGCTGCTCCTTCGCGCAGGAATTCGGGATTGGAGGCAACGTCAAAATCTGCGCCTGGATTGACTTCTTTAATGATTCTTGCCACTTGTCGTGCAGTTCCGACGGGTACCGTGCTTTTGTCGATGATGACCGTGTATCCCCGCAGATGTGGTGCGATTTCCCGAGATGCCTCATAGATGTAGGAAAGATCGGCATAACCGTCGCCGCGCCGGCTGCTCGGCGTGCCGACGGCGATGAAAACCGCTTCCGCCGTGGCTACCGCTTCCGCCAGTTTCCCGGAAAAAGACAAGCGACCTTCCTTGACGTTTTTGGCAACCATGGTCTCAAGACCCGGTTCGTAGATGGGAATGATCCCTTGCTGCAGTTTAGCGATCTTGTCACCGTTCTTATCGATACAGATGACGTGGTGGCCGAACTCGGCGAGACAGGTCCCGGTTACCAAACCGACATAACCGGTGCCGATCATCGTGATATCCATGGTTGGTGCTCCTTTTTGATCAGAAAACGATGGTGTGGTTTTTGTTGTATGAAATGCCGGGATTACCGATTTTCATGCCGTTCGCCGAAGATGGCGGTGCCGATTCGTACCAGAGTCGCTCCTTCCTCGATGGCAATCCGGTAATCGTTCGACATCCCCATAGACAATTCCGGTGCGGTGCCGTCAAATCGTCTGCTGCGCTGCAGCTCCTCGGCCAGCAATCGCAGATCTCGGAAATAGGGACGGGAACGTTCCGGGTCGTCATGCAGGGGAGGCATGGTCATAAGACCGGTAACCCGGATGTGCTCCAGCTGACGGATGGCATCGATCAGTGACGCCGCTTGTTCGGGAGCGACTCCGGACTTCTTCGGATCGTTGCCGATATTGACCTGCACCAGGACATCCAGTCGTCGACCGAGTTCGCCCAGATGTCGGTCGAGTGCCGCGGCAATCTTCAGGCGGTCGATGGTCTCGATCATATCGAACAGCGTTGCCGCGAGTTTTGCTTTGTTGCTCTGCAGATGGCCGATCAGATGCAGCCGCACGCCGGCAGGCAGCAAGGGGCGTTTTTCTGCCGCTTCCTGCAGGTAATTCTCTCCGAAAACCCACTGTCCGGCAGCGATGGCCGCTCCGATGGCCGAAACCGGAAATCGTTTCGAGACGGCCACCAGGGTGATGTCGGCAGGGTTCCGGCCGCAGCGTCTTGCCGTTGTAGCGATATCGTCACGAATCTGCTGAAGTCGTGCAGCGATCATCAGCCTCTACCCGTTGAAAAATCAGAATTGAAGAGGCGCGCCGCATTGCGGCTTGTAGCGGCGGCGATTTCCGCCAACTCCAGGCGCCGCAGGGAGGCGATCGCCGCGGCGGTGTAGAGCGTGAAGAGCGGCTCGTTGCGTTTGCCACGATAGGGTGCCGGGGCGAGAAACGGCCCGTCGGTTTCAATGAGCATCCGTTCGAGCGGCAGGTCGGCGGCTACCCGGTGCAGGTCGTTGGCGTTTTTGAAGGTGACGATACCCGGGATGGAGATATCCAGGTTGAGCTCGATTACCGTCCGGGCAAGAGCGAGGTCCCCGGAAAAGCAATGCATGACGCCGCCTTGCTGCAATCGGCCGTGGGCACGGAGGAGACGCAGGCAATCGTCATGGGCCTCCCGGTTATGAATCACGACCGGCAGCCGCAGTTCTGCCGCCAGGTCGAGTTGCCGGCTGAAGAGATCGCGTTGCCGGTCCGGGGCGGCGTATTGTTTGGCGTAGTCAAGGCCGATTTCCCCGAAGGCGACCACCACGTCCCGATGCTGCTCAGCCAGGTCGGCCAGCGCCGTCAGGTCGTCGTCGCCGACCTCGGCGGCATGATGCGGATGGATACCGATGGTCGCACGCACTGCCGGGAATCGGCGGGCAATCGCAACAGCTCGTTGCGAGCTGGGCAGATCGATGCCGATGGTGACAATGCCCGTGACGCCATGGGCGGCGGCCCGGGCGATAACCTCCTGAAGATCGCTCCGGTACTCGTCCATGTCGAGGTGACAATGGGTGTCGACAAGAGCGTATCCTTCGGGCAGGATAGGGATGGCGGGGCGGGGCGTGGGCACGGTGCAAACTCCGGTAATGATCGAATGCTGGTGGTCAGAGGTGTATCGGAACCGCGGCTCCGTCGTTTGGGGTTATCCCGGGTGTACGGGGCGTCAATCCAGTGGGGCGGGCCGTGTAGTGGTATCGGTTTCTTAGCAGATACGACGGTGCTGCGCAACGGCTAATTGGCCAATCAACACTGCCGATCAGGGGGGTTGGGCAAACGGGGCAGGCCGGCTTTGCGACGGGCGGATGACGAAATATCATTGCTTTTTCAGCGTCCCCGTGTTCTTGCCTGAAGTGAAATAAATGATCGACCGTAAAAAAAGGCAGGCAAAGACCGCTCCTGTTATCGGCACCTTCTGCAGAATCGTCTAACATGTTGGAAAACAATGAGTTTTTAAACAGATAGAAGATTCTGTTTGTGGATGGCCCGGTATGCAGCTGATTTTTAATACAAAAATTGAAAAAAGCGCTTCAACTCAGGAACAAACTATCGTATAGTGCTACGAGTACCTGCGAAAAGGCCTGACTTTGTCAACTATGACAAGCGTTTGGTAGGTAGCTCCGGTGTCGTTGGGGCGATTGATGATCGATGGACACCGGGTTGGGGGGCAGTGGACCATGTTCGGCGCGCAACTCTTTTGTTGCAGCGGATGCCGATGTCGCTCTGCCGGTTGAAAAACAGGTATCCGCCGAGACATGATTGCTGGTATGGTGCTCGTCGGAAAACAGATAATCGATGTATGTGCAACAGGTTGCAGCAACATTCAAGTGAAGCCGCGGGCATGGCTCAAACCAAGAAGAGGTAAACGGCATGAATTACGGAATTGTCAGTCAGGAACAGCTTGAGCAGATCGATACGATTCTCACTGACAAGCTGATCAAACTGGGTGTTGACTGTGTGATCATCATTGATATGGCCGGCAATATTATCACTGCAAAAGACAATGGTGAAAGTAAATACGATGTCTACTCCTTCGCCGCATTGGCTGCCGGTAACTTCGCGACGGTTGATGCCATGGCCAAGTTGGTTGGTGAACAGGAGTTTTCCCTGCTGTTCCACAAAGGGCAGGAATCCAACATTCATTTTTCCAAGATTGACGATGAACTCTTGCTGATCTCCATGTTTGGCAAGGATATCTCCCTTGGTTTTCTCCGCTTGAATGTCGTTGATGTGATCGAAAAGATTCGGCAGCTCTGGAAACGCAACAGATAACGGATCGATTATGCAGGCCGTACGCCTCACGGATGGTGATCTTAGGAAGCAAAGGAGGGTGTAGCGTTGAGCTTCATCAACTTGAAAGAGAAGGTTGTTCAGGTCAAGATCGTCTATTACGGTCCCGGGCGCTGCGGTAAAACAACCAATCTCGAGTACATAAACAAGACCTATCGCAATCAGATCGTATCCGAGATGGTGAGCCTGAAGACCCATGGTGACCGGACCCTCTTTTTTGACTTTTTGCCCTTTGACATGGGTAAAATCAAAGGATACGACATCAAGATCCAATTATATACCGTGCCCGGGCAGGTCAAGTACAATGCCACCCGGAAGCTGGTGCTCAGAGGCGTTGACGGGATCGTGTTTGTCGCCGATGCCATGGTCAAGCAACGGGAAAAAAATATCCGTTCGCTCAATCAGCTTCATGAAAATCTGCTGTCGTATAAAGAGAGCATCTTCAAGATCCCCTTGGTCATGCAGTATAATAAGGTTGATCTGAAGGAGCATGGCATCCCGATCCTGCCGACGGAAGTGTTGCAGAAAGACCTCAACAGCAGATTGAAAGTGCCCTATTTCGAGGCGAGTGCCATTACCGGCTATAACGTGGCTGCAACGTTGAAAAAGATTATCTCTTCAACCGTCATTTCGATTCAGAAAAAACTACTCTAGAGAGAAGGTACGGTGGAACGACAAACAGACAGCCAATACGATGATGACCTGACCGTCGGCATCGGGGACTACGACGACGAGTCAATCGATACCGGTTATGTGGATTTATTTGAGTTCTCGGGAGACGAGACCTCTCCGATTGCTCGATTGAAAACCATTGTGCTGTCGATCGACTGGGAGATCACTGACGAGGTACTCACCCAGTTCAACGAAGAGTTGCTTGATCTGCAGGATATCTGGGCAGACGATCCGGTTAAGCTCGTCTATGTGCAGGCCTTGCAGAAAATCAGCAAATACATCTTCCAGCAAAAATCCGATTCCCACCCGAGTGCCATCAAGTTACTGCTGACCTTTTACTACAATCTTGAAAAAATCGTTCTTGACACATCGCTGGCGGAACAGGAAAAAAAGGATATTTTGCGGAGCGATGTCAAGAAATTCGAACAGCTGAAACGCCAGATCGAAGCGGAAACCGCCGCAGCCAAAAAACGTTCCGGTGAAGCTGCCGGTGTTTCTTCTTTGACGCTCTCTGAACAGGGCGCTGCTCCTCCGGTACTGTTCAACCTCAAGGCCTGCATCCTCGGTATGGATTGGGAAATTACCGAGCGGGAACTCAGCGACCTGAGCAAAGAAATCAGACGGCTTGAAGTGGAGTTTGCCGGTAACAAGCCGCGAATGTTGTTTCTGCAAGGAATTGAGGCCCTTGGCGGGTACATCAAGCTGAAACGCAGTAACGCTCACGCCGATGCCTTTAAGCTGCTCTATTCGTTTTACGAGGGGTTGGAAAAGATCGTTCTCACGGAGATGAGCCTTGATGAGGAGAAGGCCGTCCTGTTGCCGGAGGTTGAGAAATTCGAGCAATTTAAAAAAATAATTGCGCCGAGTCTGGCGGTGACGCCGGCATCGGACGAGGAGCATCTGCATCCTTCAGAAGAGCAGGAAGTCGACGCAGAGTCACCGATCGCTCCGGCGTTTGCCGATGTGCCCGAAGAGGTCCACGGCTTTCAGGCCGAACAGGAGGCGGCTGCACTTAACGGCCTCCCCGCCGATGTCGAGAACCGCCTCGATCAGTTTTTTACCGAACCGGGCGCCCCCGAAGAACCGCCGCCGGCCCTTGGGGAAGATACCTTCACACGCGAAGCCGCGGATAGAGTCGCCTCCTTTTTCGACAGCGAGGAGAGCCGATCGGCAGCATCCTATGGTACGCTCAGCCCTGAAGAGGCGCTGCGTGGTGTTGATGTCGAGACCGATGCCGATGATGACTCCGACGAAGAAGCGCTTCCCACCCAGGCCGACGGCAAATTGGCACCGGCTTTAGTGGATACCGAAGAAGGCTTGGCCGCTGTCGAGCCGGATACACCCGCTCAGGAACCGGCAGCCGCGCTTGGTGCCGAAACGGACCTTGAAGAACGCCTCGACGACTTCTTTGATTTTACCGACGACTCGGACGAACTGCCGGTTCCAGACGCTCCCGCGGGGATTACCGAAGAGGCCGGTGGTCCTGGAGAAGATGATGAGGGCCCTCTGTTTACCGAAGAATCGATAGCCGGGTTGTTCGGTGATGCCGAGTTCGAGACAGAGAGCATTACGCAGCGGGCATCTGCTGAAGAAGATATCGACGATCGCCTCGATACCTTGTTTGCGGATCAGGACGCGGACGTTTCCCCAGCCCTCACCGGTCTGGATGTTGAAGACGAACAAGAGATCGGCGGCGAGTCAGCACGGTCCGCAGAACGGGAGACGACTGCATCGGCGTCAGCGAGCACTGACGAAACCACTGATCTTGAAGAGCGGCTTGCATCGTTTTTCGGAGAAGATGAAGGAGAGCCTGCCGGATTATCTCCCGAAGACGAGGATACCGGTGAGATCGAAGATCGAGTCGCCGATTTTTTTGCCGAATCCGATGAAGCCTTTGGTGGAACAACACGCTCTGAGCCCGGCTCAGATACCGACAGGATGGCGACGGACAGGTTCCCTGCCGGTGAACCAGCCGAGATGCTCTTTACTGAACCTGAACCGGACGCTGCGATTCCTCCCGAAGACCAGTTGCTGGAAGGCTTCATCAGCGAAGAGTTGCCGGATCGTGGTACGGATGAGCCCTTTACAACATTTGCCAGTGAGTCGGATGAAGCGGAATTTTTTGCTGCAATCGATGAGCGTGTCGATGAACCGGGCGAGTTTCAGATGGAGTTGCTCGACGAAACCGACGATATCGAGACACGCAGCGTTGCCGCTCTCGGCGTGACGGATGAGGCAGCTTCTTTGTCGATCGACGAACAATTCGAAGGCGGCGGAGATGAACAGGCGGTGTTTGGTGACCGCATCGATGATGATGAACCGTTTGTCTTCCATCGGGATGAGGATGCCCTCGCCGACCTGCGGGCGGGTATCGCTTCTCTCGGGGTCGAGATCAGCGACGATATTGTGCAGGGGATCCTCAATGCCATTAATGGCCTGCGCCATCGCTTGGCGGAGCGTCCGGTGGAGAAAACCTTCCTGCAATTGCTCTCGACCATTGTCCAGCACATCGGTCAATACCGTTACGAAGCCAGCGCCGAAGCCCACGGCCTGCTGCTTTCTGTCTTCGACAAACTGGAACTGGTGCAGAATCCGGAAATGGGCGTTGAGCAATGCCAGGAGCTTTTACTGACGGAAACCACCAAAGTATTGCTCTGGCAGCAGAATATGCTTGATCGCCAGGTCATCAGGAAAGGGGATCAACTGACGTTTCTCACACCGGTACGTTCCGACTATTCGGCGACCGATGAGCGTTCGGATGCGGAGGTGGAGCATCGGGTTACCGCTGCTGCCGAAGAGATGCTGACACTCGACGACTCGGCTGAGATGGCGGACGACGATGAGTTCAGCGCCGCATTCGAGCCGGTTGAAGAGGAAGCGGCCGACGCGGATGCCCCCCCCGCGGGAGAACCTGCATCCGAGGAGCCCGCCGAGACGACGCTGCAAGACGATGAGCCGGCATTGTTCATCGATGAAGATGACGTGGTCGTGCCGGGGGATGAGTCGGTGTCACTCGACGAATCGTTTCATGCCACCTTCGAACCGGTGGACGAGGACATCGCAGCGGCGGATGCGGTTGCAAAAGAAGACGCCGATACCGTGCGTTTTGTTGAAGAAGCGGATTCGCTGCTCAGTAATGACGAACTGGCAGGGCTCGCGGACGAGTTGGTGATGGTTGACGATGTCGAGCCGGCAACGCCACAGGAAGAACGATTGTTGGCTGGGGAATTTGACTCGGTGGCTGATTTCGTGAAAAAGGAATTGGCAGCGTTGCGGCAATCGCTGCAGGAGGAGATTGAAGATCTGCGCCGGCGGCTGGAGGATAAGAACGAATAAACAACCTTCGGCAAGCAGGTTATCGGTTCATGCCTGATGCCTTGGCTTAATTGGCACTACATACGATCAGGTCGGAGAACGGGCCGAATCCATCAAGGTGGATTCGGCCCGTTTTTTTTATCGCGCTTTCTGTTTGCATCGTTTCGGCTTTCAGTCAGGGGAACTTAGTCATGAAGCGTTAGTGCCATAACCGTGAGGATCAGATAGCCGAACAACCAGCATCCGACGAACAGGGAGAGGATCTTGAACCATCTGTTGCTTCGGCGCAGGAAGAGGAGTGCGCCGACCAGAGCGAGGGGGGCCAGGACCCCGGCGACGAACGGAGGCAGGTAACGCAGTAGTTCCTGCAGGCCGAGAAAGAACCAGGGACCGGTGATATAAAAAACGCCGGGCTCCTCGGGGTCGAGCGGTGCCGCGATGAGAAAGCCGATCAGCAGCATCGCCGCGAGGAACGGCAGATGGCTGGCCAGCGTCACCCGGTAGCGGCGAAGATGGTCCCAGGCAAGGATCAGAAAAAGCAGGTTGAACGAGCAGACATGATGCAGATAGACTCGCTGCAGACCGCCATCGGAGATAGCGAACAGGAGACGATTGAAAAAGTTGCCGACCAGGGGGATATCAACGACGATATGCTCGGCGATCATCCCTGCTGAAAAGCCGGTGGCATCGAAGCGCAGCACGTAGCCGGTGAACAGGAGCATGAGGATGACCGGAAAGCAGAGGATCAGTGAAGCAAACGAGGCGGAATCGTATCCTGACGACCGGTCGAAAACGACAAGATAGTGGATAACGGCAAACAGAAAGAACAACTGACTCGTATAGAAATGGAGCGAGCGGATCCAGGCGCCGTAAGGAATCAAAATGTCCAGGGCCGACGTTGAGTAGTAGGGATCGGCCGGGTCGTAGTGGAGACCGACCAGAATGCCCGAGGCCAGCGAGAGATAGAGGCAAAGCAGGCTCCATTCCCCCCATGGTATCGATTTAATCGCCGTGCCGACGCTGTTTCTGATGTTCATCAGCTTTATTGGATGGTGACAAAGAGCGTCGCCGGCATCCCTTTTTCTTCAACGCGGTAGCGGGGCAGCGGGCGTTGCGCCGGACCGTGAAGTACCGTGCCGTCCAGGGCAAAGCGACTTTGATGACACGGGCACTCCAGGTAGCCTTTTTCTTCCTTGTAATGGAGCCGGCAACCGAGGTGGGTACAGGTGCGAGAGACAGCCCAGCGTTCGTCGTTTTTGGCAAAGACGATGAACTCGTCTCTGAGCAGATAGTTGTCGTTGTCGAGCGTGGCGCCGATTTCTATGATTCGTGGCCGCGGCGGCACCGCAAACCGGATAAACCGGACGATGGGATAGAGCAGGAGTACGGAGCCGAGAAAGAAGAGCAGCCGGCGTCTTCGGGTGCCGTGAGCGGGTGGTCGTTTTTTCATGATTCTGCAGCCGC
This sequence comes from uncultured Desulfofustis sp., assembly GCA_964608305.1. GTDB lineage: Bacteria > Desulfobacterota > Desulfobulbia > Desulfobulbales > Desulfocapsaceae > Desulfofustis. The sequence goes on along the minus strand of CAZSOA010000075.1, from coordinate 1,530 downwards.
CCGCTGTTTCAGAGGTGGCCGAACTTCTCCTTCATCATCCGGTTCACGTGGTCGGGGACCAGTTCACTGACGTCGCCGCCATGTCGGGCGGCATCCTTGACGATCGATGAACTGATGAAGATCCAACGGAAGCCGGGCATCAGGAAGACTGATTCGACAGATCGCTCAAGTTTTCGATTCATCAGAGCCAACTGAAATTCGTAATCGAAGTCGGAAACGGCGCGCAGGCCGCGAATGATGGCACTGGCGGATCGTTGGACGGCATACGCAACAAGCAGGCCGGAGACGCAATCCACCTCGACCCGTTCGTTATCGCGCAAACAGTCCTCAATCATGGCCCGGCGCTCATCGAGGCTGAACAGGGGCGCTTTACCGGGATTGATGGCGATGGCCACGATGATCTTGTCAAACAGGTTTAAACCGCGGTTGATCAGATCGAGGTGGCCGTTGGTGATGGGATCAAATGTTCCCGGGTAGATAGCGATGGTCGGTTGATGGGCAATTGTTTTCATAAGGTAGATCCACAGAGAACCGTCAGGTTCCCGGTTTGGGGCGGAAAAAGGTAAAAAGCGAATCCCCGTACCGCCGCTGATCGATCATCGTCAAGCGTTGCAGGTCGGGTGGCGGCAGGAATCGCTTGTGCTCCTCAACTATTAGTAATGCGGCGGGAGAAAGAATAGCACAATTGTCAAGCGATCGCAGGACCATCTCAGCGAGTCCTTTATCATACGGAGGGTCGGCAAAGACCAGGTCAAAACCGTTGGGGGGCAGCAGGTCGCCGGCCAGTTTCAAGCCTTTGCCGAGATCGCGTAACAGCAGGGTCGAGCGTTTCCGCCCGTTATCGACCAGCAAAATGTTTTGTGCAACAAGGTCAAGGGCCTTGCGGCTGTTGTCGATGAAGACTACGCCGGCGGCACCGCGGCTGAGCGCTTCACATCCCAACGCTCCGGTTCCGGCAAACAAGTCGAGGACGTTGCCGTCGATAACAGCCGTGCCGATGATGCTGAACAGTGCTTCCCGGGCCCGATCGGAGGTCGGCCTGATGGGGTGTGTTGCGGGCGGCGCAAACAACCGCCGCCCTTTGGCTGATCCACTGATGATACGCATCTGGCAGGCTCGTCGGAGACGTTGTTTTTGCCGGCACTGAGCGGTGTCCAAACAAGCGAATCGAGAGACTTACGATTCGCTTCGGAAAAACTGCTCGGCAATTTGAATCGTGTTCAGCGCCGCACCTTTGAGGATGTTATCGGAAACCACCCAGAGGTTGATGCCGTTGGCGATCGATTCATCTTCTCTGATCCTGCCGACAAACGTGTCGAATTGACCGGCGGCATTGATTGCCAGCGGGTAAGCGTTATTCGCCGGATCATCGACCACCGTGACGCCGGGAGCGGACGAGAGGATCTGTTTGACCTCGGCGGCCGAGATCTTTTCGCCGGTTTCGATGTTGATCGACTCCGAATGCCCGTAGATAACGGGAACCCGTACCGCTGTCGCGCTCACACCGATCTGCTCATCGGCGAGGATCTT
>CAZSOA010000074.1:0-14581 GCA_964608305.1 uncultured Desulfofustis sp. | reverse complement strand
GGTGGGTATTTTCGCAGAGTTTTCGAGTCCACCCACCGTGTACTCTGCAGGGACAGCAGGGAGGAGCGATCAGCCCTGACCACTATTTACTATCTGTTGACCGCGGAGCAATACAGCCGCTGGCATCGCATCGCCGGCGACGAGATCTGGCACCACTATGAAGGTGATCCGGTGGAATTGGTGTGGGCCGGCGCAGACCGGTGCGGGCAGCATATTCTTGGCCCGGCGGGCGAGGCGTCCGCTCCCGTGGCAGTGGTGCCGGGTGGTTGCTGGCAGGCGGCGCGAACCTTGGGGAAATACGCGTTGCTCGGGTGCTCCGTGGCGCCGGGTTTTACCTATGCGGAATTTGAGCTGTTGGGTTCATCCGGGGGACCGGTACGAGAGTTCAAGGCGCGGTACCCTGATCTTTGGCGAAGGGTGCAGAAATGGGTCGATATAGCTGATCGGACCATGACCCCTGGTGGCACCTGATGCAGCTTGTGCAAAAGATGGCCACGTCGGTTGCACAGGTCGTCCTCTGTAGACAGCGGCAACAGGAGAGGGCACACTGCATTTGCTGCTTTTGATCCGGGGGATATTCCTGTTGACAGCGCTAATTTACCCGGGTATAAATCGTCCGCTCGACACCCCAGAGGAGAAAAAGAGATGGACGAACGGAACAACGGAAAAACCTGCATCGCATTCAACGGTACGCAGTTGCTTGCCTTGGGAGATCTTTGCACGGTCGCCGAAAACGTAAAAGAGACCATTGATCATGATGAGCGGGCAGCTATTTTGATTTTTGATGCCGAAACCAGTGAGCCTGTCGAAGTGGATCTTCGTGGCACGATACACGATGTCCTCGACAGGTTGAGGCAACGAGAGGCACGCAATGATACAGATACTGTATCACCGGATACAAAGCAGGGGCGCAAGCGTGGCGCGGGCCGCCCGAAGCTCGGTGTCGTCGCCCGGGAAGTCACCTTGCTGCCGCGGCATTGGGACTGGCTGAACAGCCAGCCGGGCGGGGCGTCTGTGGCGCTTCGCAAACTTGTTGAGGAAGCGCGGCGCGGAAACGTCGGCAAGGACCGGGTGCGGCAGGCAAAAGAGGCGACCTACCGGTTCATGTACGCCATGGCCGGGAATTTTCCGGGCTTTGAGGAGGCAACTCGGGCATTGTTTGCCGGTGATTCGGAGCGGTTTCATATGCTGGTAGCTCCCTGGTCTGCCGATATCCGCGATCATGCCCGAAAGCTCGCGCACGCTGCATTTCAACAGGAAGGATAACACTCGGTGAAAAGAAGATCATCAATGGCTGAAAGAACGCGATGTACCGGACTCTTGCAGGACGTGCTTTTTAAACCGCACATGCGATTTTGAAATGTATTGTTGTTGCGCTGGAAATCAAGTATTGCAGAGGGCCTACTCTGATCTTCCGGAGACGGAAATGCCCCGGAAGCTTCTGCTAACCTTTTTTTGCTCCTCGTGTGCGTGTGTCGCTATGAGCAGCAGCCGTTTTTGCTAATGAATGCCATGAACCCCATTTGTATTGTCGACGACCAACCGCTGATCTGTTCCACGGTTGCCAGTATTCTCAGGGACGAGGGCTATCAGGCCATCACGTTTCATGATGCGGAGAGCTTCTGGCAGACGCTTGACAGCATGGAACCGGCCCTGGTCATGCTCGATATCTGGCTGCCGGGCACCGACGGGCTGGAGCTTTTGCAACGGTTGCACGACCGCTTCCCGCTGTTGCCGATCATTATGATGAGCGGCCATGCCGGCATCGACACGGCGGTTACCGCGTTGAAGATCGGGGCGTTTGATTTTATGGAAAAGCCGCTCCACCTTGAGGTCTTGCTCGACAAAGTGCAGGCCGCATTGCAGCAACAACCGCTGCGGAGCGACGAAGTTCTTGCATCGGATATGACGCCACAGACCATCGGCGTGAACTCGTCGGCGGATTCCGGTCTGGTAGAGTTGGTTTCGTCTACCGAGCCGCAGCGCACTCTCGGCGGCAATGTCGTACTCAATGGTGTTGGGCTGCTCAGCGGCCGGAAGACGGGAATTATCCTCAGCCCACTCGGTGTTGATGAAGGCATTGTCTTCCAGACGCTTGACGGCCAGATCATCCGTGGCCATATCACATCGCTGCAAAATTTCTCGCAGGAACTCACCGCCCAGAGCTTTTCGGCCAACTCCACCACGCTGGATAACGGGCGACAGCAGGTGCGGACCGTTGAACATCTGATGGCGGCACTGTCCATGTACGGTATCACCAACGTCTTTATCAAGGCCGGTGATGAGATCCCCAACATTGACGGTTCCGGCAAAGATTTTTGTGATCTCATCACCCAGACGGGGATCGTCGAGCAGCCGGCAGCCACCAGGGTTACCGTTATTCGAGAGAAAATCGGGGTAGGCACGGTGGCGCCGCACGAAAAACATCTCTATGCCGAGCCCTTCAATGGATTTGAAATTGTGATGCGGGTTGACTATCCGCTGCCGATCGGTGAACAGGAACTCACCTTCAATCCGGAGCACCAATCCTTTGCCACGGACATCGCTCCGGCTCGATCGTTCAACACCTTCAAAAACATCGAAATCGCCCAGAAACTCGGCAAGGTAGGCGGTGGTTATCTCGACTCCCATATCATCATGCACGAAGGCAAGGTCATTAATACCGAGTTGCGTTACCCTGACGAGTTTGTACGCCATAAGGTGCTGGACTTGATCGGTGACCTGGCCCTGCTGGGCTCTGCGATTCGCGGTCGGATCATCGCCAACATGACCTCGCACGGCTATAATCATGCCTTCGTCAAACGACTGTATCAGGCCGGCAGGAGCGGCGCAGCGTGACGGCGCACGCTGTGTTCTTGGGGGGTATGTTTCGGGATCGTTGCTGAATCCAGCCTATTCAATCATTATTCCGGCGTACAACGAAGCGGCTGAATTGCCTGCCACCCTGGCTGCGCTACGCCGGGCCATGGCTGAACAGCGTCTGCCCGGTGAGTGCATCGTCGTCGACAATAATTCCACCGATACCACCACGTCTGTGGCACAAGCCGAGGGTGCCGACCGGGTGGTTTTTGAACCGATTAATCAGATCGCCCGTGCCCGCAATGCCGGAGCCGCCGTCAGTACGGCCGACTACCTGATCTTTGTCGATGCCGATACTCGTATTCCCGTGGCCTTACTGCGCGGTGCCCTCGACCTGCTCCATTCCGGCAGGTGTGTTGGCGGCGGAGCTGTCGTTTTTTTTGAGGGGCAGACAACAATGGTCGGCCGCAGTGCAGTAAGGCTCTGGAACTGGCTTTCCCGGCTCACCCGAACCGCCGCCGGGAGCTTTTTCTTTTGTCGACGCGACGCCTTTGCTGCGGTCGGCGGCTTTGACACCAGGCTCTATGCCGCTGAAGAAGTGATGCTTTCGCATCTGCTCAGGAAATGGGGTCGCGCTCGTGACCAGTCGTTTACCATTCTTACCGATCCTCCGGCGGCTACATCCGCCCGGAAACTGCAGTGGTACACAAGCCCCGCAATAGTCGGCCTGATCCTTTTCATGGTACTCATGCCGTTTGCCGTCCGTTCGCGGCGGCTCTGCGGGTACTGGTATAAGCGCCCCTCGTCGGGGAAATAGCCTACTACCCGTCCCTCTCCTGGATCAAGGCGGCGACGGAGCTGCTCTTGGTCATAATTCCCGACTGCTTCGCTCTGCCAGGCATCCACGGTGCAGCCGCCGACAGAATCAACCGGCTAAGGCAACTTCGATATGATTTTCATGGTTCGCCGTGCGCGACGTCTTGTCATGGCCGTCATATGAAGGTCGTTAATTCAACAAGGTCTGCCATTGTGTTAAAAGCTGCGAAGGCCTCGAGCAGATCGGTGGCCTGGTAGCCGACTACGGTGTCGTCCAGCCGCTTGACCCGCGGCATGCGCAAGACACGGTCAACACTGGAAGCGGTGGTAAAGCGCATCTGCAGCGTCACCGGGCCGGCCATTGCCAGTGGCTGCGGGAACCCTGCGCGACGGCAGTGGAGCAGCGCCTGCTCGGTTGCCGCTCGGATGGTGGTGCAACAGACAGTCGGGTGCGTGCAGATGGCCGCATAGGCGCCGATGCCCTGTTTGACCGCCACCGTTGCCAGGCCCGGCAGCAATGCTTCTGCTTCCCGGCAGCCGGCGGCGTCGCCAGCCATAAAAACAACGGGGACACCGTAACACCCCGCAAGCAGAGCGCTGATGCCGATCTCGCCGAGGATCAGGTCATTCATCCGCACTTCGGCGATTCTGCCGGTAAAGGTGTGGGCGATGACCGCATCGGCGGTTCCTGCCCGGCCGTGATAGCCGATAAAGATCGCGGCGTCGAAGCCACGGTCGATTCCTTCCATCATCGCCAGCGGCCGTGGTGAGCCCATGATGAGCCGGACTCGTTCGTCGAGTACTTCTGGAATCAGGTTGAGGCCGACATTGTGGGAGTCGGCGATCACCACCTCGGTGGCGCCGGCGGCAAAGGCGCCGCCGGCGGCGGCGTTGACCTCAGCGGTCATGAAGCGTCGGGCCCGTTCATATTCTCTGCCGCCGGGAGAGGAGTGTTCGCTGCGGACGACACAGCCGATTCCTTCGATATCTGCCGAAATATAAACTCTCATACAAACCTCATGATAGGGGGGTGGTGCGGAAGCCTGATTGCCGGGCCGGTGATTCGACCGTCTTTGCCAGGCATGCGTTTATTGTCGCTGCTCGTCATTGCCGGAATCATCCGTAGAGGTGACAGGACACCAGATGGGCGCCGTGCGCCGTGTTCTTGCTGATATCGATGACTTGCGGGGTATTCACCCGGCAGATTTCCATGGCGTGGGGACAGCGCGGGTGAAACCGGCAACCGGGGGGCACCTGCACCGGACTTGGGGGATCGCCCTGGAGCACTGCCAGTTCCTGGCGCAGCAGCGGGTCCGGCTTGGGAGCTGAAGCCAGCAGGGCGCGGGTATAGGGGTGTGCCGGATTGGTGAACAGCGCCTGTTTGGCAGCGGTCTCGACGATGACGCCGAGATACATGACGGAAACGCGGTGACTGATATGCCGGACAACCGTCAGGTCATGGGAAATGAACAGGTAGGCATAGCCGTGACGTTGCTGCAGGCCCTTGATCAAGTTGAGGATCTGTGCCTGAACCGAGACATCGAGTGCCGAGGTCGGTTCGTCGAAGATGATACAATCCGGCTCGGTGATCAGGGCCCGCGCGATGCCGATGCGCTGCCGCTGCCCGCCGGAAAACTCGTGCGGGTAGCGGTTCAGGTGTTCAGGGCCGAGGCCCACCTCCTGCAGCATCCGGGTCACCCGTTCGGCAACGTCCGCCGACGAGCGTGCCAGGCCGTGGATTTTCAATGGGTAACCGACGATCTTCTTGACGGTCATCCGCGGATCCAGTGACGATTGCGGGTCCTGGAAGACCATCTGCATGCGCCGCCGGAGCTGACGCAACTCCGGGCCGCGCAGCCCGAGGAGCGATTGGCCATTGCAGCGGATCTCGCCCTGATCCGGTTCGATGAGCCGGAGGATGCAGTTGCCGACGGTCGATTTGCCGCTGCCGGATTCGCCTACCAGCCCAAGCGTCTCTCCGCGCATAATACTGAGGGAGACCCCGTCGACGGCCTTGAGCGGTCTGGTTTTCAAACCGAGCAATCCCTCAGGAAGCGGAAAGTGCTTCACCAGGTGGCGGACCTCGATAACCGGGTTCATGGCCGCTGTCCTCCGTGATCATCTTGCCTGAAGTGATGGCAGGCCACGTGATGATCGGGGCCGACCGGGATAAACGCCGGAACACGCCTGTTGCAAATCGGTTCAGCGAGTGGGCAGCGGGCGATAAAGCGGCATCCCGGCGGTGGTGCGATGAGTTCGGGAACGGTGCCCGGGATGGAGGCGAGGTCGGCTCGGTCTTCATCGATCGTCGGGATGCAGGATAGCAACCCTTTGGTATAGGGGTGGCGGGGGTGGGCAAAAAGGCTTGCCACCGCGGCTATTTCGACGATCTGACCGGCATACATAACCGCCACCCGGTCGCAGGTCTGGGCGACGACGCCCATGTCATGCGTGATGAACAGCACGGTGACGTCCTGCTCCCGGGTGAGCCTGGTGAGCAAAGCCAGGACCTGCCCCTGGACGGTGACGTCGAGAGCGGTGGTCGGTTCATCGGCGATGAGCAGGGCTGGATTGCAGGACAGGGCCATGGCGATCATGACCCGCTGCCGCATGCCGCCGGAGAGTTCGTGAGGATATTTGACCAGGATCGATGCCGGGTCCGGGAGCTGCACGCGGCGCAGCAGATCGATACAGGCAGCATCCGCTGCCGATCTGTTGAGCGGGCGATGGAGGTGCAGGACTTCGCGCATCTGGTTACCGACGGTAAAAACCGGATTAAGGCTCGACATCGGTTCCTGAAAGATCATCGATACGGCGTTGCCGCGAATGCGGCGCAACCGCTGCTGGGATGCCTGCAGGATGTCTTCACCGTCAAGCAGGATGCTGCCGCCGGTTATCCGTCCGGGCGGGTCGGGAATCAGCCGCAGAATGGAACGGGCAAGCACCGATTTGCCGCAACCGGTCTCACCGACCACGCCGAGGATTTCGCCGGTGCGCAGATCCAGGCTGACCCGGTCGAGCACCTTGGCAATACCGCGGTAGCTCAAAAATTCGACACAGAGGTCGCTGATTTTAAGAAGAACCTGGCTCATCGGCTACCTGCGAATCCGAGGATCAAGAACATCGCGCAATGCATCGCCGAGGACGTTGAACCCAATGACCGTGACCAGGATGAACAGGCCGGGGAAGGTCGCGTACCACCACTGGTCCATCAGAAACTTGCGGCCGACACTGATCATGGCCCCCCATTCGGGGGTGGGCGGCTGCGCCCCGAGGCCGATGAAGCTCAGCGATGCCGCGACGAGAATGGTGTCTCCCAGGGTCAGCGTACCGAGGACGATAACGGTGCTGATACAGTTGGGAATTACATGGTGGACAATGATCCAGCCATTGGTGGCGCCGGAGACCCGCGCTGCGGCGATATAGGGCAGTTCCCGGACCGCCAGGGCTTCACCGCGGACCAGCCGGGCGAATTTGGGGATCATCACCACGGTAACGGCGAACACGGCGCTGGTCAGGCTTGGGCCCATGGCGGCGGCCAGCGCCATGGCGAGCACCAGGGACGGGAAAGACAGCATCACGTCCATCAACCGCATGATGAGATTGTCGATCCGACCACCGATGAAACCGGCGGTCGCCCCGATAATCGTGCCCAGGCCGCCGGCGATGCTCACCACCATCAGTCCGATCAGCATCGAGATCCGCGCCCCGTAGAGGACCCGGGAAAAAATGTCCCGGCCCATCTCGTCCGTGCCGAACAAATGTTCTCCTCCCGGTGGCTGCAAGCGGTTGGCAAGGCTGATGGTGATTGGGTCGAACGGCGCTATCAGCGGGGCCAGGGCCGCCAGCAGCGCCATCGTAGCGATGATAAGGCCGCCGGCCACGGCCGACGGGTTGCGACCAAGGATCATCAACGTCAGGCGCAGTTCGCGAAGCCGGGGATGATGCAGGATTTGCGGGGAGTCCATGTCAGTAGCGGATCCTCGGATTCAACATGGCATAAAGGACATCGACGAGCAGGTTCATCAGTACATAGACCAGGGCGACGACCAGGGTAAAGCCCATGATTGCCGGAAAATCAAGCGAGTTGACCGAATCGACGACGTACTTCCCCATGCCCGGCCAGCCGAAAATGGTTTCGGTCAAAATGGCGCCGCCCATCAACTCGCCGAAGGAAAGCCCGGTAATGGTCACCGTTGGGATCAGCGAGTTCTTGAAGGCGTGTTTCAACACGATCATCGCCTCGGAAATTCCGTACGCCCTGGCGGTGGTGATGAACTCCTGGCCGAGAACCCCGATCATCGATGAGCGAACGATGCGGGTGATGATCGCCAGATAGACATAGGAGAGGCAAAACGCCGGCAGCAAAATGTGCCAGAGCGCGTTGATGAAGATCCGCCAATTACCTTCGAGCAGGGAGTCGATCAGGTACAAGCCGGTAACCTGGAGCGGCGGGGTGAGCACCGCATCGAGCCGGCCTGAACCCGGCAGCCAGCCGAGATTGCGATAAAAGACGAAGAGCAGCATCAGGCCGAGCCAGAAAACCGGCATCGAGACACCGAAGACGGAGAAAACCCGGATGAGATGATCGGTGAGTCGGTTCCTCCTGATTGCCGCGAGGATCCCAAGCGGGATACCGACGCCCAGGCACAGGACCATGCTGGCCAGCGTCAACTCCAGGGTGGCCGGGAAAAAATCGGCCAGATCGGCGGTTACCGGACGGTGATTACGAATCGACGTGCCGAGGTCGCCCGTGAGCAGCCCGCCGGCAAAACTCAGGTACTGGACGACCAGGGGCCGGTCGAGACCGTGGCTCTTGCGAATGTTTTCCACGGCCTCGCGGCTGGCCTTGGGCCCGGCGATCATCGCTGCCGGGTCTCCGGGGATGGCGTGCGAGATGATAAAGACCAGCACGGTCACCCCGAATAGAACCGGGACCATGTAGGCCAGCCGCCGCAGGACGTAGTGCAGAACGCGCATTGCCGGGGTGGCGCTTATTTGGCGATCGACTCGAAATTGTACATGGATTCGAGCATCGGGTTATAGACATACCCGGTCACGTTCTTCCGCATCGGCACGATGGTCTGGATCTGGTAGAGGAAGATGTACGGAGCATCTTCCATGATGATATCCTGCGCCTCGTTGTAGAGTTTGACCCGCTCGGCCTGGTCGCTGAGGACCGCCGCTTTCTTGACCAGGGCATCGACCTGTTCGTTCTTGTAGAAACTCCGGTTGCCCGGCAGGCCCCATTTGTCCGATTCGAACCAGAAATTCATGAACATATAGGGGTCGGCGAAGTCCGGGCTCCAGGCACCGAGACAGAGCTCGAAATCACCCTTGTCCATACGGTCCCGCAGGGTCGGGTTGGCCATCAGTTCGAGCTTGAGGTCGACGCCGATGTCACGGAAATTGCTTTGCATGACCGTGGCGATCTGTTCCCAGGCGGCTCGTCGATCGGAGTAGATCAAAGTCAGGCTCAGCCCTTCGGCGCCGGCCTCTTTGAGCAGTGCTTTGGCCTTGTCGATGTTGCGGGAATACTGGTAGACGTCTTCCTTGTGGCCCCACATGCCCTTCGGCACCGGCCCGCGCATCTGGACACCGTTGCCCTGCAGTACATGGTCGATGATGCCCTGGTAATCGATGGCGTAGTTCAGTGCCTGACGGACCCGATTGTCGGCAAGCACCGGCTTCTGGCAGTTGATGTAGACATACTCCACGAGTTGCGATGGAAAGCGTTTGACCACGATATCGGAATGGTTCTCCAGGGCCGGAATCTGGTCGACGAGAATGTTTTCGGCGATATCGATATCCCCGCGCTCAAGCGCCATCCGCCGGTCCGCCGACTCGCTCATAAAGCGGATGATCGCCTTGTCGATCTTTGGTGCGCCGCCCCAATAATCTGCCTTGGCCTCCAGCACCGCCCGCTGTCCCCGTGTCCATTCGCTCAGGATAAAGGGGCCGCTGCCGTCGGTGTTCTCGGCCAGCCAGGCCTGGGCCAGGTCGCCGTCTTTTTCATGCTGCATGACCGTGGGATTGATGATTGAGGCGCCGTTCGTGGCCAGTGTCTGCAAGAACGGGCCATAGGCGTTTTTCAAGGTGATCTCAAGCGTATAAGGGTCGACAACGCGCATCGACTCAATGGCGCCGATATTGTCGGCGGGCCCTTTGCCAATGGTCAGAGTCCGCTGAAAGGAGAATCTGATCGCCTCCGCATCGAGCGGGGTACCGTCATTAAAGGTGATACCCTGGCGGATGGTAAACGTCCAGACGGTACCGTCGTCGGACACCGTCCAGGATTCGGCGGCCTGTGGTTCCACTTCTGTGGAACCTTCGCCGTTGACTACCTTGTATTTCACCAGTCGGTCATAGCAGGGGTAGATCTGACGCCAGTCGTAATTATCGCTCGATACCCCCGGATCAAGCGTGTGGATGTCCGACGATACGCCGACCACCAGCGTCTTGCCGTCTTCGGCAATGGCGGTACCGGCGAACAAGATGAGTACAGCAAGCAGTGACAGCCACGATTTCTTCATGATTCGTCCCTCCTCGGATACGAGTAGTGATGGAACGCGACAGAAGGAGCACCGACCTCCCGCGGTCGCCGGCAACGTGCTTTCACCAGGCAATACACTCACCTGTTGGGTATAAAGAGAAGGCCTGCCGGTGTCAATAGTTAACAAGTGGGGTCAGGTCTTGTTATTTGACATTTCGTAGGGTGCAAGCCGGCCGTTGTGCAGGGCATAGATGTGATCGACGGAAGCCAGGGCCTCATGATTGTGGGTGATCAGCAGGGCGGTTCGACCGGTCAGGTTGGCGAACAAGGTTTCCATAAAGCGCCGACGGGTCAGGTTGTCGAGCCCTTCGGTCGGTTCGTCGAGAATCCAGATCGGGCTGTTTTTCAGCAGCGCCCGGGCCAGAACCAAGCGACGTGCCTCACCGCCGGAGAGTTGCGAGCCGTCTTCTCCCGTCCAGGTTGCCAGACCGTGTGGGAGACCGGCAACAAAGTCGGCCAGCTGGGCCCGCTCAAGTACCTCCCAAAGGTGTGCGTCGCTGGCTTGCGGCGCAGCGATCAGCAGGTTATCTCTAATTGTCGCGTTGAAGATGTGGGATGTTTGCGATACCAGGGTGACCATATTGCGGAGTTGTGTCTCGCTGAACTGACGCAGATCCACGCCGCCGATGGTTATCTGCCCATGGTCGGGGTCCCAGAAGCGGGTCAGCAGATGGGCAAGCGTGCTTTTGCCGCTGCCGCTCGGGCCGATCAGGGCAGTTGTGGATCGCGGCGGCAGATAAAGATCGATCCCTTCAATAGCAGATGTTTCATCCTGGCCCGGATAGGCGAAGGTGACCGCATGAAAACGGATTGAGAATTCTGTCGGCTTGGACACCGGATCGGTAGGAAAACAAACCTCCGGCGGTGTTTCGCCGATCTCGAGCAAGCGTTGCGCCGCCTTCCGGATCTTTCCGATTATCTGATAAGCAAGCGGCAATGGCTGCAGCGCTTCAAAGGCGGCGAGCACCCCGAAGGTGACGAGCGCCAGTACCGGTCCGGGAAATTGACCGTTTTGCGCCAACGGTAGGGCGATGTACAGAGCGGCCAGCGCTGCGAGCCCGGCGCAGAGCGTGGTCAGGGCGTTGCCGGCGCCACTGATCCAAGCCATCTTTTCCTGGAGGAGCAGGAGTAGGTCGCTTTCGTTCAACCGCTCGCGACAGTGACGATGATGGGCGCCATAGACGGTCAGATCGGCCATTCCTTGCAGGTCCTCGATCAGGTTGCTGCGCAATGCTGCTGTCTGTGCCTGGATTTCGGGTCCGATACGGCGACCGAGACGCTCGGCCAACAGCGGGGCTGCGACTCCCGCGGTACCGAAAAATACGAAGAACAGCAGTGCCAGACCAGGGGCCAGCCACCACAGGACACCACCCACCACAGCAGCCACGACCAAGGCGACGACGGTCGGCGAGAGGACCCTGACAAACAAGGCGTCAAGCGTATCGATATCGGAGACGATGCGGCTGAGAAGATCACCACTGCGGTGGCGATACAGGTTTGCCGGAGCCTGGGGTTCTATCCGTTGATAAAACCAGACCCTTAAAGAGGCGAGCAATCGCAGCGTTGCCTCATGGGAGGCGATCCGCTCGGCGTATCGACCGGCGGTACGTAATACAGCGAAACCGCGGACACCGGCGCTTGGCGTCCGGATATCGAAATGTCGGAGAGTGGCAAGGCTCAAACCGGCTACGGCGGCGGCACTGAGAAACCAGCCGGCGAGCGCCAGCAGGCCGATGCCGGCGAGCAGCGTCAGCACACCGGCAACAATTCCCCCCAATACCCACAACCGGTGTGGCCACAGCAACGTGAGAAAGGGGAGCAGTTCCTTCATGACATCACCGTGCACCCGCCGGCCACCAGACGGGCATAAAAGCCGTTGCGTGCGAGCAGTTGATCATGATGCCCTTCTTCGACGATCGTCCCGTTCGCCATGACCGCGATCCGGTCGGCCTGTCGGGCGGTGTCGAGCCGGTGGGTGAGCATGATAACCGTTTTGTTCTGCGCCAATTGCGTAAGGCTGGACATAATCAGTCGTTCGTTTTCCTGATCAAGCCCGGCGGTCGGTTCGTCGAGCAGGAGCAGTGCTGCATTTTTGGCGAAGGCCCGCGCCAGCGCAACCCGCCGGATCTGGCCGCCGGAGAGCCGGCTGCCCCGTTCGCCGACCGGGCTGATCAGGCCGTTCGGCACACATCCGACCAGGTCGGATAAACAGGCCTGTTCGGCGGCAGCGGCAATCTGTTTGGTTGATAGGGCGGGATTGTGCAGGGCGATGTTGTCGGCCAGGCTGCCAAAAAACAGCTGCGGTTGCTGGGGAACCCAGGCGATGTGCTGACGCCATTGGTCAAGCTCAAGGTCTGCCAGAGAATGTCCGTTGATGCGGATCTCACCCTGCTGCAGCGGTAGAAAACCGAGCAGCAGGTTGAGCAGCGTGCTTTTCCCGGCGCCGCTGGCGCCGACGATGGCGAGCCAGCGACCGGCCGGGACGGTGAGGCAGAGGTCATCGAGGGCCGGTTGGTCGCGGTCGGCAAAACGATGACTGACATGACTCATTTCGATGGTTATCGCTTGTTCTTTGATGCGTTTTTCCGCACCGGTGTGCCGTCGCTGGTTCTGTCGCTTGGTGAGCAAAGAACTCAGTTCCGCCGCGGCGCCAAGCGCCTCGGCTCGGGCATGAAAATGCGTTCCGAGTTCACGCAGCGGCAGATAAACGTCAGGTGCCAGCAGCAGGAGAAAAAGGCCGGCGCGTAAGGTGAGCGGTTGCCCGTAGAGCCCGAAATCAAGAAAATGGAGATAGGAGAGACCAAGAAAGACGGCACTCATCGCTATCGCCACCGAAGTGAGCAGTTCAAGGACTGCCGAGGAGAGAAAGGCGATCCGCAGGACCGCCATGGTGCCTTTTCGGTACTCTTCGGACGAGGCGGCGATACGGGCCGTTTCATCTTCCGACCGCATGAATAGTTTCAATGTGGTCAGTCCCTGCAGCGTGTCGAGGAAATGGGCACTCATCCGGGCCAGCTGTTGAAAATTTTTCTGGCTGAGCGTCTCGGCGCCACGGCCGATCATGATCATCAGGAGGGGAATCAGCGGCGCGGTGATCAGAAAAATCAGCCCAATCGCCCAACTGACGCTGAATGCAGTGATGATGATCATGGTCGGGACGATAACGGCCAGCGATTTTTGTGGCAGGTAGTAAGCAAAATAGCCGTGCAACCCCTCAACCCGTTCGATAACCGAACTGGTCAGCGCTGCCGATTGCTTTGCGTGAATGGTGACCGGGCCGGCGGCGTTGAGGCGTTCCAGGAGATCGCGGCGGACAAAGCGTCGTACCAAAGTCGATGATCGCTGCCCGCAAGCCTCCCGGCCCCAGACGAGTAACGCTCGAAGGCAGATAATGGCGGCGAGGGCGGCAAACAGGGCCGTTAGCGACGTACGTTCGGCATGGTCGATTACCGCCTGATGCAAAAGGTGAGCAAGCAGGGCAGCCTGGGCGATGACACAAATTCCGCTTGCCGAGCCGATGATGATCATCATCAGTACCGGACGGCGGCAGTGGACATGCAAAGCGTCAAGCCAGGTGTGCGGGGATGGCAAAGGGCTCTCTCCGTGTTTTCAAGCAGGGGAACGAAATGCCATCTACGCTACCCTCCCCATCTGAATCTGACAAGAAATTTGCTGGTGCTCTTGCCTCAGTGGCGCCGGCTTCCGGGGCGATGTCATGTTCCGGTGTCGATGGTCAAATGTGCCGCCTTGCATCGAGGGGCGTGCTTGTGTATTGTGTCCGGTCATGTTTCTGTCGTAAAAAACTGTGCCCATCAATGAATCGAACAATTGTGCCTTTCGGTTCAGCCGGCCACCTGCTACAAAGAACGCTCAGCGGCGCCGGATCAGGCCGCATTTCTTCAATGAACCTGCGGGAGGGTGCGATGTCGCAGCTCAACTTCAGTTTGCAGAGAAAACGCCCATTATACGAGGAGGTCGCAAGCCGGATCAGTTTTCTGATTGAGCAGGGGGCACTGCGTCCCGGCGACCGGGCGCCATCAATCCGCAACTTGAGCAGACAGTTGCAGGTTAGCATCAACACCGTCAAGGAGGCCTACAGCCAACTTGAAGATCGGCGAATGCTGGAGGCCCGCCCCCAGTCCGGCTACTATGTAAGGGCCCGCCTGCCGGAGCTGCCGGCTGAGCCGGTGGTGAATCATCCGACCCTGAATCCGGCCGAGGTCAGCCTTACCAGGGTTTATCAGATGGTGATGCGCGACCTGCTCGACCCGAAGCTGCTGCAGCTCGGTATCGCCGTACCCAACCATCGGCTGCTTCCGGTGACCAAGCTGAACCGGATGATGGCCGGCGAGACCAGACGGTTCGCCCGCCAGGCGGTCGCCTACGAACTGCCGCCGGGTAACCTGCGACTGC
>CAZSOA010000073.1:0-14733 GCA_964608305.1 uncultured Desulfofustis sp. | reverse complement strand
ACCGCATGAGCAGGGGATGATCTATGTCTATTATAATGGATGAAAACACCACGGTTGTTATTCAGGGTATCACGGGACGGGAAGGGTCCCTGCGTACCAAGTACATGAAGGACTACGGCACCAAAGTGGTAGCCGGAGTCACGCCCGGCAAAGGTGGATCCGAGGTCCATGGCATCCCGGTCTATGACACCGTCAAAGAAGCGATCAGGAATCACGGTCAGATTGATGCAGCCTGTACCTTTATCCCCGGTCCGCTGCTCAAGGGCGCCGTATACGAAGCTATTGACGCCGGCATCAAATTTGTCAGTTCGCCGGTGGAGCGGATTCCGATTCACGACGTTATCGACATGGTGAGCTACGCCCGCAAAAACGGCGTGGAACTGCTTGGCCCCGGCAGCCTCGGTCTGATCAGCCCCGGCAAGGCGGTCATCGGCTGGCTTGGCGGCAGCGTCGACTGGGCCGGGACTCTGTTCCAGCCGGGACCGATCGGCGTTATTTCGCGTAGCGGCGGCCAGTCCGGTACCGTACCCTGGGCCTTGAAAGTGGCCGGCCTCGGTATCAGCACGGCGATGCATATCGGCACGGAACCGGTGCTCGGGCTGACCATGGCTGATGTTCTGAAGAAATTCGAGAAGGATGAACAGACCAAGGCAGTTGCCATTTTCGGCGAGATCGGCGGCACCATGGAAGAAGAGGCCGCCGAAGTGGTTGCAAACAAAGAGTTTACCAAGCCGCTTGTCGTTTTTATCGCCGGAGCCTGGGCTCCGGAGGGCATGCGGTTCTCGCACGCCAGCAGTATTGTCGAAAAAGGGCGCGGAACCGCCCAGGGGAAAATGAAGGCGTTGACGGAAGCCGGGGCGTATGTTGTCGACAGCCCCGAGGATATCGCGCCGAAAATCAAAGAACTCACCGGACTGTAAACAAGGAGGAATGACCATGGCTGTAATGAGATCAGTATTCTACGTACCGAGCAACAACGAGAAAATGGTTGGTAAGGCCCCGACCATCACCTCTGATATCGTCACCCTTGATCTCGAGGATTCCGTACCGCCGGCTGAAAAAGCCAAAGGTCGTGAGATGATTCAGAAGTATCTGAAAACCGAACGGGCCAATCAGGCAGCTCCTTATCTTTATGTCCGGATTAATAACTGGGAAACCGAGATGACCAACGATGACCTTGAGGCCATCGTCCATCCCGGTCTGGACGGGGTTTGTCTTGCCAAGTGCGGCAGCCCGGAGAATGTCAAGCGGCTCGATTGGAAGCTCGAGGAACTGGAGCAGCGCCGCGGCATGAAGGTCGGTACCGTTGCTATCCAGCTACTGATCGAAACCGCCAAAGGCGTCATCAACGCCTATCCTTCGGCAACCGCCAGCCCGCGGGTCAACTCGCTGATTTTCGGCGCTGTCGACTATACCAAAGACATGCGCGTTGAATTGACGTCGGAAGGTGTCGAACAGCTCTATGCCCGTTATCACACCGCTGTTGCCGCCCGCGCTGCCGGCTGTGTGGCGATTGACTGTCCGTTCGTCGCTTTCAAGGATGAAGAGGCGTTCAAGAAGAGCACCATGGAAGGCCGGCAGATGGGCTATGAAGGCCGGATGCTTATCCACCCGAGCCAGATCGAGGCCTCACACGAAATATACACCCCGTCGGCGGCCAGTGTCGAATGGGCGGAAGGTGTCAAGAAGGTCTTTGAGGAAGAAGGCATTGCCAAGGGTTCGGCTGCGGTTACCTACTTGGGCAAAATGGTCGACACCCCGGTCTACGAGAACGCCATGCAGATCCTGCGCACCATGGCCGAGATCCGTGCGGTTGAGGAACGAACCAAGAAGTAAGCCGACTATGTTAATCTGAAGTAAACGGGACTGCCGGGCACGGGTGTCGGCAGTCCCGGAATACGTTGGGTGTACAAGAGGGATATCATGATTCTGGCTCAGCTATCTGTTTATCCGGTGAGCGAAGGCCCCAGCATGGGCCGCTTTGTCAAAAAAGGTGTCGGTATTATTGAAGAATCCGGCTACACCTATCAAGTGGGCGGTATGTCGACCGCCGTCGAAGTGCCGACGCTGCGGGAATTATTTGATCTGGTGGAAAAAATTCATCAGGCGCAACTCGACGAAGGCGCTCGTCGATTGATCATCGAGATAAAAGTAGATGATCGGCGTGATAAGCAAGCCACGCTGCAAAGCAAGATCGCCTCGGTGACCGGGAACTGACCCCGTGGATCGCGAAGATTATCCAGTGGAGTCGTCGTTAAACCCATGACAGACGAGAAAGCGGCGGCAGGCGAATTGTTTGATGACTGGCCGGATCGCTATGACCAGTGGTTTCTGACGCCGATCGGCAGGGTGATCAAAGCATCTGAGGCGGAAGTGCTCCTTGACCTGCTCGCGCCGCAGGATGGTGAGCGGATTCTCGACGTGGGCTGCGGTACCGGGCTATTTACGCGTGAAGTTTTTTCGGCGGCTCGGTTCGCCGCCATTGTCGGCATTGACTTGTCGCTGCCGATGCTGCGTCGGGCGGTAACCAGAAACGAAAACTCTTTGTTTACCCCCGTTGCGGCGAACATGTTGCACCTGCCGTTTGCTGACGAATCGTTTGATCGGGTCTTTTCGATGACCGCGCTTGAGTTCGTCGCTGATGCCCGGCAGGCGATTGATGAGTTGAGCAGGGTGACCCGCAGCGGCGGAACGATGGTTATCACCACGCTCAATAGTCTCAGCCCGTGGGCGCAGCGGCGAAAAGCCAAAGCGGCGGCGGGCCATTCGTTGTTTGCGAACATGATATTTCGTTCGCCTCAAGAGATGTGCCGTCTGCTACCCGGAGCTGCACGGGTGGAGACGGCAGTGCATTTTGCCAAAGATGAAGAGCCGCAGCGAGCCTTGGCGCTCGAACGGCAGGGGCGGGAGCGCAACGATACTACCGGGGCTATGCTGGCAATTGCCTGGCATAAGCCCTGATTTTATTTCCGGGGCCGGGTCGAATGGAGCCGGGATCGGGAAGCGCTTTTCTGAATAGAGGTAGTCGGAGGAGATAGATGATTACGAAAAGTTTTATCAGCACTATGGAAGAGATTGTCGGCGCGGACTATGTCAAGCATTCTCATGCCGACAGAGAATTGTATTCCTACGACGCCTCGGTCGTTCCCGCGGATATGCCGGGGCTGGTGGTATTTCCGGCAACCACTGAGGAGGTCTCCCGGGTACTCAAGGAGGCGCATCGAGCCGGGGTTCCGAGTGTCTCCCGCGGCTTCGCTACCAACCTTTCCGGCGGGACGATCAGCCACTCCGGACTGGTGGTTGCGTTAACCCGTTTCAACCAGATCCTCGAGATTCATCCGGAAAGCCGGTACGCCGTGGTCCAGACCGGTGTGACCAACCTGGAGTTGCAGGAAGCGGTGGCGCCGCTCGGCTTGTTTTATGCCCCTGATCCAGCCTCTCAGAAAGTATCGACCATCGGCGGTAATGTCGGCGAGAACTCCGGCGGGCCGCGTTGTCTGAAATACGGTGTGACTTCGAACCATATTCTCGGCATGAAAACGGTTATGGCCGACGGCGAGGTCGTCGATATTGCCGGACCGGCCCTTGATCCGCCCGGTTACGATCTGCGCGGCCTGATGGTCGGCAGCGAGGGGTGTCTGGGCGTCGCCACCGAGATTACGGTGCGTATCACACCGAAGACCGAATCGGTCATCACCATGCTCGCCATTTATGACGCCATTCCCCATGCCGCCCGGTCGGTTTCGGAAATCATTCGTGCCGGTATCGTCCCACTGACTCTGGAGATGATGGACAACACGATTATCAAGGCGGTGGAGATGGGCGGATCGTGCGGCTACCCCCAGGATGCCGCAGCGGTGCTGATCATCGAGGTGGAGGGCATGAGCGCCGGGCTCAAGGAGCAGGCCCAGAAAATCGAAGAAATCTGCATGGCGACCCAATGCCGGGAAGTCAGGGTAGCGAAGAATCAGGCCGAGCGCGACCTGCTCTGGAAAGGACGGCGCGGGGCCTTCGGGGCCATTTGTAACCTGTCGCCGAACTACCTGGTTAACGATGGCTGTGTACTGCGCTCCCGGTTACCCGAAGCCTTGGAGCGGGTTCGGGAAATTTCCGAGAAATTCGGCTGCCCGGTCGGCAATGTTTTTCATGCGGGCGACGGCAATCTTCATCCTTTATTGATGTTTGACTCCCGCAAGCCCGAGGAACTGGAGCTGGTTCATAAGGCAGGGTGGGACATCATGGCGGTCTGCGCCGAACTGGGTGGCACGATCTCCGGAGAACATGGTGTCGGCCACGAGAAGCAGGAAGCGATGCATATGATCTTTTCCGGCAATGATCTCAATACCCAGCAGGATGTCAAGCTGGCAATCGATCCTGCCAACCTGCTTAACCCCGGCAAGATCATCCCGTTGCCCAAACAGGGAGAAAAACGATTACCGCCGTCGGCCCCGACCATCCTCAAGCGTCCAGGTGGAGCCAACGCAGCCGGCGTTGCCGAGGTTATCGAGCAGGTCAAGCAGGCTCGTGCCGCCAAGCAGGCACTCCGGTTTGCCGGCAGCGGCACGTTTGCCGGCATCGGTAACCTCGCGGCCAAGCCGCTGCAGGTTGTGCCAAGTCTGAGCATGAACGATGTTATCGAATACGATGCCGATAATCAATTCATTACCGTGGGCGCCGGTGTATCGCTGGCCGGTCTGCAGGAAACGCTTGGCCGGAAGAATCAGTGGCTGCCGCTGCGGCCGCCTTATTTCACGGCCGAATCGACTGTCGGAAGCGTCGTGGCGCTGGCTGCGGTCGGACCTGAGCGGCTTGCCTATGGGGCGCCACGCGACCTGCTGCTGGGACTCCAGTATATCGACAGCAACGGCGCTATGGTCAGCGCCGGCGGCAAAGTGATGAAGAATGTGGCCGGCTACGACATGACCAGACTGCTCACCGGCTCACTGGGAACGCTCGGTTGTATCACTGAGGCGACCTGGAAGGTGTCGACTCGGCCCGAAACTTGCCGGATGATCAGTGGTTCCGGCACGTTTACCGCCTGCAGCGCCACCGCTGCCAAGATCGCCAATTCCAATCTGCTGGCGGTATTTGTCGTTGTCGTCCCGGAAGGCGGCACATGGAAAGTAATGGTTGGTTTTGAAGGTCTGCAGATCGTCGTGCCCAGCCAGATCGAGCGCTGTGTCGAGATGATGCGGCAAGGCGGCCTGACTTCCGGTGACGGCAGCGATTATCCGTTGCTCGAAGGCCCGTTTGGCGAGCGGTTTGGCGCTATCTGGGGAACTCCTTTTGTCATGCAGGCGGATACGGTTATTGCCCGGGTCCAGGAATGGTATCAGGAATTGGAAAAGATCGTCCGACCCGAACAGGTCTTGATTGATATGGCCGGTGCCCGGATTCACGCCGGTTTTTCAGCATTGACCAGTGACCAGTGGACGAAGATCGACCAGATCACTGTTCGTTGCCAAGGGCATTGTTTACTGGTTAAGGCACCTGAATCGTTCAAGAAGACGGCCGATGTCTTTGGCTCAACCAGAAAGGAGTGGAAACTCAGCCACGCGATCAAACAGGCTCTCGATCCCGACCATATCCTGGCACCCGGCATTTTGCCTGGAAACGCGTGAGGCAACGGTATCCAAGGCTGTGGATGATTACAGAGACTGAAGTGATATCAACGAGAAGAGGTAACGTGTTATGACTGTATCAGCAAATTATGATGCCATTGCCAAATGCAACAAATGCGGCTTTTGCCATGTGGCCTGTCCGATTTTTCGGGCGACCGGTCATGAGAGCGGCGTGGCTCGCGGCCGACTGGCCATGTTGCGCGGGATCATCGAAAAGCGGGTCGAGTGGAACGAAGAACTGGAAGACCCGCTGTTCACCTGCCTGGGCTGCGGGGCTTGCACCACCAACTGTTTCGGTAAAGTGCCCACTGCCGACCTGGTGCTCAACGCCCGGGCCGAATATCTCGATAACGTAGGGAAAAAGCCGGCACACCGGCTTTTGTTTGAGCATCTGCTGCCCTACCCGAAACGGCTGCATATCGCCGCCCGCGCCGTGGCCCTCGGGAAAAATTCGGGGGCCTCAAAAGTGGCCAATGCACTCGGCCTGCTCCGTATCTTCGGGAGGGATCTGCCGAAAGCCGAAGGCATCGTCGACAAATTGCCGATGTCGTCGTTTCGCGGTACCACCAAACCGGGCGTCTATCAGGGGAGCGGCGGCACGCTCAAGGTCGGCTATTTTGTCGGCTGCGGTGTCGATGTAATCCAGGTCCAGGCCGGCAAGGCGACGTTTGCGGCGCTCAAACAGAAAGCCAAATCGGTCACCGTAATCGATAACTGCTGCTGCGGTTTGCCGCCCTATACGTACGGCGACATGGGCAACACGAAAATGCTGGCCCGCAAAAACCTCGATGCCTTTGAACAACTCGATGTCGATGTCATCGTTACCGATTGTTCGAGTTGCGCATCATTTTTGAAAAAGTACCCGAAGATTTTCAAGGATGACGGCAGCGACTATGAGCGGGCCAACAAGAAACTGCCGCTGATCAAGGATGTGGTGGAGTTCCTCTATGCCGATGAGCAAGGCGATGCAAAGGGGAGCTCCGAGGCCGCCGGTGTCTATCACGACGCCCATGCGGCCGCAGCAAAAGCGGACCAGGGTACGGCAACGAGCGGAAAATCGGTGGTGGTAACCTATCACGATCCGTGCCATGCGGTACGCGGCCAGGGAATTCAGAAGGAGCCCCGAGATGTCCTGAAGAGCATACCCGGCGTCAGCTTTCGGGAAATGCCGGAAGCCGATTGGTGTTGCGGCGGCGCCGGCTCTTATGCCTTGACCCATTATGATTTGTCGCAGAAGGTTCTTGATCGGAAGATGGACAACTTGAAAAAGACCGATGCCGACATCCTCGTTACCAGCTGCCCGGCCTGCATGATTCAATTGGCCTACGGCATCAAACGGCATGGCCTCAAGACAAAGGTGTTTCATATTTCCGAAATGCTGGCGTACAAAGAATCTGCAGTGTAACCGGAACCATCCGCGGTTGCCGGTCGTTTCTCCCGCCGGAATCGTGTCTGCTGTCGAGACATGATTCCGGCGGAATCAAGCGTACCGGCACGTGGCACTGCTGGTATTCAGTATCTTGATGGAAAAAATCAAAATTTCGCGTGACGGTGAGGGATGAAGGTCTTGCGAAAGCCGGCAAATTTTTTTAGAGTACGTTGATCTTGGTCAGTCCAGATGCCGGTCGCTCGTTCGTCACCAGTCGGCAGACGGGGCGTGGTGCGTTCCTTCCAACAGGTCGAGACCGCGTTCTAATGTTCGCTTTTTCTTTGAGGAGTCAGGAGAAATCGCGGCTGAACATTACCTATTGTTGAGGTGAATTGATGAAGGGAAAGATGCAAACCATTGACGGGAATACCGCTGCATGTCATGTGGCATACGGTATGAGTGAAGTGGCCACGATTTATCCGATCACGCCATCCAGCCCGCTCGGGGAGATTGCCGATGCCTGGGCCGTTGCCGGCCGGAAGAATATCTTCGGTGAACGTCTGAGCATCAAACAGATGCAGTCTGAGGCCGGTGCGGCAGGAGCGGTACACGGGTCGCTCGTCGGTGGTGCGGTGACCTGCACCTTTACTGCTTCCCAGGGATTGCTGCTGAAGATCCCGAATATGTATAAAATTTCCGGCGAACTGCTGCCCAGTGTCTTTCATGTAACAGCCCGTTCCCTGTCGGCGCACGCCTTGTCGATATTCGGCGATCATGCCGATGTCATGGCCACCAGGCAGACCGGTTTTGCGATGATGGTTTCAAGTTCCGTGCAGGAGGTTATGGATCTGGCGCTTGTGGCCCATCTGGCAACCATGGAAGCGTCGGTACCGTTCCTGCACTTTTATGACGGTTTTCGCACCAGCCATGAGATTCAGAAAATCGAGATGATCGATTATCAGGATATGGCCAAGCTGTTTAATTGGGAAGCGTACTGGGCGTTCAAAAAACGCGCCATTAATCCCGAACGGCCTGATACCCGTGGAACGGCGCAGAACCCGGATATCTACTTCCAGAGCCGTGAGGCGGCCAACAAATATTATCTCGCCACACCGGCCATCGTCAGCACGTACATGGAGCAGGTGGGTGCACTGACCGGCCGGAGCTACCACCTCTTCGATTATATCGGCCACCCTGAAGCGGAGCGGGTCATCATTGCGATGGGCTCCGGCTGTGAGGCGATCGAAGAGACGGTGAATGTGATGGTCGAACGCGGCGAGAAAGTCGGCGCGGTCAAGGTCAGGCTCTATCGCCCGTTTGACGTGGATGCATTTATCGGCGCCATTCCGCCGAGCGCCAAGGCGGTCACGGTCATTGATCGGACCAAAGAGCCCGGATCGGTCGGCGAACCGCTTTTCACCGATGTCTGCGCCGCTTATATCGACAAGGGCGTGCCGGCGCCGAAGATCGTTCACGGTCGCTATGGGCTGAGCTCCAAGGAATTCAATCCGCCGATGGTCAAAGCGATTTACGACAACATGGCGGCCGCCGAACCGAAGAAGCATTTTACCGTCGGCATCAACGACGATGTCACCCATCTGTCGCTGCCCGTCGACCCGAGTTTTCGGGCCGAGCCGAAAGGTAATATCCGCGCGAAATTCTGGGGACTTGGTTCTGACGGAACGGTCGGAGCGAACCAGAGTGCGATCAAGATTATCGGCGATAACACCGAAAAATATGCGCAGGGATACTTCGCCTACGATTCAAAAAAATCCGGCGGCATCACGATCTCGCATCTGCGGTTCGGCGATGTCCCGATCAAGTCGACGTATCTGATCAACGAAGCGGACTTCGTCGCCTGCCACAACCCGACTTATGTCAATATCTACGATATCTTGGAAGGCATCCGTGAAGGAGGCACGTTCCTGCTCAACTCGCCTTGGACGGTGGAAGAGATGGATGAGCACCTCCCGGGTGATCTGCGGCGGACCATCTTTGAGAAAAAACTGAAATTCTATAACGTCGATGCAATCAAGCTGGCGCAGGACGTCGGCCTGGGCGGCAGGATCAACATGATCATGCAGACCTGCTTCTTCAAGCTGGCCAATGTCTTGCCGATTGAGAAGGCAATCGATCTGCTCAAGGCGGACATCAAAAAGACGTTCGGCAAGAAGGGTGATCATATCGTTGAGATGAACATCAATGCGGTTGACAACACGCTGGCCAACTTGGTCGAGATCGAGGTGCCCGCGTCCTGGGCAAACGCCTCGGGCGGGATTGCCGCCAAGCCGAAGACAACCGACTACGTGGATACGATCATGCGCCCGGTACAGGCCCTCAAGGGCGACGAGTTGCCGGTCAGTGTCTTTCCGCCCGACGGTGTCTTCCCGACCTCGACTGCCCGCTACGAGAAACGAGGCGTGGCGGTCAACGTCCCGGAGTGGCTGCCGGAAGAATGTATCCAGTGTAACCAGTGCTCCTTCATCTGCCCCCATGCGGCAATTATTCCGGTGCTCGCCACCGATGAGGAACTGGCCGAGGCGCCAGCCTCGTTTACGACCATTGCCGCCATCGGCAAGGATCTGAAGGGATATCGCTTCCGGATGCAGGTCAATACCCTGGACTGCCAGGGGTGCGGCAACTGCGCCGACATTTGCCCGGCCAAGACCAAAGCGCTGGTTATGAAGCCGATCACCACGCAGACCGAGGTCGAGATTCCCAATTACGACTTCTCGCTGAACGTACCGTACAAGGGCGGTGTCCTGAACCGTGAATCGGTCAAGGGGAGCCAGTTCTACCAGCCGCTGCTCGAGTTTTCCGGTGCCTGCGCCGGCTGCGGTGAGACACCGTATGTCAAGGTGATCA
Source organism: uncultured Desulfofustis sp. (assembly GCA_964608305.1). GTDB lineage: Bacteria > Desulfobacterota > Desulfobulbia > Desulfobulbales > Desulfocapsaceae > Desulfofustis. The sequence continues at coordinate 4,878 of CAZSOA010000073.1, read as the reverse complement.
CGCAATTGTTCGGTGAGCGGATGACCATCGCCAATGCCACCGGCTGCAGTTCCATCTGGGGTGGTTCGGCGCCGTCATCGCCGTATTGCGCCAATGCCGAAGGACATGGGCCGGGCTGGGCCAGTTCCTTGTTTGAGGACGCCGCAGAATTCGGTTTCGGTATGGCATTGGCCTACAACACGCGGCGCAAAGCGCTGGCGACCAAGGTTGAGCAGGCAATTGCCTCGGAGATCCCGGCTGATTTGCGTGAAGCGTTCACCGTCTGGCTCTCCGTGATGAACGATGCCGTGAAATCCCGCGAATGCAGTGACCGGTTAAAGCAGTTGCTCAAACAGACCGGCTCCAACCAATTGCTCGAAGAGATTGCCCGGAGTTCGGAGTTGTTCACCAAGAAGTCCCACTGGATCGTTGGTGGTGACGGCTGGGCCTATGATATCGGCTACAGCGGGCTTGACCATGTCATGGCGCAGAGTGAGGATATCAACATCCTGGTCATGGACACCGAGGTCTATTCCAATACCGGCGGGCAATCATCGAAGGCAACCCAGACCGGTGCGGTCGCGAAATACTCCGCATCCGGGAAGAAAATCGCCAAGAAGGATCTGGCGCGGATGATCATCACCTACGGTCATGCCTATGTGGCCTCGGTCTCGATGGGGGCCAACAAACAGCAGATGCTCAAGGCGATCATCGAAGCGGAAAATTACCCGGGACCGTCGCTGATCGTCGCCTATGCTCCGTGTATCGCTCACGGCATCAGGGCCGGCATGGGCAAATCGCAGCGTGAGGCTAAACTGGCCGTGGACAGCGGCTTCTGGTCGATGTTCCGCTACAACCCAATGCTCAAGGATGAAGGGAAGAATCCGTTTATCCTCGACTCCAAGGAGCCGGATGGGTCCCTGCAGGAATTTTTGTCCAGCGAAGTTCGTTTCGCCGCCCTGGAGAAGAGCCATCCTGAAGAGTCGAAGCGACTGCGGGCGAAAATAGAAGAGGAGGTCAAGGATCGCTACGAACTCCTCAAGAAGATGGCCGAACAAGGCGTTGGCGTTTGACGGTCAAAACGGAAAACATGCGCACGTGTGGGGAGGCAGTTCCCGCACGTGCGCTTTTCAATTATTTTTTCGAAAAACGAACAAGAAGAACAGAAGGGATAAGCCGTGGGACAACCGGACACGGGCGGTATCCTTTGGCGTATGTTACCGGTGAGAACGTGAACCATGGATGATAATGTTTTTCGGGCAATAGAGCAGAAAAAAGTTTCTGCGCAGATCATCGATCAGGTAAAGACGCTGATCGCAACCGGCAGGTTGAAGCCCGGCGACGCCTTACCGCCGGAGCGCGAGTTGATGAAGGTGTTTAACGTCAGTCGACCAACCTTGCGGGAGGCTCTCAATGCCCTCTCTACCATGGGGTTTGTCAGGATGGCGCAGCGCCAGCGGACCCGGGTTCGGTCATTGGTTCCGAGTAATATCACCGAACCATTGCATCGGTTGCTCAAGGAAGATATGAGCACGTCGCTGGAGTTGATCGAGTCGCGTACGATAATCGAAAAAGGGAATTGCCGGTTGGCGGCTAAACGGGCGACAGAAGCCGATATTGCACGCCTGGAACGAAATCTGGAGTCGATGCGCAGCAAGATCGAGTCCAATCAAAGCGTGACCGATGATGATGCCGAATTTCATATTGCCATTGCCGAGGCGTCACATAACAAGATTCAGACTCACCTGATGTTCTCGATCTACGACCTGCTCAAAGAAAAGGTCGGTCTTTGTTATGTCAACCATGAAGCGGTGGAGATACTGAAACAGCACCAGGCGATCGTGGAAGCAATCAAAAGTCGGGATGATCAACTTGCCCCTCTCCGGATGACGGAACATCTTGATTATGTTGAGTCATTGTTGAACCGATTTATCGCCAAGGAGTCTGCAGCACGCAAGTAGCCCGATCTATTGTGGCCGGCCCATTGATGCAAAGGAACGCGCAGGGCGTTATCCGTGTGGTCGGCTCCTGCATGTTACCGACCGAGGTAGTTCCAGTGCCAGGCCTCCCAGGGCAGATTTGAAGGGCCGTGCTTCGGGTATGATTCCACAAAACCGAAGGTTCCCGCATTGTTCTTGAGCCACTGGTAAGCAGGTGTTTCTGCGAACTGCCAGTTGCTCGGATAAAAATCGACCGCCGTGCCGAGCATATGTTCTGAATAGCCCGGCGGGGCGACAAACCGGATGATATCGGCAAAAGGTTTCCCTGCTGCCAGCATGCGCTTGAAGATCAGCCGCTGGTAGCGTTCGCTTCGGTACCCTGATTCCACAAGCAAGGCAACACCGTCGTGTTGTGCCTGTTTCAGGAGCGCACATAACGGCTCCCAGGTCGATTCCGCAACATAAAGATCCGTTTGATCGACGGTGAATTCGACGGGTATCTGCTGAAACGCGGCCGGGAGAGGCTTGATGATCCGGTTACCGGCCCAGGGTGGGGGTACCTGATACCTGGCCCCGTCGATGGTCACGGTTTCCTTTTGCTGTTCTTCGCCATGGATTGCCCGGTCGCCCGATGGGGGGAGAACCGGAGGCGGTTCGGGACCGGCCGGACGGGCGATTGTCGGCAGCAGCGCGACAATTGCAATGGCCGCAAGACAAACAAAGTGCCGCCACCGGTGGCGGTGGTCACGAAATCTGATCGGTGACGATGTTCGCAGTGAAGAAAGCACATCTCCTTGTAACAGAGAGTCAGGCTCCGAGCAACCTTCTCGGTCGTTGCCATGCCGTCTGCATCGATGTATCCCCGGTCGGGTTGTTCATGATCGAAATGTACATCGAGGAGATTTTTTGCAGAGATAGCAGGTCGCTTCTGTTATAGTGTGTGGTTGGTGTCCACAGGCATCGGCATCGCCGGGCCATAATCGTAACCACATGATCGATACTGCCTCCGATGTTCCGCTTTCCTCTGACAGTTATTGCCTTTCTGCTCTTATCGTTTCCCCCTGCCTACGGTTCGGCCCGATACGATATCGTCTATCTTTGGGATAATAACCTGGATAACGTCCTCGATTATCAGACGCAACTTGCCGAACTGCTGGGCGATGAAATCGCCCGTAAGCTTCGTATCGTGCAACACGAGGATGGCCGGTATGGGGTTATTTATGATCATAACGGCACCGCCCTTACCTCGGCGCAGGTCATGGTCCAACATAGTGAGATTCTGAGAAATGCCGAGTTTTCCGAGTGTCTGGCTATCGAGGATCGGGGATACGATGAGTTGTTCAACGTCAGTTACGGGCTGGGGCCCAACCTCGATGCACTCAAGAAGCGCTATGACACGATCTATCGAAAGCTCGGCTCCGATGTCGGGAGCAATCTTTTTATCGAACAGACACCGGCCGGCAATTATACGTTGATTTATCGTCGTCGTGGTGATCGCTCTTCAACCCATGCGGTAGCAAGACGCCATGCCGCGCTGTTAAAAGGAAACAAAATTTCCACCACCATCATTGCTGAAAACAATAATCCGGTAATCTTCGGTGAAGCGAGTCTGCTCGACGATCGCCGGGCGGAGCCGGTGGTCGATACTTCTTCGCCGCCTGCTTCGCCGCCTGCGTCAACGGCGACGGCCGCCATCCCGAAAACAGCCGACAAGGTTGTGGTCGAGACGGTGCATAAAGAACCGGTGCAGCCCGACGTTCCACTCCGCACCACTGCAGTTGATAGTGATTTGTCCCGTTCTATTGAACAATTGATCGGTGATATCCGCCGCAAGGGCCGCCTGTCCAGTGAGGAGCGGACCGGCTGGATGGTGTACGATCTGACCTCCGGCAAGAGTCTGGCGGAAATCAATGGCGAGCAGACCTTCCAGGCGGCCAGCATGATCAAGCCCTTTATCGCGCTGGCCTTTTTTCACCAGGCGGCGCGGGGAGAATTGCCGTACGGTCCGAAAAGTCGTCAAAATATGGAATTGATGCTGCAACGGAGCAACAATCCGGCGACAAACTGGATCATGAAAGCAGCCGGCGGCCCGGAAAAAGTTAATCGCATTTTGCGCAATGAATACGGCGCTATCTTTCGCAGTACCTCGATCGTCGAGTACATTCCGCCGGGCGGCCGGACCTACCTGAACAGTGCCGCACCCGCCGACTATATCCGTTTTCTCCAGGAACTCTGGGCCGATCGGCTGCCGTACAGCAAGGAAATCCGGCGATTGATGTCGTTGCCGAAGCGAGACCGGCTCTATCATGGCACGCCCATCCCGCGGGGAACACTGGTTTATAACAAGACCGGATCGACGGCGCATCTGTGCGGCGATATGGGAATTCTCGTGTTGCGCGGCAAGAACGGTCAGCGCTATCCGTATGCCGTGGTCGGCATTATCGAACGCAGTTCCCGCGCGAACGACTACGGTAACTGGATGTTGACGCGGGGCAATGTGATCCGCGAGGTTTCGACCCTTGTCTACCAGTCACTCAAACGGCAGTACCCGCTGCTGTGACCGGCAACCGGCTCGGGTACCGGCCACCCGGCGGTTGGCCTAAGCATTCTGCTGTGCGCGCAAGTTGTTTGGACTAACCTTTCCGCCTCGTTCCTTTGGGGTCCGGTGATTTGTCTGGTTTATGCGGCGCAGAATTATTTCAACCCGGTCAGGAAAGACAAATCGCTGGCCGGTTTGTTGACGTTCAATCAATTGCTGTTTGTTGCGGCGGGAGCGGCGGCTGCGACGCTGATCAACCCCTATTTCTTCGGTCTCCACGGTGAGGTGTTCCGTTCGCTGCGTGATCCTAGCGCGCTGAATTCGATGGGGTGGGCGACCTATTTCGGATCGCAGATGGCGCCGTCGTTTTCGCGTTATTTGATCATCGCGGTTTTTGCCGTTGGCGCGGGCGGTGTGGTT
>CAZSOA010000072.1:0-15192 GCA_964608305.1 uncultured Desulfofustis sp. | reverse complement strand
GGGACCTGTGCCGGGCGTTCGGCAAAACACCGGCGGAGGCAAATGACTATCCGGGGTTTCTCGCCAACCGCATCCTGATGCCGATGATCAATGAGGCAATTTTCTGTCTGTATCAAAGCGTCGGTACGGCTGAGGACATTGATACGGTGATGAAACTCGGCATGAATCATCCGATGGGCCCGTTGGCGCTGGCCGATTTGATTGGCCTGGATACCTGTCTGGCAATCATGGAAACACTCTATGACGGTTTCAAGGATTCCAAGTATCGGCCATGCCCGTTGTTGCGCAAGTATGTTGAAGCGGGGTGGCTTGGCCGCAAGAGCGGCCGCGGGTTCTACCAGTATTGATGACGCGTGCCGATACGGTTGCATAACGGGCTGTTACGATGACGCTTCGGAGCATGAAGATGATGCAATCGACCGATGGGGTCCCGATCGTTCCCGCCGATGAAATTACCGGCAGGATTGACCGGCTCCAGCAGCGGATGCAGGAGCGTGGCGTGGATGGGGCCTTGATCGTCCAGAAGACTGATCTGTTCTATTTTGCTGCCACTGCTCAACAGGGCTGGCTTTATGTACCTGCAGAAGGGCCGTCGCTGCTGATGATCTTCAAGGATTATCAGCGTGCCTGTTCCGAATCGCCGCTGACGCAGATCGTCTCGGTCGTCAGTCCGAAAAGGCTGCCGGCGGTGCTCGCCGAATACGGCTATGGGCAACCGCGGCTACTCGGTCTTGAGCTCGATGTCCTGCCGACCAACCACTATTTTTCCTTTCAACAGATATTTGCCGGAACCGAGTTGGTCGACATCGCCACCGAGATCAGGATGATCCGGGCGGTAAAGTCCGCTTTCGAGATCGCGGTGCTGCGGCGCGCCGGGAGGTGTTCCGACCAGGTATTCTCTCGGGCCGTTGAAGTGCTGGAGGCGGGCAAGACCGAGGTGGCGGTTGCCGGTGAACTGGAAGGGTACGCCCGGGGCCTTGGCCACCAGGGCATCGTCCGGATGCGCATGTGGGGCGGCGAATTGTTCTATGGCCACTTGATGTCCGGCGATTCTGCCGCAGTGCCGAGTTATCTCGCGTCGCCCACCGGCGGTGCCGGAATCAGTGCATGTGTCGGTCAGGGAGCGGGACGCCGGGTCATCGGCCGTGATGAGCCGATCTTGCTCGATTACGTTTTTGCGCTGGATGGATATCTTGTTGATCATGCACGGATTTTTTGTATCGGCCAACTGGCCGACGATCTGTTGCGGGCGCATGAGGCCATGCTCGCACTCCAGGAATGGATGAAGACGGCGGCGCAGCCGGGGGCAATTACCGGCGAACTTTACGACGAGATGGTTAGCCGCGCCGACCGGCAGGGGTATGGTGACTGGTTCATGGGGGTCGGCGATTGCCGGATTCGTTTTACCGGCCACGGCGTAGGTCTGGAGCTGGATGAATTTCCGTTCATAGCCAAAGGGCAGACCATGGCGCTGACTGAAAACATGGTGCTGGCGCTCGAGCCGAAAGTGGTTTTTCCCGGCCGGGGTGTGGTCGGCATCGAGAACACGCATCTGGTCGGCGCGAGCGGTCTTGAGCCGCTGACCACGAGTCCCGATGGGGTGGTGTTTCTGCCATGCTGAAAACGATGAACGGGGAGTCACCTTCATGACTGAGGCCGACACAAAAAACGATGGCGAGTTGCGCCGGGACGTAGCCGTTTCGATTATCGACCTGCTGCATCGTACGATTGTCCATCATGGTTTGTGGTTTGTCGAAGTGGCACACCAGCTGGGCCGCGAGCGTGCCCTCGAACTGCTCCACGAGGTGTTTCAAACCAGCAGTGCCATCCAGATCAAGCATCTGGCGGCCGAACTCGAGATGCCGCTCGTTGACGGCATCCCGGCACCATTGCTGACAATGGATAAAGAGCGACTGCTGCGTCTCAGGGAACGGGTCGCAAAAAACTGGCTGGTCAACGATGGCATCTGGTTTCAGGCGGTGGAGCGGGCAGAAGGGCTAAGCGAGGCAAAACGGTGCAATGATTCCTGTTGGGCCTGGTTTTCACCGTTTGAGGCCGCCGACTGCAAGCGGCGCCTGAACCTGCCGCAACGGGCCGGCCTCGATGGTTTGAAGCGGGCCCTCGGTGATCGAGTATATGCCGTGATCAACCGGCAATCCATCGTTACCGAAGATGCGCAAAGCTTCATTTTTTATATGAATGAGTGCCGGGTACAGCAGGCGAGGATGCGCAAAGGGTTGCCGGATTATCCGTGCAAATCCGCTGGATTGGTGGAGTACCGCTATTTTGCGCGGGCTATTGATGAGCGGATTGAGACCGAGTGTATCGGCTGCCCGCCGGACGAACATCCGGCCGAATGGTTCTGTGCTTGGCGATTTAGCATCAGGGGGTCTTGAAACATTCGAAATTTCGTTCAAGATCGAGGCGCGCAAGAGAATTTTACCGCAGGCATAGACATGATATTCCGAGGATAAAATGTGAATGCGCAACGATGCGATTGGGCGAAATAGCAATGTTTCAAGGTTCCCATCAGCGATTGAGATCGGCTATCGGCCGATCGCTCCCAAGGAAGAGACATGGAAAACGTAATCTGTGAACGAATCGATCGGGCGGCTGTGGTCACCATCAATCGCCCCAAAGCTCTCAATGCCTTAAATCAACAGACGCTTGACGAATTAGTGCGTTGTTTTGTGGACCTGGAAGCACAGCGCGACCTGGCCGGGGTGGTACTCACCGGGGCCGGTGATAAAGCCTTCGTGGCCGGTGCCGACATTGCCGCCATGGAACACCTTGACGCCCTTGCCGGCCGCGAGTTCGCCTTGCTTGGCCAACGGTTGATGCGGACCGTGGAGACTTTTTCCCGGCCGGTGATAGCGGCGGTTAACGGATTCGCCTTGGGCGGCGGCTGTGAATTGGCCATGGCCTGTGATATCAGAATTGCCTCGGAACGCGCCCGATTCGGTCAACCGGAAGTCAACCTCGGGGTTATTCCCGGTTTCGGGGGGACCCAGCGCTTGCCGCGTCTGGTCGGCAATGGCGCTGCCCTGGAGTTATTGTTGACCGGAGATCTGATCGACGCCCGGGAAGCATGCCGGATCGGCCTCGTCAATCGAGTGGTCGCCGATCAGGAGCTCGTGTCTCACTGTTTGGCTATCATCGCCAAGATTGCCGAGAAGGGACCGCTGGCAATACGCCTCTGCAAGGAGTCGGTTCGCGTCGGCCGCGAACTTGCCATCGACAGTGGCTGCCGCTACGAGGCAGATCTGTTTGCCCTGTGCTTTGCCAGTGGTGATCAGAAAGAGGGAATGCGGGCGTTTCTTGAGAAACGCCGGGCACTGTTTGTAAATAAGTAACCGATACCAGGGAAAATCACGAATGAACCTTGATCTTACCGAAGAACAGCGCCTGATCCAGGAAACGGCCCGGGATTTTGCCACCGCGCAGCTGGCCCCGGTGGCAGCAGAACTCGATCGGGGTGGCGATCTGCAGGTTTTCTATGAAAATCTCCGCAACCTGGCCGAACTCGGTTTCATGGGACTCAATGTATCTGATGCCTATGGCGGTTCGGAGGCAGGTGTAGTGGCTTTCAGCGTGGCCATCACCGAGCTGGCCAGGGCCTGTGCCTCGACGGCGGTGACTGTTTCGGTAAACAATATGGTCTGTGAGGTTATTCAGGCCCTTGGTAATGAAGATCAGAAGCAGGCGTATATCCCGAAAATCTGCAGCGGTGAGTTTCTCACCGGCGCTTTTGCGCTGACCGAGGCAGGTGCCGGCTCAGATCCGGCGGCGATGATTACCACGGCGGTACGCGATGCTGATAGCTGGGTGCTTAACGGCAGCAAGATTTTTATCTCCAGTGCCGCTACCGCCGGGGTCTTTGTCGTTTGGGCGGTTACCGATCCGCAGGCGCCGAAAGGCAAGGGCATCAGTGTCTTTCTCGTGGACGCGGGCAGCGATGGCCTGAGTATCGGCAAAGCAGAAGAGAAGATGGGGCAGCACGCTTCGTCGACGAACGAGGTAGTGCTGCAAAACTGCCGGGTTCCGGAGCGGGCACTGATGGGGACGCTCAACGACGGTTTTCGGACCGCTATCGCCGAGCTTTCCGGAGGGCGGATCGGCATCGGTTCGCTTGCACTTGGTGTTGGGCTGGCGGCCATGGATGTCGCCACCCGTTATGCGCTTGAACGGATGCAGTTCGGTAAAAAAATCAGCGAATTTCAGGCTATTCAGTGGAAGATAGCCGATCGCTACACTGAACTCGAAGCGGCCCGCCTGCTGCTGCTGCAGGCGGCCTTCCGCAAGGAGCAGGGGCGGCCGTTTGCCAAAGAAACATCAATGGCCAAGGTCTTTGCCACCGAAGCCGCCAATCGGGCCTGCTATGATGCCCAGCAGATCCTCGGCGGGTATGGTTACACCACTGATTATCCGGTGGAGCGGTATGCGCGGGATGTTCGGATTACGACCATTTATGAGGGGACGAGTGAGATTCAGCGCTTGATTATCGCCCGGGCGATTCTCAATGAGCTGTCCTGACCGATCAGCGAATTGTTGCTGATCTACCTCATCGCAAGACGTCACAACGAAGCTTGAGAATCATGGCCGGACCGGCCCGGGGTGTCACTGGTCTCGATATGCATCGATATCGATGCCGTATCGATTGATCTTGTCATACAACCCCTTGCGGGACAGGCCGAGGACGGTATGGGCCTGGGCAACCTTGCCGCCGCATGCCTTCAGAACCTCAATGATGTAGCGCTTTTCCTGTAAATCGACATGTTCCCGGAGGGTCGGGTGCGGCGGGTGACCCGGCTCCTGTTCGGAGCCCGCGTGGTCGATGTTGACCTCGGGGGGTTCACCGAGTACGCACCAGCGCTTGATATAGTTGCGCAGTTCCCTGATGTTGCCGGGCCAATCGCGTTCGCTGATAATCTCCAGTTGCCGCGTTGAAAACGGGGGCACCGAGGCCTGTCGCTCCCGGCAGAATTCCTGCCGGAAATACTCGACGAGCAGCGGAATATCTTCCTTTCGCTTCCGCAATGGCGGAATCTCAATAACCAACACATTGAGCCGGTAAAAGAGATCCTCGCGAAATCGACCGGCGGCGGTCTCGGCGGTCAAGTCCCGGTTGCTTGCCGAGATGATCCGGGCCGCAAGCGGTATCGATGCGTTGCCGCCGACCCGGTAAAAGCGCCGTTCCTCCAGAACCCGCAGCAATTTGGCCTGCTGGGCCAGCGGCAGGCTGCAGATCTCGTCGAGAAACAGCGTGCCGCCGCCGGCGTATTCACATTTACCGATTTGGGTGGCAACGGCTCCGGTAAACGCGCCTCGTTCATGGCCGAATAATTCCGACTCAACAATTTCCGGCGGCAGGGCAGCCATGTTGACCGCAATGAATGGGCCGTCCGGGGTAGCGATGGCATGTATGGCGCGCGCCACCAACTCCTTGCCGGTGCCGGTCTCGCCGGTCAACAGAACCGGGTCTGGTTCCCGGGCGATGGTTTCGACGACATCGTAGAGTCGGTGCATCAGCGGGTGACAGCCGACCATCCCACGGAAAAACGACTGTCTGCTCTGGGTGGCAAGATCTTCCTGGAGTTGCCGGTTCGTCAGAATCAGTTGTCGTTTTTCCACTGCCCGGCGCAATGACGCGAGCAGAACCTCTTCATCGACCGGTTTTTCCAGGAAATCATAGGCGCCCGATTTTATGGCCTGCACGGCAAGGCTGATATCACCATGGCCGGTTATCATGATCACCGGCAGATCCGGATCGACTGCTTGGATGCCGGCCAGCAACTGCATACCGTCGAGTACCGGCATGCGGATATCGGCGATGATCGCACTCAAGGAGATGTCTTGTTTGATCTGCTCCAGTGCCGTAACCGGGTTGCTCTGTAAAACGGTCGGATAGCCGTTGAGCTGCAGGGTCTGACCGATGGCGGAGAGCAGGTACTGGTCATCGTCGACCACCATCACCTGCTGTTTGGCGTGATCATTCATGGTATGCCCTCTGCGGTTCGGCTTGGCGAGGAGCACTCCGGTATCAGGACGGTGAATGTCGTCTCCTGTCCCGGAATGCTGTGGACCTTGATGTGGCCGTCGAAATTTCTGACGATCCGTTCGACGATGGATAAGCCGAGGCCCATCCCGGAACCAACCTCGCGGGTCGTGAAAAACGGATCGAAGATCTTATCGCGCACATCGGCGGGAATCCCTTCACCGTTGTCGGTAATGGCGATTTCAACAAATTGTTTCTGCTGCAGGCTGGTGGGGTCGACGCCGAGGGCGCTGGTCACGGCAATCGATAATCTGGGCCGCTGTGTCATGGCCATGGCCTGGATGGCGTTCTGGATAAGGTTGAGCAGAACCTGCTCGAGCCGGACTTCCTGGGCAAGGACCCAAAAGTCACGATCGGCCATGTCCAGCTGCAGTTCGATGTCGGCAAAGTGCACCTGGGCATCGAGAAAACCGAGCACATCGATGATTGCCACGTTGACCCGCACCGGTGCGACGTCCTCTTTTACCTTGCTGGCAAATCCGCGCAGGCTGTGAATGATGGCCGAGGCATGATTGGTGCGATTGATGATGGTGGCCAGATTGTCGCGCAGCAAGGCTTCGTTGGACCGGGGATCGTCCAGCGCTTTGAGACAGTTGCGGGCCAGCAGCAGTACGGTGTTCAGCGGCTGGGTCAATTCGTGGCCGATGCCGGCGGCCATTTCCCCAAGGCTTGCCAGCCGCCCGGAATGGATCAGCTGGTCCTGGACCTCGCGCATCCGGTTCATCACCTCGTAAAAATCCCGGCGATCCGAAGCGATCAGCAGGTACAGGGTCCTGCCGTTGTCCGTGGTGTAGGTGGTGCCGCGGATACTGACCGGGAGCGGGGTCCCCTGGTGGGTCAACAACGTTGTTTCCAGGTCGCGAAATTCTCCGGCGGCAAAGCGGTTGGTCAGGATACGGAAATTATCCTTGCCGGTAATATCCTGGAGGCTCAGCGGTAGTTTGTCTGGCGGGTAGCCAAGTGCCTCGTGAAACTCGCTGCTCGCTTGAACGATACGGAAGTCTGCGGAAAGGACGATGATCAGGTCCGGCAGGTTGGACATGATCTTGTCCAGAAACGACCGGTTTGCCTGCGCCTCTTCGTGTTTTTTCAGAAAGCGGACGACCAGATCCTGTTTCTGACGCTCGAGGATCGAGATCAGACGGTCCTCCCGGGATGGTTCTTCCTGTTGTTCTGTTTCTCCTATCACTGTAACCGCTCCTATACATTTCCCGCCTGCAAGCACCAGTCGGCTTTTACCGGATGGTAACATTATTTTTGGATGGATTTCAACGCATTATCGTGTCGATAGAAAAGTTGTTACCGCTGCTTTACAAAAAGAGCCGCTCAAGGCGCGGGCGCGGCGGTTCCTCGGGCCCACCGGTTGCCCTTTGTCTTCGGTAATCAGAAAGGAGAATACCGTTGGTTCAGGAGGCTGGCATGGGGTGTGCATAAATGGCGAGTGGAGTGGGTTCTGTTTGTGCAGGAAAAGGAGCGGATATGATCAGAGGGCTTTTGCAGCGTGGCGAACGAGCGGAACACATGCTTCCCATCGATGATGTGGCGACGCTCTGCCGTGTTTCATCAAGCAAAGTCAAACAGTGGCTGACCCGGCGGCAGGCGGCACGATCGACTCCCGATCGACGTGAGGTCGAACTCGGAGAGCTCCTCTCTTTTCTGCTCAGTCACCGCATGCCGGTCCCGACTTCTTTATTGCCGCCACATACCGGAAAACTGCTGTTTATCATCGCCGAAGCCGGTGACCTTGAAGCGAAGCAGGCCGTGATCAACGATATCTGCACGCTGTTTCTGCAGTTCAAGACCTACGCGCTGGTTGAAACATCAATTTTGTCACGGTCGACGCAACTCAGCATCTTGACATTTATGCCGGAACGGACCGTCATCCTGACCTCTGACTCATCCATTACCACGAGCTTGAAGAGTATTATCACGTTGTTGGCCGGCTTGCCGGCAAGCAAGACCCTGTTACTTGGTGCCTCGTCAAATACCCTTGAAGATACCGGTTATAACCGGCAACTCCCCGATGATCTGGTGGTTCTGGAGGACGTTGCGGATGACAAAGCGCGGGATCGGCTGCGCCACTTTTTCACCGACTGAGCGAGGATAGAGCGTGGAGCGGAAAAGAAAATATTACACCGCTATCATCTGGCGACTGCTGTCCGCTTTTTTTCTGCTCAGCATCCTGCCCATCCTCGCGTTTGCCTGGATCATGAAAGATGCCGTGGAAGAAACCAACGTCGTCAAACTCGATGAACTGGCCAATATCGCCATCGATCACCGGGCCGAGGTGATTTCATTGTTTCTGCAGGATCGGCTCAACCTGCTGAAAATCATGGTCGAGCTCTACGTCCCGGAGCAACTGCTCAATCAGGAGAACCTCGAAAAGCTATTTCTCGCGTTCGGTGCCAAAGGGGATATCGTCGATCTGCAGATTATCGACAGCAGTGGCTTCCAACATGGCTATGTCGGTCCCTACAGCAGCCAGATCGTCGGCAAGACCTATAGCGACGCCGCCTGGTTTCGTGAGACCCTGATCAGCGGCGTTCATGTGAGCCATGTTTTTACCGGCTATCGCAATGTTCCGCACTTTGTGGTTGCCGTCACCGATCCGTTGAAGAACTTCGTGCTCCGGGCCACCATCAACTCAAGCATCTTCAACTCACTCCTCCATTCCGCCCAACTTGGCCCCAACAGTGACGCCTTCATCATCAACCGGGCAGGGGAGTTCCAGACCCCGAGTCTGCTCGGCGTCAGCGTGCTTACCGAGACCGAAAAAGCGATCATCAGTTATGACCCGTCGTCCGGGCCGTACCGGCTCGACGATTATCTCTATGCCACTCGGTGGATCGGCAATAACCATTGGCTGTTGGTGATCAAGGCCGACATTAACGACTCCCTGAAGTTTTACTACCCCATCAGGGATCGGATCTTGTTGCTGTTTTTTGTTATTTCAATCCTCTCCATGATCGGTGCGGTTTTTACGGCCCTGCGGCTGACCCGGAAACTCGAGCAGGCCGATCGGGAATACGCAGCAGCCAGTCTCCATTTCAGCCATGTCGAGAAAATGGCGACCATCGGCCGTCTGGCGGCGGGGATCGCCCATGAGATCAACAATCCGTTGCAGTTGATTACCAGCCAGGCCGGCTGGATCAATGAATTGCTTCCCGAAGAGGACCCGGAAAAGGTCAAGAACCTTGAGGAGTACCGGAAAGCGGTGGCTCAGATTCAATTCCATGTGCGCCGGGCCGGCACCATCACCCACCGATTGCTCGGTTTCTCAAAAAAGATGACCACCGAACAGGCGGCGGTACAGATCAATGATCTGCTGGTGGAAACCATCTCGTTTATCGAGCGCGAGGCGGAAAACAACAACATCGCCATCATCAGGACCTTTGCCGAGAATCTGCCGCCGACAATGACCGATGGTCCGCAGCTGCAACAGGTCTTCCTCAACTTGCTCAACAACGCGATGGATGCCATCGGCCGGCGCGGGGCCATCGAAATCACGACGAAAAGTATCGCGGGGAACAAATTGGTAATCTCGATCGCTGATAACGGCCCGGGAATCAGGCCGGAGCATCTCAAACAGATTTTCGACCCGTTCTTTTCCACCAAGGACCCGAACAAGGGGACCGGGCTTGGATTGTATATCAGCTACAACATCATTAAGAAACTCGGCGGCGATATTGCCGCTGAAAACAGGAAAAGCGGCGGTACGCTCTTTACCATCGTGCTTCCGGTCGTCGGTTATGGCGATCAGGCGGCCGGTTGATCAGTGACCGTCATCAAGATTCATATCACAGGGAGAAGCAGATGAAACAATTCAACGTATTACTTGTCGACGACGAGGATGAGTTTCGCGATGTGACCATGAAGCGGCTCGAGAAAAAAGGACTGACGGTCTATGGCGCGGAAAGCGGCCGGAAGGCACTCGAGGTGATCGAATCGACCCGCATTGATGTGGTGGTGCTCGATGTCAAAATGCCCGGCATGGACGGGATCGAGACCTTGCGCCATATCCGTGAGAAGAAACCGCTTGTCGAGGTGGTGTTGCTCACCGGTCACGCCTCGGTTGAATCGGGGATCGAAGGGATGAAGCTGGGCGCCTTTGATTACCTGATGAAACCCATTGAACTGCAGCCGTTGTTGGAAAAACTCGAGGATGC
The DNA here is from genome assembly GCA_964608305.1 of uncultured Desulfofustis sp. Classification (GTDB taxonomy): domain Bacteria; phylum Desulfobacterota; class Desulfobulbia; order Desulfobulbales; family Desulfocapsaceae; genus Desulfofustis. The sequence continues at coordinate 4,971 of CAZSOA010000072.1, read as the reverse complement.
CTACGAAAAGAAACGGCTCCAGGAGGAGAAAATCGAGCAGGCAATGATCAAAAAACACATGTCGATGCCCAGTTGATGGCAGGCGCAGCAAGAATCACCGGTATGACCGGATGGCACTGTCCGTGTCGTTCGTCAAGATAAACTTTAAAAAAAGGAATGAGTCATGAAATGTTGTAGAGATTTCTACCAGTTGATGCTCAAGGGATCCCAGGCCCACGCTCGCTGGGAACTGGAGATGTCGACGAACATCCTCACCAGTCGAAAGAGAATGGCCGTTCTCTTTCTGTTGCTGCTGCCGATCCTGATCGGCGGCATTGCCGTCGCTGGCGGTGACGGCTCCGCGCTGCCCAACCTGCTCGGCGGCAAGTCGGCCTATATGCCGTCGCACTACACGAACGCGATCTTCTTCGCGTCGATCTTCGTCGGCCTCTGCGCCGGGTTGATCACCGGCTGCATCGGCGCCGGCGGCGGTTTCATCATCGCCCCGGCCCTGATGAGCGTCGGTGTCAAAGGAATTCTCGCGGTCGGTACCGATCTGTTTCACATCTTCGCCAAGGCGATCATGGGCAGTGTGCTGCATCGCAAACTCGGCAACATCAGCGTATCGCTCGCGGTTACCTTTTTGACGGGATCAATTATCGGCGCCACCATGGGCGGTATGCTCAACCGTTATCTGTATGACCTCAACCCGGTTCTGAGCGACCTGTTCATCACCTCGGTCTACGTCTTCATTCTCGGCTTCCTGTCGTTCTACGCGATGACCGACTACATCCGGGCCAAGCGGGGCAGCTTCCGCTCCGAGCAGTCGACCACGGTCGGCGAGGAAATCCCGCCGCTGGGCAAGCGGGTCCAGTCCGTCAAAATCCCGCCGATGCTGACCTTCGATGAGGGCATCACCCCCGGCGGCCGGAAGATCTCCGCGATATTCCTGATCGTCAGCGGTTTTATCGTCGGTTTCGCGGCGGCCATCATGGGCGTCGGCGGCGGCTTTCTGACCTTCCCGATCTTCGTCTACGGTCTTGGCGTCTCCTCGGCCACCACGGTGGGCACCGATATCTTCCAGATCGTTTTTACCGCCGGTTATTCGGCACTGAGCCAGTACGCGATCTTCGGTTTCGTGTTCTATACCCTGGCCATGGGCATGCTGCTGGGCTCGTTGATCGGCGTTCAGGTCGGCTCGCTGGTCACCAAGGTCGTTCCCGGGCTCACCATCCGCGGGTTCTTTGCCGTTGCCGTCACCGCCGGCTTCATCAATCGGTTCTTCGCGCTGCCGGAGAAGCTTGTCAGCCTCGAATACATCGCGCTGAGCAAACAAGCCGGCTCTATTCTGAGCATCATCGGCAATACGCTCTTCTTTATTGCGATAACCGCTTTTACGGTCTGGGTCTTCTACGTCTTTTTCGCCAATTACAAAGAGTTGAAAAAGGAGCACTGATATGAGTATGGAAAAAAAGATGAAAACCAGGGGCATCCTGCTGCTGGCCAGTTTTTTCGTGGTCCTGGTGATTATTTTCATGCCGGTGTTTCCCGGCAAGATGAACGGCCTGGACTATATGGATAACGTCTTCAACATGATCTCCAAAGGCTCCTCGTATTTCATTCCGGATGCAATCGAGGAGAGTGCTCGCTACGAGGGAAAAAGCATTGAGGTGACCATCGGGCTCAAAGACGAGGCCCAGGCCGAGTCCGTCGCCGCCATGTTTGCGATGGCCGGCGCCATGGCGGATGTCAACGGCAGCGAATTGACGATCAACGGCGATGTGGCCGCCATCACCCGGGCCAGCCTCGCCGATGCCGACCTCATCTTCAATAACGTCGGTGCACCGCTTGTCGAAAAATATGGGTTCTCCGAGCGCCAGGCGATGTACAACTGGTGGAACTCATTCAAGCAGATTACGCTCGAGCTGAACAAACAGGAACAGTTCGCCGATGCCAAATTCTTTGCCCGGGTGCAGATGCGGGCCTTGGAGCCGGCTTACAACTACTACGGCATCGAGGCGTACCAATGGCAGGATCACATCGTCCTGATTTTGGTTTCCTTGACGTTCTATGTGGTTTATACCCTCTGGTATGGATTTGGTATCATGTATCTCTTTGAAGGGTTGGGCTTGAAGATCAGCCATTGATCCGCGGCCACCTCCCCCACAACCCGCCATGGGGTTCGGATTGACCGGACCCCATGGCGGCACCGGAGAACGGGTCAGCTATGCGTCGTCTTGTTTCATTCCTGAAAAGCAGGCTGGCGCCGTCTCCTCCCCCCCCGCCCGATATCGATCCCGAAGCACTGCGGGAAGCCTTTCGGAAACGCTACTCCCGATTTCGTAGTTTGCTCACCGCTAATAACAATGCCTTGCAGGCAATGGCCGACCTCGAACGGCTCTATTACGGCAAAGAAAGTTACCGGATGGCGGTGATCCGCTCCAAAGTCACCACCCTGCTGGTCAGCGTCTATAAAATGGTCCGGGACCTCATCGCCATGGGTGATGGCAAGTATCAGGAACTGCTGCCGGTTTTTGAAAAAATCAGCGCAGAATTGACGGCCATAATTGAACGAAAACCAGACTATCGCTCCGGCCCGCTGATCCTGCCGTTGCCGGAGAGTGATCGCAAACGCCGGGATCTGGTCGGCGATAAAATGGCACACCTCGGTGAATTGGGTCATTTGCCTGGTATTAAGGTGCCACCGGGTTTTGTTGTGACCGCCGCCGCCACCCGTTATTTTCTCGCCGACCTGCTCGATGAAATCAATCGTCGCCTGCAGATTCTCGAATCGGACGACCTTGACGGGCTCTACCGGACCTGCGCCGGGTTGCGTGAACTGATCATCAATGCGCCGCTGCCCGCCGATCTTGAGGAACTGCTGCAGGTGCACTATGCCCGGCTGGAAAAACGCCTGGGGCCGGACTGCCGGGTGGCGCTGCGATCAAGCGCCCTTGGCGAAGACAGCCGCGGGGTATCGTTTGCCGGATTGTACAACACCCTGCTTGATGCCGACCGCACCGGTCTTGCTGCCGGTTACAAGGAGGTGATTGCCGGCAAGTATGGCGCTCGAGCTATCGCGTACCGGCGGCGGCGAGGCTATCGTCATGAGGATATCGAAATGTGTGTCGGCTGTATGGCCATGGTCGATGCCCGTTTCGGGGGCGTGATCTATACCAGGGATCCAGCTGCCGGGGGCAGCGACGTGCTGCGCCTCAATGTCGCCCGAGGTTTCGGGAAAGGGGTGGTCGACGGCACCTCGGCGAGCGACCTGATCCTGCTTGATCGTCGGCCGCCCCATGTGGTTATCGACACTGAGCAACCTGTTGGTAAAGCACCAGCAGTATCGGCCATCGGTGCTGCGCTTGGAGAACAGGTGCTGCAACGGTTGGCCAGAATAGCGCTGCAGATCGAGGAATTTTTCCAGGAGGCTCAGGACATCGAATGGGCGATTGACCAGGCCGGTGATCTCTTCATTCTCCAGAGCAGGCCGTTGTTGCTTGAACCGTCGCCTCCTGCTCTACCGGACCCGGAACCGATCATTGTCGAATCGCCAGTATCGGCCGAGCTGCTCATCAGCGGCGGCGTCGTTGCCTCCGGTGGGATAAGCAGCGGCCCGGTCTGTCGGCTCGAACTCGATCAGCCGATCGCTCATTTTCCGAAAGGCGGCGTTCTGGTGGTCGAGCATCCGTTGCCGGACTGGGCACCGTTGCTCAACCAGGCTTGTGCGGTAATCGCCGAGACGGGCAGTGAAGCCGGGCATCTGGCTACGGTTTCACGGGAGTTCGGCATTCCGGCCCTGTTCGGGCTTGCAGATGCCCGGCAGGTGCTTGCCGACGGGCAGATTATTACCGTCGCCGCCGACAAGCGCGCGGTCTACGCCGGCCGGTGCGAAGAGCTGCTGACTGGACCGGCTTTGATCAAGGACCCGATGGCCGGCAGTCCGGTGCAGAAATTGCTCGGTGACGCGCTCGCGCTTATTACCCCGCTGAACCTGACTGATCCGGAAGCAACTCAGTTCAAACCGTCCTGGTGTGAGACGTTGCACGATATCACCCGATATTGCCACGAGAAGTCGGTGGCCGCCATGTTTGGATTCAGTCGGAACCATCGCTTCGATGAGCGCCGGGCGAAGCGTATCATGGGCAAGGTGCCGCTGGAGTGGTGGGTGATCGATCTGGCTGACGGCTTTCGTCAGGGCGTCGACGGCACGGCACCGACCATTGCCATCGACGATATCGTTTCCTTGCCGATGCAGGCCATCTGGCGCGGCATCGCCGCCTATCCGTGGCAGGGACCGCCACCGGTCAGTGTCCGGGGTTTTGGGTCGATAATCTTCCAGTCGGCCATGCGGCCTGAGCTTGATCCGGCGGTGGCATCACGATTGACGGTGAAAAATTATTTTCTGGTTTCGAAGAATTTCTGCCACCTCAGTGTTCGACTCGGGTATCATTATGCGTTGGTAGAAGGGTATCTCAGTGAATTGCTCACCGAAAGTTATGTGACGTTTCGGTTCAAGGGCGGAGCCGCCGATGCCGGCCGCAAGGAGTTGCGTATTCAACTCATTGCCGGTATCCTCGAGCAGTATGGGTTTCGGGTGGAACAGCAGTCCGATACCTTGCTGGCCCGGATCAAAAAGCGTCCCGCCGCTTATCTTGAAGAGCGGTTGCAGATCCTCGGGTATCTGACCATGCATACGCGGCAGATTGATATGATTATGGATCAGGCGGGGGCGTTTGAGCGGTACCGGGAAAAATTTATCAGCGATATCGAAGCTATGTTTACCGGAAAAGTGGATACTGGTGAAGCAGTGAGGTAGCCATGGCGACAGGCAAAAAACTCTTATTGGTCGACGACGAACGCGACTTTCTTGATATCATGTCTCGCTTTTTCACCCGGCGGCAGATCGATTTTGCCGTTGCCGCCGGGTGTATGCAAGCGCTTGATCTGCTCGACGATCGTGAGTTCGATGTCGTGGTAATGGACGTCAGC
>CAZSOA010000071.1:0-15270 GCA_964608305.1 uncultured Desulfofustis sp. | reverse complement strand
CCAGCAGCATTTCGGTGAAACCGATAATGCCGTTCATCGGGGTCCTGATTTCATGGCTCATGCTTGCCAGAAACTGGCTCTTCGCCACACTTGCCGCTTCAGCAGCGGCTTTCGAGGCCCGCAGTTCCATGGTCTGTTTTTCTATTTCGCTCTGCAGGGTTTGCGAATAGGTCTCCTGCTGTTCCTGGATGATGCGATAACTGCGTTGTGTCTCTTCAAGCATCTCCTGGTATCTGGTTTCCAGGACCTGGATCTTCCGCTCGAACTGATTCTTTTGCGCCTGTTGCCGGTTCAGGTTGTCGGTGAGCGCCCGCTGGGCGAGAAACAGATCGATCAAGAGTAATACAACGGTGTCAAGGCAGTCCGTCGGTTTGCCGGCGTCGGCGTGGGCGAATAACAGCGTTGCCCGGCATGGTTGTATCGCCAGCGCGAAAATACCCGGCACCTCGGAGACGGCAACCGGCGTCGGGGACGGCACACGGGGAGGTGCAGCGAGGATTTTCTGTTGCTCCGGAGTCAGAAGCAGCGGCCGTGAGCCCTGGTGGAGTCGACCATTGTCGTCGATACAGCAGAACCGAAACCGTTCCTGTCGACTCCCGAGGAAGACAAGTACCTGTTCGATCATAATTGCAGCGGCTGCTCTATCATCGAACAGCGAACAACGCCGGCCGGGCATGTCAGCCCTCCGCCGAGCCGTAGATCTCACTCGCCTTGTTCATTTCTTCCGGTAGATCATCGATCAGAACCTGGTATTCGTGAATATTATCCTGAATGTGTTTCAACAGCGCCGGCGACAGGTTTGCGACGCTGTTGGGCATGACGGTATAACCGAATTGACCGGTGATATACTCGGCGATTTGCAGCATACCGGTAAGGCTGGCCGGGTCGATTGCTTCGTCAGGCCGATGGTGGTCTCTGATGGCTGTCCGGATGGCCGGCGGAATTCCCCAGTCGCCGGTTATCAGGTAGCCGATTTCTCCATGGTCGGTACCGAGTCGGTGGCGCTCGTGCTCAATCAGGGAGCCGCCCTGTTCCTGGCAAGCCCGGCAGACTGCGGCAAAATCGGCGGCAGCAACCTGTTCTTCAACGATCAGGCCGAAATCATGCAAAATACCCGTCAGATAGGCGTCATCTCCATTGATGCCATACATTCGCTCTGCAAGCATCTGACTGCATATGGCGACGGTGGCACAGTGCAGCCAGAGGGTGCGCCGGGAAAAATTCGGGGTCGAGGTCCGTTCGTCAAAAAGATTCTTCAGCGCATCGGTTACGGCAAGGGCATAGAGATTTTTCATGCCGATCAGAGCCACTGCTCGCCCGATTGACTCGATATATTGGCTGAGTCCGTAATAGGGGCTGTTCACCAGGCGCAGCAACCTGACCACGAGCGTCGGATCCATCTTGATCACCTCTTCGAAGTCCTTCATCGTGGTCGTGCTGTCGGCGATCAGTTGCGAAAGCCTGGTGACGACGTGGGGGAGGGTCTTGAAGGTTCGATAACTGGCGATCAGGTTTATGGCGGTGGTCATCGGCTCGCCTTGTTTTTCAGGGGAGGTCTGCCAGTTCCCGTTTGCTGACGGCCTCCTGTTTGATACGATCCAGCAGTTGGCTGAGAACCTCCTTCACATGTTCCCGCAGATCGCCGGCAACGAGAATAAAGAGCAGATCATCCCCCGGTTTTCTGATTCCGTCCCGGGTCTCGATGATGATATCATAAATTCCTTGATGCTGTAAAAATTCGTGGCGCAGACGCGCCACCTGTTTCTGGTCCACCGTTACATCGACAGCGGCAACCCGGCTGCCATCAGCCCGTGACCAACCGCGGACCGTACCGTTATGAACGAGGATCATGCCGACGTTGTCAGCAAAATCCGGCCGCGCCTTCAACGACGCGATGGTCGAATCGATATTCATGGTGTTCTCCGTATCCCGGTGTCAGCGAGTTCTCTGACCACGGGGATCTGTAAGGTGGTCAACGGGGTAAGCTGGTTGAGCTGTAAGGTTTCGTTATATTTCTTTAACAACCAGAGGGGGATGTTGAATGTGTTGTGACAGAGGTCCCAGAGGGTGTCTCCGGAGGATACGGTGTAGGGCTTCAGCTCGACGACCCGGTATGATTTGTAGAAATCTTCCTGTTTTTCCTGATGGAAGTCAAAGCGCGCCGCTTCAAACGCTGCCACCGACACGGTGAGAAAATCAAGGACGATGGTCTGCCCGGGTTGCACATCGCGTTGTTCGTCAATTTTGTTGGCGAGGTGGATCGACTGGGGAGTTGCCTTGAGCCAATGGGCGAGAAGGGTGATAGTCTCATCCGGCTGGATCTCCACCCGCCCGGTGAGCAGCTGCCCTCTGGTCTGCTGATCGAAGACCTTCAGGTTGCCGATGACGGTAATATCCCGGGCAAGCGGGGTGCTTGCCGTCGTTTGCCCGGGTGGATTACTTTTTTTGCCCGTCACCAACGTGATTATGTCCTTCTTGTCGGTGGGTGTCGGTGCGGCGACCGATGGGCGGCCCGGTTGTGGCGGGATTCTCAGGTTCTGCCCAACCCGGACGGTTGCCTGGCGATCGAGTCCGTTCACGTCTATTAGGCTTTTGAGCGAAACCCGATGGGCACGGGCGATTGCTCCTGCCGTGTCGCCGGGGCGCACCTGATAAAATTCTGACTGCCGCTGGCCCGATCTGAACAGAGACGCCGGCAGGTTGGCAAGAGCCGGCTTGTTTTGCAGGTGAGCCGGAAGTTTGACGACATAGTCCTTGGGGATATACTTGTGCCCGTCGAGAACCGGCTCGCGCAATGCCGGGTTGTATTCGGCCAGGGTTGCGCGGCTGATACCGAGGTGTCGACACAGCCCGATACTGTCGGTGTATCCGGGCAGGCGCAGCGAGACGGTGGGCACCGGCTTGTCGAGCGGCTGCGGGGGCGATTTTTCAAGCCGTTTCGCCGCCGTGACGGCGGCAACGAATGAGGGGTAAAAGTTGCGGGCGGCAAACTTGAACCAGCCGGTGCGGTAATGCTTGAAAATGCTTTCGTAATCACCGTGTGCGGCCACCGCTCGCCGCATCCCGGAGGCGCCGTAATTATAGGAGGTGAGGGTGAGCGGCCAGGAACCGAGCAACTGATGGTTGCGCTTGAGCAATCGCGCGGCCGCTTCGGCGGCGATAAACGGATCGCGGCGTTCATCGATGATGTAGTCGACCCGCATATACTCCTTGCCGGTATCGGTGGTGAATTGCCACATGCCTGAAGCGCCGAATCTGCTGAAAGCGCGTGGATTGAATGAGGATTCAACATGCGGCAGATAGGCCAGGTCCTCGGGCAGGCCGTGCGAGCGAAACACTTTTTTAAAGGTTGCCAGATAGGCGCCGGACCGGATCACTCCTTCGAGGAACTGCTCTTTGAGGCCGGTCTGGGCTCGAATGTTTTCGATCGCCCGGTTGAAGGCGGCCGTCGATGCCCTGCTCCCGAACAGCCCGGCCACTCGTTTCTCTTCGGTCGTTTTCGGTCCGTTGCGAGCTAGACGCCGAAGCAGATCGGCATAATGCTTTCTCGTGTTTTCGATCAGTTTTTCGTTATGCTGCCGGGCGCCGGGCTGGTTTCTGTCCTGGAGGGCGATGACGGTGTAGATGCGGCTGAGGTCTTCGCGATCGTGGATAATTGCAGTATTTACTGAATAGGTGGAGTATATTTTTTCCCAAAAGTCGACATTGGCCCTGATCGACGGATAGTTCGGAAAAAGATCCGGATCGGGAGCGGCCACGGCCGGCAGGGGGAGGAGGCAGCAGAGCGATAACGCGATCAAACCGGTCAGCAGCCGCAGAGCGGCAGGGAAAACGGCACCAGGCAATGTCAATGTCATGCGGAAATGTGTCTCGTACGTGCAGCAACCGTAATCGGTTGAAGAGTCCTCTTGCAGCGTTGTCGTTCGTGCTTTATGCTCAGGGCAAGAGCGGCAGTGCCGAGCAAGAGTCGACGGGGCATCCGCCGACCGCTGCTCCATTATTCTACCGCAAAACAACGGAATAACAAGGAGAGACTGTGTATAGGCCGATATTGGCCACCCTTGGTTATGTTATGTCGGCGGACAAGCGCGAAACCCTGCTGGTGCATCGCAACGGCCGCGGCGGCGACCCGCATTTCGGCAAGTACAACGGGCTCGGCGGTAAAATGGAACCGGGCGAGTCGATCCAACACTGCCTGAATCGTGAGCTGCTTGAAGAGGCCGGTATCGTCTGTGAAGTGGCAGTACTGAGAGGTACCATCAACTGGACCGGGTTCGGGCCGGATGGTGAGGATTGGTTCGGGTTTATCTATCGAATTGATCGCTATTCGGGCACGCCCTACCAGCAAAACAGTGAAGGGGAGTTGCTCTGGTATCCGGTGAAAGACCTCGCACAGTTGCCGATGTGGGAGGGTGACCGGTTTTTTTTGCCGCTTGTGTTTGATGAGGATCCCCGGATGTTTCATGGTTTCATGCCGTATGCCGGAAACAAGCCGTTGGGGTGGACATGTACCCGAAGCTGATCGAGTAAGGGATCCGGCTTGGGACTATTTTATCAAGGATTACCATGGGAAAGGATAGTGAGTTGAATCGCCTGGAACAGCAAATCGAACGTCTGTTGCAGGGCTATGCGACCGTTCGCGAGGAAAAACAACGTTTGGAGCAGGCGTTACGAGAGGCGGCAGACGAGAATGTCTCGCTTCGTGAACAGATAACGGCATTGACTGAGGAACGGGGGGATATCAAGGGCAGGGTGGGCTCGTTGATTGATCGTATCGAACGGTGGCAAGCGGAGTTGGCTGAATCAGCGGAGTCGGAATATTCAGCAGCTTCACCGGCAAGCGCAACCGGCGAGGAGGCTGGATGGTCGGGAGAGCAGCAGGCGGACCGGCAGTCGCCGGAATCGTCGACCCGAAAACAGGAGCGGGAGGGTGGGCTGCAGGGCAGCCTGTTCCCCGCCTGACGTGCGTGGCCTGCGCGGCTGTTTCGCTATCGATGTGTCCTTGAGGAAAGAGATGGGAGAGCCAATAACGCATGTCTGAAGCGGAGCGACTCGTCACTTTTCATCTGCTCGGTCAGGAATTTACGTTTTATACCGGGGCTTCAGAAGAAGAAATGCAGGCCATTCTGGCGCTCGTGAAAAAGCAGATTGAAAATAACGGCGGTCGCGCCGGCGGTACGATTCCGGCAGGAAAAGTTGTGGTTATGGCGTGCCTCAACCTGGCATCACACTATTTGCGTTTGAAACAGGACTATGACGGCTATCGCAGAAATACTGAAGACACGTTGGCCACGCTCAACGAAAAGCTAGAGATGTTCCTGGCGGCTGACGAACATCGGTAAAAGGTGTTTCGCTCTATCAGTTCGGCTTGTTTGTGCAGCCTCCCAGGTTCGGGGAGGACGGCACGGTAGGGCGTTTGGTGCGGTTTTCGCACGGCGGTCAGTTTTGCCTTTCGTTTTTGGCGGATTTTGCTATGATGAAAACAGCAGTTGTTTAGTTGCCTGCTGATTTTACAGGAATTACAATCGTACTCATAAAGGACGTACCGATGTTCGGCCGGTTGCTGGTTGTTACGGTATCCGGCCGGGTGTCGGTGAAAGGAGGTTTTCCCTGCGCTGTTGGTGATTTGTAGTGTTGTTGAGCCAACTCTCATTGTTAGGGAGCTACCACTGTCTGACCGAAGGACAATCGTAAGATTTGCCTGAGGCAGTCATGCGGTTCCCACCTATTTCGATAGGTTTAACGTGTTCTACAGACACGGCAGGGTGGGGAAAATATCTGCACCACGATGACTGGTGGTATCACTGGTCGTCGTTTTACCATATCGGCAGTTGCAGGTACGCGGAAGTGACCCTCGTGATTGCCGGGATATACAAGCAATATTAATAGATTACTGCAGTGCCTTGGGGTGGCAGGACAGGAGCTGGGGTTGACGGAGTTGTCCATCGGTAATTGGTTTCCGTGGGAACGGTCGTATTGTTCGTGCGAGACATGATTATCGGTTTTCGATACAAGGTGCGTATGCTTTTTTTCTTCCGCGTGATGGATTCAGGGGTGCCGGCAGGCCGATCAGGATCTCCTCCCCGCCCCAATGATAACCTCCTAAAACGGTAGACTGTCTGCGCATCGTCCGATTTTTTGATGCCGTCACCCTCCGCTGTTTCCTGCCGGGTACACTTCCCCCCTGCTGATATCAGGCCTCCTGCTTACGTAATCATCAGATATCCTGAGGGAAGTATCTATGGACGTGCTGAATCATCCTTCCACTTATGTTCTTATCGGTTTGCTCGCCGGCGCCTTGCTCGGTTTTTATCTACGCAAAAGGTTTGTCGAAGGACATGCCCGCAATATCAAAGAGCAAGCCAGGCAACTCATTGAAAACGCTATCGTTGAAGCGGAGCAACTGAAAAAAGAAGCACAGCTGCAAAGCAAGGAAGAAGCCTATCAGATAAAGCAGGCGGCAGAGGAGGAACTGAAGGCCGATCGGGGGGAAATCAAGGAAGAACGGCAGCAGCTCAATAAAAAACGGGAGTTGTTGAAAAAAGAATGGGAAAGCTGTGATAAGAAACGCACCGAACTGCTTGATCTCGAAGAGGTTCTTGACAGGAAACAGAAAGAGCTTTTGGAAAAGACTCATGAAATAGACCAGTTGCTGGAAAAACAACGCTACGAGTTGGCGCGGATTGCCGAGATTAGTCAGGAAGAAGCAAAAAAGCAGTTGATGGAGTCGTTGGAAAGCCAGGCCCGCATGGACGCCGCCAAGCGTCTGGCGCGGATTGAAAACGAAATGAAAATGGAAGCTGATCGCAAGGCCAAAAATATCATAGCCTTATCCATTTCGCGCTATGCCGGCGATTACGTCGCCGACCGGACCGTGTCCATGGTGCCGCTGCCGTCCGATGAGATGAAGGGGCGCATCATCGGTCGTGAAGGACGCAATATCAGGGCCATCGAGGCTGCCACCGGGATCGATATCATTATCGACGATACCCCGGAAGCAGTCATCCTCTCCGGGTTTAATCCGGTTCGGCGGGAAGTGGCCAGGCTTGCCTTGCACCAGCTGATCAACGACGGCCGTATCCACCCCGGTCGGATCGAAGAAGTGGTCGCCAAGGTGACCAAAGAGCTTGAGGTCGATATGCGCGAGGCCGGTGAGCAGGCGACGTTTGACGTCGGGGCTCATGGCGTTCACGTGGAATTGATCAAGATTCTCGGCCGCCTGAAGTACCGCACCAGTTACGGTCAGAATGTATTGCAACACTCGCTGGAAGTAGCTTTTCTCTGCGGTATCATGGCCGCTGAGCTGGGGCTTGACGTCAAGCTTGCCAAGCGCGCCGGTTTACTGCACGACATCGGTAAAGCAGTCGATCACGAGGTCGAGGGCTCTCATGCCATTATCGGCCGGGATCTTGCGAAGAAGTATGGAGAGCAGGATGAGATCGCCTACGCCATCGGAGCTCATCACGAGGATATCCCACCGCAGAGCGTTCTTGATATCCTCGTTCAGTCCGCCGATGCGTTGTCCGGCGCGCGCCCCGGAGCCCGCAAGGAAATGCTGCAGAGTTATGTAAAGCGCCTTGAGGATCTGGAGGCGATCGCCAACTCATTCAAGGGTGTGGACAAATCGTATGCTATTCAAGCCGGTCGCGAGCTGCGGATTATTGCCGATTCGGGCCGTATTGATGATAGCGAGGCGGTGTTACTCAGCCAGGATATCGCCAAGTCGATCGAGGAGAAACTGACTTATCCGGGGCAGATCAGGGTGACGGTTATCCGGGAGACGCGGGCCGTCGAGTACGCGCGTTAAGCATAATTCGAGAATTCAGCACAACACGAGGAGCATGGTTCGTTGCCATGGGAGATCTGGAAAGACAACTGGCATTGATAGAGCGGGGTGTGGTGGACTGCATTTCCCGTGAAGAACTGCAGGCCAAGGTGAAACGATCGATTGAAACCGGGACGCCGCTGAAGATTAAAGCCGGGTTCGATCCCACTGCTCCCGATCTCCATCTCGGCCATACGGTCCTGCTTCAGAAACTGAAGCATTTCCAGGAACTCGGCCACGAGGTCTTTTTTCTGATCGGCGATTTCACCGCGATGATCGGCGATCCCACCGGCAAATCTGAGACACGAAAACCGCTCGCCCGCGAGGATATCGCCCGTAATGCCGAGACCTATAAGGAGCAGGTGTTCAAAATTCTCGATGCCGACAAAACCAAGATTGCGTTCAACAGCCAGTGGCTTGGTACCCTTGACTCGTTTGCGATGATACGGCTTGCTTCCGAGTTGACGGTGGCCAGGATGCTTGAACGCGATGATTTTAAGAAGCGCTTTGAGAGTGGTCGGCCGATTTCCATCCATGAATTTCTCTATCCGTTGATCCAGGGGTATGACTCAGTTGCCATGCAGGCCGATGTCGAAGTGGGGGGTACCGATCAGTTGTTCAACCTGTTGATGGGGCGGGATATGCAGCGCTCCCGGAATCAGGAACCCCAGGTCGTCCTGACCATGCCGTTGCTGGAGGGATTGGACGGCGTTCAGAAAATGAGCAAGTCGCTCGGCAACTATATCGGTATCAGTGAGGCCGCCAACGATATTTACGGCAAGACCATGTCGGTCTCCGATGACCTGATGTTTCGCTATTTTGAATTGCTCAGTGATTTGTCAACCGATCAGATCACCGCGTTAAGCAACGGCATCGCCGCCGGCACAGTGCATCCCAAAGAGGTCAAACAGCAACTGGCCCGGGAATTGACGGCCCGTTTTCATTCACCCGAGCAAGCCGCCCGGGCCGAAGAAAATTTTGCTAATGTATTTAGTAAAAATGAAACGCCGGATGATATGCCCCACTACCAGGTTACGGTCACGGAGCCGATCTGGCTGCCCAAATTATTGATCGATGCCGGCCTCGTTGCTTCCAGTTCGGAGGGAAGACGGATGATTGATCAGCATGCCGTCAGTATCGATGGGAAGAAGATCGAAGATAGCGGGTTTCTTGTTGAACCGGAGGGTGCGATCATTATCAAGGTAGGGAAGCGACGTTTCTGCCGAGTGATCTTCAGCTGAAGTATATCTCCGGTTCTCGCGTCTCCTGCGGTAAGAGACGGGCCGCATTACCACCGGTCCCGAAGAAAAAGGCGCCTCTTCCGAGAAGCGGCGCCTTTTTCTTCGGGAACAACGGATCGTTCTTCAGTTGATCGCAACCGGCTTGATTTTCTCAGCACAGTCCGGGCAAACTCCGGAGAATTCGATATGGTGTCCAAGGATCTGGTAGTCACAGAGCTTTGCGGCAAGCCGATCGATCTTATGCTGCACCGGAAGATCAATATCGTCAACTCTGCCGCATTCACTGCAACGGACATGGTAATGCAGGTCGGTTGTCGCATCGAACCGTTTCTGCGTACCGCCGACCTCCAGTTTGAGAATCAGCCCACTTTCAGCCATTAACTCCAGATTGCGATAGACGGTACCGAGCCCGATGCGCGGCAGCCGTTTCCGCACCATGTCGTATACTTCATTGGCCGTCGGGTGGCTGGTTACTTTGCCGAGCTCTTCGAGGATAATCTGGCGTTGCGCGGTGAGTCTCATTTTCAAACACTGCTCATCAATAATCATGAATGGTTCCCCGTCGTTGACAGTGAGCTAAGAAAATTTCTCAATAGCATAATAGGGTCCGACAAAATTTCAATGAAAAAGCACACGCCCCGGTTAATTAATTACCGGATTGAAATAACCAAAGCGAATGTCCGGCAAAGCGGAACGGATATGCGTAACCCAGGTGCGCATGCCGTATGCCGGTAACGCCGGCACAGCGAGGGCTTCGAGATAGGCTTCCGGGTCCATGTTGAGATTGCGCAGTTGCAGAAAATCGACGCCGGTGCGTTTGACCAGTTCGATCAGCGCCGCAGTTTCCGCGAAAGAATCAGTAAAGCCCGGGAGGATAAAATAGTTGAGCGAGACGAATTTTCCTGCCTGCTTCATCGCGACAATCGACTGACAGACATCTGCAAACGTGTATCCATGCGGGCGATAATAGCGGTGGTAATACGTTTCCTGGGCGGAATTCAACGAGACACGCAGGCTGTCGAGGCCGGCGTCGGCAAGCCTGGCCACGGCTTCGGGGAGGCTGGCGTTGGAGTTGCAGTTGATGGTACCGGCGGTGGTCTGTCTGCGGATCTCACGGATCGACGCTTCGAGTACGGTGGCCTGGAGGAGCGGCTCTCCTTCGCATCCCTGGCCAAAGCTGACAATCGGCCGAGGGGCGGTGGTTAAGTGGGGGACGGCGATCTCGACAATTTCCTGGCGGTTCGGAACGAAGGCGATGCGTTCCTGCGTGGATGGGCAGCATCCTGATTCCTGCAGGGAAATACAGCCAAGACAGCGGGCGTTGCACGAAGGTGAGGTCGGCAGTGGTGCTTCCCATCGCCCGAGAAAGTAGTTGCGGGCAGCGGGGCAGTGATAGGTCAGACAGCAGGTTCCGAGGTGCTGGATCAACCGATTGTCACGGTGCTGTCGCAGCATTCGGAGTGTTTGCCGTCTGATCAGGTTGTCTTTAAAATGGTGGGCGTCCTGCCGTTGATCAGGATCGCTGCGAAAACCGGCCACCCAGAATTTTCCGGCGTACCAGCCGACCGCGGTATAGGCAAACAGCGGCAGGACCGGAGCAGTCTCCAGCCGTTGATAGGCGGCGTAATATATACTGGTGTAGGCGGGCGCCATGAAAGCGGCCACCGCCGTGACGGATCGTCCCGGCCGGTCAGGATCCTCAGTGAACAATAACGGCTCACCGGTGTCCGGGGCGGCGCCGATGGGTAACCGTGCCGGCAAGGTGAAGAGTTCGCTGCCTTCCGGTAGCTCAATCAGGTCTTCAAGGCTCGGCCTGACCGGCACGCCATTGGCTGCGCCGGTCATGTGGAGCAGGGGGAAATCACGGATACGTCCCTGCTCGTCGGCGTAGACGAGAGCGGGGGACGCTGCGGGATGTTTCACTTCGGTCGCAGCACTTTGGTGACGGAATCAACGGCGCGGTAAATATCGATATCTTCACCAAAAACATCCTGGATATGAGAATGGTTGATCAGATCTTCGATGATGAATTGAGTCAGGTAAAGGGTAACGATATTAGGATCCTGGACGAGGGTGCGCACCGGGGCCAGCTTCAGCTGCAGGTCGAATTCCTCCATCAGGTGCAGGGAGCGCAACTGCTTTTCGAAAGCAGCACGGATATCGTCAACCGATGTGGTTTCGATTATCGTTTTATCCATCAGTCGCTGGACCAGCTTGGTTGCCAGCAATTCTGCATGATCTCTGGCAAAGACAAACATCTTGCGACGTTCCTGTTCACGCTTCCGGTCGATTGCCCGTACCGCCTTATCGGTTGCACGGTTTGGATTGACATGCATTTTGGCCATCGAGAATTCTCCTGATCAGAACCACTGCCCAACAAGTCAGAGCATTATTTTTTTAAGATTAACGTTGTATTGTAAACCGAATCAGAAATTTGCACCAGCGCAAAGTGGCGTTGCCGCCACTCTGAGAAAATCGATTTCTCCCTGTCGATTGTCCTTGTGTTTTTAGTACAATTTTTTATATTTATGTACCAACGAAAGGCACCATTCGGTATCTGATGGTCCAATCTGCGCATACCTGCGAGCTAAAAATTCGCAAATAAATCAAATTTTTTTAACTAGGAGGTTTGACCATGTTTAGCAGAATTCGGGCCTTGTTGCCTGCATTGATGATCCTCAGTCTCGTTTTGTTCACCGGTTGTGCAGACACCGACACGGACGAAGCGCTGAAACCTTCCGCCGATGCCGAAGCCATGGGCAAGGAGGAATCTTTGGCGGCCACCGGTGTGGGCATCTCTGAAGGACGCACGTCAGAAGGCATGTTGCCTGTTTACTATGATTTTGATTCATCTGATATTCGCCAGGATCAGGTATCAAGAATCCAGGTCAATGCCGATTTCATCAAAGGAAGCGACGTCAATGTCCGCATTGAAGGAAACTGCGATCCGCGCGGTACCAATGAGTACAACATGGCCCTTGGCGAGCGGCGTGCCCTGAGTGCGAAGAAATATCTGGTCAACCTCGGCATTCCTGAAGGGCGTCTGTCCACCATCAGCTATGGTGAAGAGCGCCTGCTGGTTCATGGACACGATGAGTTGTCCTACGCACAGAACCGTCGTAGCGACTTTGTTATCGTCGAGTGATGAAGATCAGACCATAATGTATTGATCGAGATGCGGACCGTAGCC
This sequence comes from uncultured Desulfofustis sp., assembly GCA_964608305.1. Lineage (GTDB taxonomy): Bacteria > Desulfobacterota > Desulfobulbia > Desulfobulbales > Desulfocapsaceae > Desulfofustis. The sequence goes on along the minus strand of CAZSOA010000071.1, from coordinate 3,014 downwards.
GGTCCGCATCTCGTTTTTTGGGGATACTATGTTTACATCCAAGAATTGCCGACTCCTTGCCGGTATCGTGTGTTGTTTTGTTCTTTCGGTGTTTTCCGTGCAGACCGTCTTGGCCGAAGAGGTCAAGCTTGCGGTTATGAATGTTCAGCGGGTACTTGTCGAGTGTGCCGCCGGCAAGGCTGCAAAACTGCGCTTCGATGAGAAAATGCAGGAATTGCAGGGGCGACTGAAGGTCGAGGAAGACGAGTTGGTGGCAATGCAGAATGATATTGAGAAGAAAAGTTCTGCGTGGAGCGACGACACCAAACAGGAAAAGATGCGGGAATTCCAGCGGAAGCGACGAGAAGCTCAGGAAAAGGCGGAGGACGCACGGTTTGAGTTAAAGAGCATGCAGGACAAGGAATTGGCGCCGATCCTGCAAACCCTGGAAAAGGTGGTTGGGGATTATGGCGACAAGCATGGGTATACGATGATTATTGATTCCCGCGCCGGTGTGCTGCATGTCGCCCCGGGGATCGATATTACCGATAAACTGGTGGTCGAATTGGATGCGGCCATGGCCAAGCAGTAGGAAAACATGACTACGGTATTGCCTCGAACCGTAGATACCGAGGACAAACGATGTATGGTCGGTTCCTGCCCGTCCGTACATCGTTTTTTTGTTTGATCGTACTGCCCGGTGCCGGGCAGGAACACGCTCCGGCCTTGCCGTCCCGGCGGCGGCATGATGATGAGCTGGGAGACGACGGTATTGGTCGTGTACTATCGGCCAAACGACGGCGGTGCGGCAAGAAACAAAAAAGGATGAGTGATGGCCTGGAAAAGCATGACCGGTTACGGCTCCGCTGAACGGGAGCGGGATGGCAGAACATGGAGCGTCGAGGTGCGGAGTGTCAACAATCGTTTTCTCGATGCCAAGGTCAAGCTACCACGGGACTACGTTTCGTTTGAGGAGCCGATCCGACGGCGTATCGCCGAATTTCATCAGCGTGGTCGGGTTGATCTGACCCTGACGGTCGGTGGTGTTTCGGCCAGGCCGGTCGTCATACGGGTCGATCGGGAATTGGCAAAGCGGTATCAAGAGGCACTTGCAATTCTTGCCGAAACAACCGGTATTACCGGTGAGATACAGCTGCTTCAGTTTGCGAATCTCCCCGATATCCTTGTTCGGGAACAGTGCGCCGATGATCTTGAGGCGATCGCTGGTGATATCGACCAGGTGGTCGTTACCGCATTGCAGGCTTGCCGTGACATGCGTCAAACAGAGGCGCGCCATCTCCAAAATGATTTGCGCGAGCGATTGCTCTCGTTCACCGGGGTCGTCCGGTCTATCGAGCAGCAGCTGCCGCTCTTGCTCAGACAGCGTCAAGACGGGCTGCAGCAGCGGTTGGAGAGGCTGCTTGACGGCGTTGAGCTGGATCCGGTGCGACTGGCTCAGGAGGTTGCGATCCTGGCCGACAAAACCGATATTACCGAGGAACTGGTCCGCCTTGCCAGCCATATCGGTCAGTTCGAGACGCTTCTCGATGCCTCCGAACCGGTTGGCCGGACCCTGGATTTTCTGATCCAGGAGTTGCTCAGGGAGGTTAATACGGTCGGCTCAAAAATCAGTGATGCCGGAATCGCGCACCAGGTCATTGCCTTGAAGAGCGAACTGGAAAAAATGCGCGAACAGATACAAAACATCGAATAGCGGGGCGTGTGCCCAATACTGTCTGCCAACCGCTCCACCGGGACATCGCCACGACGCATGGTGATCATGGTAAAACCGGCCGCGGAGCCGAGCCGATCAGGCCGCAGCGCAGCAGCCGGAGGCAGGGTCGATCGGATCCAAAAAGCCGATTTGTCGATGATAAAAAAGATATTTGTTTAACAAACTGCGATGCAATTGCTTAATGTCGGATATGGCAATACCGTTATGGTGGATCGGGTGATTGCCGTCATCAACACCGGATCATCTCCGGCAAGAAAACTTAAGGAATTGGCGAAAACCGGTCAGCGTCTGATCGATGTGACCGAAGGGCGGCGGACCCGCTCGATCATCATTACCGATTCCAACCATGTCATTTTGTCGTCCGTCCAGCCGGATACCATCGCCCAACGGGTCGCGGCTCTGCAGGCGGCCGGCCACCTGGCCGAAGCCAGAGGGGCGATGCCGGTTGTCCGGGAAGAGGAGGGGTGATGAGCGGCAGCCTGTTCATCGTTTCCGCACCGTCCGGGACCGGCAAGACGACCCTGCTCAAGCAGGTGATGCAGCGTGTCGACCGGCTCGTTTTCTCCGTTTCTCACACTACGAGGAAGCCGCGTGGTGCTGAAGAAGAGGGGCGTGATTATTTCTTTGTTGACGAGAATCGTTTTGCGTCGATGATCGAAGAAGGCGCCTTTCTCGAGTGGGCCCGCGTCCATGACAATTATTACGGCACCGCCCTGGCCCCGATCGAAACTCGCCTGGCGCACGGTTATGACGTGGTGCTTGATATCGATGTCCAAGGGGCGGCGATAGTCAACGCCGCCGGCAGATTTCCCGCCGTTTCGATTTTTGTTGCGCCGCCGGATCTTGTTGAACTCGAAAAGCGGCTGCGTGGCCGAGGCAGCGAAGACGAGCGTACCATTGCCAGACGGCTTGCCAATGCCCGGCAGGAGATGCAGCAATGCGATCGGTATGATTATCTGATCGTCAATGACCGACTTGATGATGCGATGTGTATGCTCCGCGGTATTATTTTTGCGGAACGAGCCCGGACACGTCGGCAGATTGATGGAAAACCGATTCTGATGGCGGATGAATGAGACGGCCGGTCAAAAAAGAGCAGGAGCGTGGCGGGGAGAGACGGATCAGGTATAGTGAAGACCTGATCTGGGGAACCCATCCGGTCGTTGAAATCCTCCGCCGGCAACCGGGCAGAATCGTCGAATTGATTCTGCAAAAAGACAAACAGGGGGCGCGCCGGCAGGAGCTTATTGAAGTTGCCCGCTTAGCCGGTGTCAAATGCACGTTTGTTGAGCGGATCAAA
>CAZSOA010000070.1:0-15294 GCA_964608305.1 uncultured Desulfofustis sp. | reverse complement strand
ATAATCGACAATGTACGACAAACTCAACAGCCTGTTGATTCTGCTTTGTCGGGCCATCTCCACGAGACGGCTCTATTTTTCCGATCACCCGAAAGTCCGCGCTTTGGCCACCAGCTTCATCGAACAACTGCGGCGTTTCTGCGCGGAATATGAAATCAACAAATTGTTCATCGGTATTGTCGACAACACACTCATTTTTGAGGGACGCAATCTGATCGGCCCGAGCATTGTCGGCCGGCAACTCATCCAATTCGCTGAAAAATTACGCTGTGGCGGACTGTCGTTCACAAAGGAGACCTCCGTCGATGAGTTCTCAACCCTGCTTGATCTCACCATAGATCTGAAACAACCGGTGGAGGGACTGAAGGCAGCTCGGCAATTACTTGTCGATAAAGACATCTACAATATTGAAATTGCACATCATTATGTCGGTTCCTCCGGCGCGCTCACCAGGGATCAACGCACCGTCTGGCACGGCCAGGATACCGGCGACTTTCTCCATTCACCGACACTGATCTATCAAGCCCTCTTTGATACAGTCGCCCAGGCCCATGGCGATGTCGCACTCGGCCAGGACATTGATGTGGACGGCACCCGATCGGTGAGCGAGTATATGCTCCATTTTACCAAGACGCACTTTTCCGACATGATGCAACATGTGCATTATCCGGACTATGACAGCTATACCGTCGGCCACTCGGTCCGGGTTGCCGCTCTGGCGGTGTTCCTGGCCAATTCCTTCCGGTGGGGTGATGAGATGCTGCTGGCCATCGGCACTGCCGGCCTGCTCCATGATGTGGGGAAAAGCAGAGTGGCTGAGCACATCCTCTACAAACCCGGCAAACTTACCAAGGAAGAGTTTACCGAGATCATGGCCCATTCCCGGATCGGTGCGGAAATTCTGATCGGCCAGAAAAACACCACCCCGCTCGACATAGCAGCCGCCTGGGGTCATCATATCCGCCATGACGGTTCCGGTTATCCACGCCAACCAAGCTGGGCAGCCCGGCATCCGATAACCTCCCTGCTGCAGATCTGCGACGCCTTCGAAGCACTCACCGCCGCGCGACCGTATAAACCGCCGCTGACCCCGCACATGGCGTACAGTATCATGCTGCGGGACAAAGGGGGATTCCAGCCGGCCATGCTCGCCTCTTTCATCTCCACCATCGGGCTCTACCCGCCGGGCACCATAGTCCGCTTGTCCGACGGCAGCAAAGGCATGGTGGTCCTCACCGGACCGAAGATCGATCGGCCGCGCGTCAGAATCACGCACGCCCCGGACGGTGAAGAAATTCCACCAACCGACCAGTACCAGATCAACCTCTGGACCGGTGAGCATCAGACATTGAGCGTCACTGAATTGCTATTGACCGAGGCACCGACCTGAACGCGCCGGCGCCGACCGATACATCTTGTTTGCAGCCAGGCACGTGCAGAGATCCCGGCAGAGACGGCGTAGATTATCGGCATCAGCCGGTTGACAGGAATTTTTTATCCGGGTGGCCAGGGTACCCTCGGTAAAGATCACCTCGAGAGTCTCTTGGCCGGTCTCGACAGGAGAAACACGGTCCGCCCAGCTACGCCAGAAATCTTCGGCACTGGACACCGTCGCCGGCACATCGAGAACAGCAGCAAGAGCGGGGTCGACAAGCGCCGCTCGCTCCCCGACGGCGATGCAGGCTTGCAACTGCCGGTGCAACAGCTCCGTGGGCACACCGTTCATGCGCGACAATGCTTCTCGGCCGTTCGTGGCATATCGCTCGATGACCCGGCAGACCAGTTCCGCGACCGCGATATCGGCTCGTGCACATTCCTGGCTGTCGATCACCCTGATCTCAATGGTATCACGTTCAAACCGGGCAATGGCGCCTCGCGCATTGAGCCATTCGTGTTGTAGAATCCCGTGCGGATCATAGGGTGCGATGCTGCGGTAGAGCGGCTGCAGGATGGTCGCCTGATAATCTGCCGTATCGACTACCGGTTCCGGAACTATGAGCCCGGTGACCGAGGGTATTTTTGCACAGTTTTTCCCGTAGTGCGCCATTCGGCAATCGAGCAGGCCGCTGTCCCGGCCGTCCTGAAACGGCGATGCTGCGGTCAGCGCCGGGATGAACGGCAACACCATCCTGATGGCCGCATGCAGACGGAAAAACTCGTCGTCTCCGTGGAACGGCAGGTTGACATGCATCGATTGCAGATTCGACCAGCCATGGCCGCGGCAATCAAAAATGGTGTTAAACGCCTCATAGATCTCCCGATTCTCTCGCTCCCACAGTACCGTCTCCGCGAGCGGATCCATAAACGGATGGGTGGCACCGGGCATCAGGATGCAGCCGTGTGCTGCAAGCAGACCGTTGATCGTCCCGATATGACGATGAAACAGCTCGTCAAGGCCGGCGAGCAAAGGCGCCGGCCCATCGGTTTTCAGCTCGATTACATGCTGCACCAGCTCATTTGACCAGCAGAGCCGGTCGTGACACCATTCGTTGACCACCTCCCCCCGACGGTTGCGCAGCAGCAGATCCGCAACCGGGCGGACCCGAAACGTGTCGCCATCGACGATCATATACTCGATCTCTATGCCGTACCCTTCAAAGAGATGCAATGGTCCGTTCATAACGCCTTCTTTTTGATAATCCGCCGGACAAACGACGCCATTACGGCATGATACAAGTGATCTTTCAGTACCGCATCTTCTATGCCCTCGTCGATATTGGGATTGTCGTTCACCTCGATCACATAGAATCGCTCGCCTACCTGTTTGATATCAACGCCATACAACCCGTCTCCGATATGGTGGGCGGCCTTGAGTGCCAGTTTGATCGCTTCCGGCGGGGCATCTTCGACCGGAATCGTCTCAAAGCGTCCCTCCTCCTGTTTGCCATCCCGCTCGTGCTTGATGATCTGCCAATGATTTTCAACCATGAAATAGCGACAAACAAACAGCGGTTGTCGATCGAGGATACCGATACGCCAATCGAAATCCGTGGGCAGGAAGGCCTGGGCGATGATCAACTCGGATCGCTCAAGCATGCTCTCGCAGGCCCGATGCAATTCATCGACGCTGGTCACCTTGATGACCCCCACCGAAAAGGCGCTGTCCGGCTGTTTGATGACACAGGGCAGCCCGAGTTCAAACGGGATCAGATCGACGTTGTCGCGATGCACGATCATCGTCCGTGGCGTTCTGATCTTGTAGTGGGTCAACATTTCAGCGAGATAAACCTTATTGGCACAACGGATGATGGATTGCGGATCGTCGATGACAACCAACTGATTCGCCTCGGCATAGCGGGCGAAGCGAAACGTATGGTCGTTGACATTGGTGGTCTCCCGGATGAACAGCGCGTCGAATTCTGAAAGCCGCGAGAAATCGTCCCGGGTGATCAGCTTGACCTCGAGATTATTCTTCTCCCCCGCCCGCACGAACCGCTTTAGGGCCCCGATATCGGACGGGGCGTGCTCCTCGGTCGGGTTATGCAGCAGTGCCAGGGCATAGCGATAGGCCTGGCGGCGACGATTCCGATAGCCGTGCTGGGTAAAATAGGTCTTGCCGCGGGTTGCGAGAAAGTCTAGATGATTCTCGGGGATATCACCGATACCGATATTGCGCAGTTGGTGGATCGTCCACAGGCCGTCTTTGCCGATCAGCAATTCCGCCCGCATAAGCGGGGCATGAAAACGGTTGAACAACTCTCGGCACAACGCGTCGTATTGTTTGGCCAGATTCCGACCGAAGTAGATACTGAGGGTGTAATGATTCTGTTTAATCTTGCGCAGGCTCTTCTGGATCAGGTCGTGCAGTTCGGCATTGGCCATCCGGACCATGGCCGGAGTCTGCAGGTCCCTGATCACGGTAATATTCGGTATTGGCCGATGGCCGCGGGCCTCGGCAATGAGCGAGACATAGTAGCCGAGCGATTTGTACCGATAGGAACTGCATAGATTGAACACCCGCACACCGCTCATCTTGGCAAACACGGCTTCGGTCAGATAGGTCCGGGCGGCGACAACCTCGACACCGGTGATTTTGAAGGGAAGTTTTTTCGGATTGGGGACGATGAGCAACAGTTTCATGAAGGGCCCTATGTCGGCTGAGGCTCGATGATGATGAAATTGGCGTCATAGGTCATGACCCCGAGCAGGATGGCGTTGATCACGCGATCGATGCCGATCTGATAAGATGTCTGGCCGGTAAAGGGATTTCTCGCATAGGGGTCGGAAATGCCCACCATCCGGTTGCTCCGCTGATAACCGTGGAGCACGACGAAATGGCCTTCAACCCGGCCGCCGATATCGTCATCACGCATCGTTTCGCTGTTCATGCGGGCGCTGCGATAGAGAAAGGTACTGTTGAGACCGGCGATGATCGGAAGACCCTTGTCCAGAAAGGAGGTGAGCACGCGGCGGGTCATATCCTCGAATCTGATCGTTCCGCCGTTGGTCAGAAACTGCAGATACTGTCTGATAGCAAAGCGCTGCTTTCTGCTGCCGGTGACTTTGGCGCGCCTTTTCAAGCGATCGGCCAGGTCGACCCTGCCGGTAAACCAGGTGGGATCAAAGATCATCAGATTATAGGTAAACAAACTCACCTTGAAGCCGGACTGCACGGCATGGTTGGCCAATACCACGCCGAGTGTCCCGCCTTTATCCAGATACTCAATTTCTGAGATGATTTGACCAAGTGGCCGGGTGAGTCCGTAATAGGCATAAACGGCATGCAGGCAGGTCGGCCCGCAGGAAGTGTCGTCCGGCTGCTGCAGCATGGTCACATCCAGTCGAACATCCATGGAACGTAGCAACCACTTTGGCTACCGGGCCATTTCTGGCGGAACGGACCGGATTTATTGAGATGTGGAGGAAACGACAATAATCGAGCGAATAGTACACCAGCAGAGAAAAACCGGTTATCTTTTTTTTATCGGAACCAGATTTTCAAGTTCACTGGTGCTTTTTTCCACCTGGCCGATCAGTTTCTCCAATCTGATGCGAAAATGATCATCGCGCTCAAGCATGGTATCGGCTTTCTGCATCAAGAGCTGGGCGTCTCCGAGAAATGATCTGATATCAGTGAGCAAATCCGCCCGGTTGCGCTGCTTTTCCTGCTCGTCCAGAACAAACGGCGCCAACCGCCCCACCGAGAGTTCCAGCAGCAGGTCTCGGGCAACACCGTGACTGGCCGAGATCTCATCGAGCATATCGAGGGCTCTCCGACTCAGCACAAATGTTTTCTGCCGGCGGGTCAATTCACTTTTTGGCCAGCGGCGTCCTTCCTCCGCCACTTTGCTCAATACCGATCGATCCTCGACCAGTTGATCGAGCAATGATTTCTGTTTCACGCCAAGATGCTCGGCGGCAGTTTTGAGCAACTCGATTACTTCATCGGGCAACCTGAACGTCGCTCGAACCGACTGCTTACCTCTGAGTTCGTCGGCGCTTATCTGGAGAGGATCGGGCGTCATCACGGTGTCCATTGGCTGGGTTGTCATGCTTGTAGAGAAATATGTAGGACAAGTACGTTACTTTGTCAATATATCATATATAGTAATATGTAGGCCGTACCATTTTTCGTCTTTTTCCGATATTGACATGGCATGGTTTGTAATTATCATCACTCTATACAGATAACAGGCCGAGGGAGTTATCGAACTCCCGTTATCGATGAACAAACAAGCGGAGGAATGCCATGTTGACAAGATGGAGCGATATTGACAGGATGTTCGAGGCAATGGGCCTGCTCAGGGGACGACTGGACAGCATGTATGACGATTTTGACCAGACGTTCGGCACTCGATCGGGTTGGGCCGTTACCGGTAACTACCCCCGAACCAACATGTATGACCGGGGTGACTTCCTCGAGTTGACCGCCGAGGTGCCCGGTATCAGCAAAAACAACCTTACCATTAAGATTCAGGGAAACTATCTTGAGATTTCCGGCAGCAGAAGCGCTGATGTCCCGGAAGGATATACCGTCCACCGCCGCGAGCGGGGAACGGCTTCGTTTACCAGAAGCTTCAGCCTGCCGGCAGACATTGACGCCGGGAAAGTCGCGGCTTCACTCAACGACGGCATCCTTGTGTTGAAACTGCCCAAGGCCGAGGCCGCCAAGCCGCGTCAGATCACCATTTCCTGACCCGTGCACCTACCGGATACTCAGGCACCGCATCTATGATCATCAGGGAGGAAACCATGGAAAACAAAGAACTGCTGCAAAAAGACAAGGGCGCTGTCGAGTCGGCGAGGAAAACCCGCTCGGTGATGCCGTTGGTCGATATCTTCGAAAACGACGACGAGATCCTGCTGCATGCTGAAATGCCCGGTGTCCAAAAGGATGCCGTGAAGATCAATATCGACAACGGCAACCTCAGCCTCTCAGGGGTTCGCAGGAAAAACCAGGAGGGCGCCGCCGGCTGGGAGGAATATGGCGATGTCGAGTTTCGCCGCGCTTTCGCCATTCCGCAGAACATCGATATCGGCAAGGTTCGCGCCGAGATGAAGGAGGGTGTTCTCTGCCTCCATCTGCCGAAATCTGAATCGGCAAAGCCACGAGTCATCGAAATCAAAGCCGGCTGATATTGCTATCGGCTGTTTCCCCGCCTTTATGATCCGGGGAGGAGGGTTTTTCAAACACCTTTCTCCCCGGGCTTTTTGTGCCCGCTGCCGACCCTCCGGGACACCCCATAATAAACGTTTGTTTTCATATGGTTACGATATGTTCTCGGGCAATTTTCACGACCCGTGTAATTTGTGTTGACAGCAGCTCAAAACGAATACATATAGGGGCCAGAAAAGGCTGTATATGAGTGCCGATCATGACCTGTTCCGATTATCATAACTTATTAATTTCACGTAAAAGGTGTTCCGATGATTGCCAAGACCATTTTCGCCGAAGAGCAGGACGAACCTCCAGACAGCGATGCTGCATCTCCTTCCCGCCTCTCCTGCCCTGACAGAACCTCCGATTTTCTTCGCCGTTTCTTTCCCGATGCCACCCTCAACGACTGGAACGATTGGCGCTGGCAGCTCCGCCGGCGCATCGAACGAATCGACCAGCTTGAACGATTGGTCAACCTCACCGACAGCGAGCGGAATGCCTTTCAGTTCCAGAACGCCACGCTGCCAATGGCCATCACTCCCTACTATGCGAGCCTGATCGACCCTGACGATCCGGAGCAGCCGATCAGGCGGGCCATGATCCCGGTTGCCGGTGAATTACTCGTTTCTCAGGGTGAAGCTGCCGACCCGCTCGGCGAGGACAGCCACAGCCCGGTCAAGGGGCTGATCCATCGCTATCCGGACCGGGTGTTGTTCCTGGTCACCGACTACTGCTCCAGTTACTGCCGCTACTGCACCCGCTCCCGCATGGTCGGCAAGCGGAAAAGCGCCGGCCGGCGGCAATGGCAGCCGGCAATCGATTACATCGCTGCCCACCCGGAAGTTCGTGACGTGCTTATTTCCGGGGGCGACCCGCTGACTCTGGCCGACGATCAGCTCGACTGGCTGCTGAGCAGCTTGCGGCGTATTCCCCATGTGCAATTGATCCGGATCGGCACCAAAGTGCCGATGGTGCTCCCGCAGCGGATCACCGAGCGTCTTGTTGCCATTTTGAAAAAATATCACCCCTTGTGGATCAGTATCCACTGCATGCATCCCGACGAAATGACGCAGAGCGCTCGCAGCGCCTGCACCATGCTTGCCGATGCCGGTATTCCGCTCGGCAGCCAGACCGTTCTGCTCGCCGGTATCAACGACTCCGTTACGACCATGAAACAGCTTATGCATGAGCTGCTGATGGTTCGGGTAAAACCGTACTACCTGTACCAGTGTGACCCGATTTTCGGCTCGTCGCATTTTCGCACCTCGGTTTCCCGCGGGCTCGAAATCTATCAGGGACTGCGCGGCCATACCACCGGCTATGCGGTGCCGACCTATGTGATCGACGCCCCCGGAGGCGGCGGCAAGATTCCGCTGCTTCCAGAGACCGTTATCGGCCGGGACGGCAACGATCTGCTGCTCCGCAACTATGAAGGACGGACGTTTCGCTACCCGGATCCATGCGCCGGGAACGGGCCGGGTCATGCAGGCGAGGTACTGCCATGCGAATAGGCATGACCTATGACCTGCGCGATGATTATCTGGCCGCCGGATACGGCGAGGAAGAAACCGCGGAGTTCGACCGGCTCAGCACCATCGAGGCGATCGAGACGGCGATCCGGACCATGGGTCATGAACCGCTGCGGATCGGCAATCTGCCGGCACTCGTCACGCAGCTGGCCGGCGGCGCCCGCTGGGACCTGGTCTTCAATATTGCTGAAGGGCTTTACGGATTCGGACGAGAGGCGCAGGTGCCGGCACTGCTCGACGCCTATCGCATCCCCTACGTGTTTTCCGGGCCGCTTGTTCAGGCCATAACACTGCACAAGGGAATTACCAAGCATATCATCCGCGACTGCGGCCTGCCGACACCAGCGTTTGCGGTCATCAATACCGTTGACGATCTCGGCCTTGTCGATCTTCCGTACCCGTTATTCGCCAAACCGGTTGCCGAAGGTACCGGCAAGGGCGTAACACCAGCTTCCAAGGTTACTGGCCCTGCACAGCTGCAAACGATATGCACCAGCTTACTGGCAACCTTCAACCAACCGGTTTTGGTGGAGACCTTTCTCCCCGGCCGCGAATTCACCGTCGGGATCGTCGGCAATGGCAAGGAGTGTCGCTCCATCGGCACCATGGAAGTCGTCCTGCTGGACAACTCGGAACCGGACGTCTATTCCTATCACAACAAGGAATTCTGCGAAGAACTGGTTGAATACCGAGCAGTTACCGACGCCGAAGCCGAGGCTGCGGAGACCCTTGCTCTGGCCTGCTATCGAGTGCTCGGTTGCTGCGATGCGGGCCGGGTCGATGTGCGCTCGGACGGCTACGGCCGCCCCCACTTCATCGAGATCAATCCGCTGGCCGGCCTGCACCCGGACCATTCCGACCTGTGCATCATCGCCGCCAAATACGGCATCGGCTATCAGCAATTACTCGAACAAATCATCTTCGCGGCGCTCCGGCGGCACGGAATGAGCGCCTGATATAAAAGCGATGATCGGCCTGCTCTACAACGAACCGATTGCTACCGGCCAGGAGCATTGGGAGTCATCTGCGGACGTCATGACCCAAGTGGAAGCGCTCGAAAGGGCGCTTGGCACGCTCGGGCATGACGCAATCCGGTTGCCCATCACGAAGGATCTGCGCCGTTTTCTCGACCGGATCGAGGCGTCCGGCGTCGATCGGATTTTCAACCTGTGCGAATCCATCGACGACGACCCGTTTTTCATCGCCCACCCGGCGGCATTGCTCGAACTGCTCGGCATCCCTTTCAGCGGTTCATCGGCTGCGACTTTGCAGACCACCACCGACAAGTGCATGATGAAACTGGCGCTTCAGGGCGCCGGCCTGCCGACTCCCCGGTTTGCTCGTTATGATGGGCAAGAGATCCCGGAGGATGAATTGCTCGCTGTCCCGGTCATCGCCAAACCGCAATTTCAGGATGCCAGCATCGGTATCGATCAGGAGTCAGTGGTTACCGACCCGGAACGACTCCCGGCGGTACTGGCCAGTCAGTATCACCAATACGGTCCGCTCCTCGTCGAAGAATACATCGACGGTCGCGAGTTCAACGTCTCCCTGTTCGGCGGCCGGGAACCCAATGTTCTGCCGATCGCCGAAATCGATTTTTCCGGCATGCCGCCCGACCTGCATCACATCGTCGGCTATCGCGCCAAATGGGAGCCGAGTGCCATCGAATATCACGAAACAAGAAGAATCTTCCCAAAACTGGAAGCATCACTCACCCTGCGCCTCGCCGATATCGCCCGGCGCTGTTACCGGCTCTTTAACCTGCGTGATTATGGGCGAGTCGACCTGCGGATGGACCGCAACGGCGCCCTGTTCGTGCTGGAAATCAACGCCAACCCCTGTCTCAGCCCGGACGCCGGCTTTCCGGCGGCGGTCCGGCAGGCGGGGCTCGACTACACGGCCATGACGGCCCAAATGATCGCCTTCCTCGGTGACAGAATGGTATGACTATCACGATATCGCCCATCCGGCCGCGGGACCGGGAGCAGTTGGTACAGATCATCAAGATGCAGAAGAATTTCCTGCAATGCGAGATCGACATCGCCATTGAGGTGATTGACGCGACCTTCCATCCAAAGGAAGACTACCGGGTACTGGCTGCCGCCGACGAGCAGCGCCAGATGCTCGGCTTTATCAGCTACGGGCCGATCCCGCTCACCGACAACCGGTACGACCTCTACTGGATCGCCGTCGATCCCGTGCAGGGCCGGCATGGCATCGGCACCATGCTGCTCGCCGAAATGGAAAAGCGATTACGCAGCAGCCAGGCAGTCCACGTCTATATTGACACATCGTCCACCGACGGCTATCTGCCGGCTCGCAAATTTTACGAGAAAAACGGCTACGAGGTAGCCGCTCATCTCAAGGATTTCTACCGCGATGGTGACGACAAAATCATCTATCGCAAAATCTGCGGACCCCACTGATCCCGCCCATGTTCCGCATCAGGCGCATTTACGACACCACCCTGGCCGCCGACCGTGACGCCATCGGCCAGGTGCAGCTGATCCTGCGGCGGCAGTTCCCGGGCCTGCGGGAAAAGGATATCACCGGGTTGCCGAAAAAACTCGGCGACCCCCTGCGCCACCGGCTGCGCACCATCCTGTTTGTTGCCGAGGACAACCGGCACAAGGTCAAGGGCTTTGCCATCCTCAACCATGCCCCGGACCTGCAGTTCTGCTACCTTGACTTTATCTCGGTTACGCCCGGCACCACCGGTGGCATCGGCGGCGCCCTCTACGCCCGCGCCCGGGAGGAGGCCAGGCAGCTCAAGGTTATCGGTATCTTCATGGAGTGTTTGCCGGATGATCCGGCACTCTGCGCCGATCGGAGCGTGCTGAGACAAAACCGGGCCCGATTACGGTTCTACGAACGTTACGGCGCCCTGCCCATTACCAATACCGCCTACGAAACACCTTTGAAAAAAGGCGACGACTGCCCGCCGTACCTGGTGTTCGACGGCCTCGGCACCACCGGCCACCTGGCGCGCGACCGTGGTCGCCGGATCGTCGCTGCCATCCTTTCCCGAAAGTACGGAGACCGCTGCTCACCGGAGTATATCAGAATGGTGGTCGATTCCTTTCACGACGACCCGGTCCGGCTCAGGCAGCCGCGTTCTCCCATCGCGCCGCCGGCCGGACCCGAGCCGGCGGCAATCAATATCGACCAGCGGATCGCACTGGTCGTCAATGAGGCACACGCCATCCATCACATCCACGAACGCGGCTACGTGGAGGCGCCGGTTCGGATCTCGTCGATCCTCAAGGGCATCAGCCCCACCGGCCTGTTCGATACCGTTCCGGCCCGCCATTTCCCGGAAAAACATATCAAGGCGGTACATGAGCCGGCCTTCGTCGAATATCTCAAACGGATGTGCCTGACCATCGAGCCGGGCAAATCGGTGTACCCGTACGTCTTCCCGATCAGAAATGTCGCCCGGCCGCCCAAAGAGATGCCGGTTCGGGCCGGTTATTACTGCATCGACACCTTCACCCCACTCAACCGCAATGCCTACAAAGCCGCCAAAGGCGCCGTCGACTGCGCCCTGAGCGGTGCCAAACTGCTGCTCAACGGCTACCGCATCAGCTACGCGCTGGTCCGCCCACCCGGGCATCATGCCGAGCGACGGGTCTTCGGCGGCTTCTGCTATTTCAACTCAGCCGCGGTTGCCGCACAGTACCTCAGTACGTACGGACGGGTGGCAGTGCTCGATGTCGACTATCATCACGGCAACGGCACCCAGGATATCTTTTATGAACGACGCGACGTGCTGACGCTTTCCATCCACGGTCATCCCCGGTTCGCCTATCCCTATTTCTCCGGCTTTGCCGAAGAGCGCGGCAGCGGCGACGGTGCGGGGTTCAATCGCAACTATCCGCTCCCCGAACTCGTCGACGGTCCCGTCTATCACAAGGTCCTTCAGCGTGCCCTGCACCGGATCGCCGATTTTCGGCCGCACTGGCTGGTCGTCGCGCTCGGACTGGACACCGCCCGTAAAGATCCCACCGGTACCTGGTCCCTGACACCGGCCGACCTGCAGACCAACGGCACGATGATCGGCCGACTCCGGCTGCCGACCGTGGTTGTTCAGGAAGGGGGCTATCGCTCCCGCTCGCTTGGCGCCAATGCCCGCAATTTTTTTGTCGGCCTCTGGCAGGGGATGCACCGTACCGACTGAAGCCCGGCATGGCTCCGCAACCCTGCCGAAACCGCTCTGCTGATCACCCGGCACCACCGACGACGCTTGACGCGGGTCACCGGATTCGGTATACAGAAGCCAGCAGGGGTGGCCTGAGCGCCTGAGATCATACCCTTAGAACCTGATCCGGATAATACCGGCGAAGGGAGACCGCATCATTGCCGATGCTTCCCGCCCCATGGTCAGTTTTCCCGGGCCTCTCCTCTTGCCGGAGACGGTTTCTCCGGAGCACCCCTCCTGGTATTTTCACGGCCGGCAATCTCTTGATCGATGCCGTCGGCCAGACTGCATGCTCTTGTCCAGTGGAGGAACCCCATGTTAAACGAAGTAACCATCAGCAAGGCGATCATCGCCCGCTATCTCGAGAAACTCACCGAGGCCCTGGAACTTGACGTGGCCATTGTCGGCGGCGGGCCGTCCGGACTGGTCGCCGGCTATTACCTGGCCAAGGCCGGCAGGAAGGTCGCATTGTTTGACCGCAAGCTATCCATCGGCGGCGGGATCTGGGGCGGCGGCATGATGTTCAATGAAATTGTCGTTCAGGAAGAAGGTCTTACCGTACTCAACGAGTTCGGTCTGACCGGCAATGCGTTTACGCCCGGCTACTACACCCTGGATTCGGTCTACACCACCGCGACCCTCATCCACCGGGCGATGGCTGTGGGGCTCAACATTTTCAACCTGATCGGTGTCGATGACGTGGTTATTCGGGATAACCGCGTGGCCGGTCTGGTAATCAATTGGGGGGCGGTCTCGACCCTGGGCTGGCATATCGACCCGCTGACCCTGGTGTCCCGTTGTGTGCTCGATGCCACCGGCCACGACGCCGAAGTCACCAAGGTGCTCGTCAACAAGATGGGCGTTCGGCTCGACACCGAGACCGGCGGCATCGTCGGCGAAAAATCGATGGCCGCCGAACGGGCCGAAAAAGAGACGGTGGACAACACCAAAGAGGTCTATCCCGGGCTCTTTGTCAGCGGCATGGCGGCCAACGCGGTCAGCGGCGGCTACCGGATGGGCCCGGTTTTCGGCGGCATGCTGCTGTCCGGAAAACGGGCGGCTGAGCTCATGCTGCACGAGTTCGACCATGCATCCTGACAGCACCCATAAGCGGGCGAAAGGGCGGCGGCGGCTCGGCCCGGGACTCTACCTGATCTTGACCGACCCGCCCGGCGGCTATGAAAAGCTGGCCGAGCTGGCGGTCACCGTGGGGTTGCCGGCTCTGCAACTTCGCTACAAGGGGGACGATCACCGTTTGCACTTTCAGCTGGCGCAACGCCTGCGCGATATCACCCGCGGTTCGCAAACGCTGTTCATCGTCAACGACCGGCCCGATCTTGCCCTGATGGTTGAGGCCGACGGGGTGCATATCGGCCAGGAGGACCCGCCGGCCCGGGCTGTACGGCAACTCATCGGCGAGACGATGCTGCTCGGCCTCTCCACCCATAATCTTGAGCAGGTGGCCGCCGCCGAGACCGATCCGGTCGACTATATCGGTTTCGGCCCGCTCTACCCGACAACCTCGAAAAAGCGGCCGGACCCGGTTATCGGACCGGCGTTGCTTGCCCAGGCATGCCGCATCGGCAGCCGGCCGATCGTTGCCATCGGCGGCCTGACGGCCGCACGGATTGCATCCCTGCCGTTTGCCAGCTGCCGGAACGCCGCCGTGATCTCGGAAGTGGCCCATGCCGATGACCCGGAAACGGTGATGCGAGCCCTGCACCAGATGATTCTCAGCACGGTGGATGAACGAGATGCGCCGGGCCAGCCGGGCATTCTCTCTTGAGGGAACCTTGAACTTCTGAAAAGCGCCTAGAGTTGGTTGGTGGCGAAGGTGTCGCACATGTCCACCCGACCGCTCGAAAGTCCGGTGCGAAACCAGCGAACCCGCTGTGCCGATGTGCCATGGGTGAAGGAATCGGGGGTCACATAGCCTCGGGATTGTTTTTGTAATCGGTCATCGCCGATCATGCTTGCGGCATTGAGCGCCTCGTCGATATCACCGTCTTCGATGATCTGCCGGGCGCGATGGGCGTGATTGGCCCATAACCCGGCGAAACAGTCGGCCTGCAGTTCGAGACGAACCAGGAGTTGATTATACTCCGTCGGCGTTATCCGTCCGCGAGCCTGCTGGAGCCGATCGCTGATGCCGAGCAGGTTCTGCACGTGGTGCCCAACTTCATGGGCGATCACGTAAGCCTGAGCAAAATCACCCGGGGCGCCGAGCTTGTGCTTCAGGTCCTGGTAAAAACGCAAGTCGATATAGACCTTGCGATCAGCCGGGCAGTAAAACGGCCCGACGGCCGCCTGGGCAAACCCACAGGCAGATTGCACGGCACCGCTGAACAACACCAGCACCGGTTTTTCATAACGGCTGCCGGCCGCGGCAAAAATGTCAGACCAGGTGTCCTCGGTATCGGCCAGCACCACCGAAACAAAATCGGCCAACTCGTTTTCGGCCTCCGACGGCACATACCCGGACTGCTCCACCATCGGCCCGCCGGACATCTGCTCAGCCTGCTGCAGGATAAATGAGGGGTCGACACCGAAATACATCGCGACCAGCACCACAATCAGAATTCCAATGCCGCCGCCCTTTGCCTTTCCCGAGAACCTGACCGATCTGCGATCATCGACGTTACTGCTCCGACGCCCGTCTTTCCAGCGCATCACATCCTCCTCGAAGTGGCAGTCAGCCATCACGCACAACAACGAAATCTAACGATCACCCGGAGTTTGTCCAATTATAATGCCTGCAGCGGTCGTTAACAATTGTGCGATGCAGGCTTATAAAGAGAAGATTTATAAATACCGATCCGAGCAAAAAAATGGGTAAAGCTTACGTATATAACTCCCATTCCGTAACGGACACTTCCCTGAAAATTTATGGAGCTTGCTTCCTTAAAATATCTGGTTGGACAGGTGATTTCTGCAATTTCATAACCATGAAACACAATTTGTGACAG
>CAZSOA010000069.1:0-15500 GCA_964608305.1 uncultured Desulfofustis sp. | reverse complement strand
GCCCTGCTCCATGACCAGGCGGGTTGCCAGAATGGAGTCGAGGCCGCCGGAAAAAAGGCTCAAGGCCCGCACCACCGTCATGCCGCCTTCCGCCCTTTTTCAAGCAGGGTTGTGGCCCAGGCCCGGGTTTGTTCGGTAACCGACTCGCCGGCCAGCATCCGGGCCAATTCCCCAACCCGTTCCCGATCGTCGAGCTGGGCCACCGAGGTCACGGTGCGGCCGTTGCGCAGCTCTTTTTCCACCCGCAGGTGGAGCGTGCCACGGGCGGCGATCTGCGGCAGATGGGTGATACAGATCACCTGGTGATGCCCGGCCAGCTCCCGGATTTTTCGCGCCACCGCCTCGGCAGCCTCACCGCCGATACCGGCATCGACCTCGTCGAAAATGACGGTATCGACCATATCCTTGCGTGCCAGCAAACATTTCATGGCCAGCATCAGGCGTGACAACTCACCACCGGAAGCCACTTTGGCAAGCGGCCGTGCCGGCTCGCCGGGGTTGGGAGCAAAAAACAATTCAACCTTGTCGAGCCCGCTGGCGCGCACCTGCGTTTCGTCTGCCTGGCCGGCAGCAAAGCGCACTTCAATGCCCGATTGGCTGAAGGCCAGTGATTTGAGCTCCTCGGCCAGAGCGCCCTCGATGCGCCGCGCTGTTTTCTGCCGTGCCGCCGACAACGTTTGCCCACGATCAACCAGTTCAGCGTAGAGACGCTCGACCTTTCGCTGCTGCGTCTCGATAGCCTTGTCAAGATTCTCGATGACCGCCAGCTCGCGCTCGGCCTGATCGCAGTACGCAATAATATCGTCGATGGTCTCGCCATATTTACGTTTCAGCGCCTTGAGCTGATCAAGCCGGGCACTCACCGCTTCGAGTCGTATCGGATCATCACTCAACGATTCATGATAATCCCGCAATCGGGCTGCATATTCTTCGGCCAGGAATGAATAACCACTCAGATCCTCGGCCAACGGGGCGGCGCCGGGGTCAAGGCCGGCCAATTGTTCCATGCTGCGCCGGACCACGGCCAGCTGATCGGAGACCGTCGAAAAAACGATATCGTAGCACTCCCGGCTCAAGCGGAGCAGCGCCTCGGCGCTTTTCAACCGCTGTCGCTCCAGGGCCAGTGTTTCATCCTCACCCGGTTGCGGAGCGACCTCTCTGATTTCGGATACCTGGAAAGAAAGAAAATCAAGGCGCTGACCGCGCTCCCGTTCCTGTGCACGAAGCATGGCCAGCTGTTCACCGGCCTCCTGCCATTGAGCATACAGGACAGCATAAGCCTCCCGCTCGGGCCAATGGTCGCCAAGCGTGTCGAGCAGATCGAGATGCGTCGCCGGTTGCAGCAGTTGCTGGTGTTCGTGCTGGCTGGCAATATTGAGCAGGTGCAGACAAAGGTCGGCTACCGTCTTGGCCGGTGCCATTGATCCGTTGACAAAGAGCCGGCTACGGCCATTGCTGCCGATGATCCGCTTGATAATCACCTCGTTGCCGGCGGCAAAACCACCCTGCTCGAGCAGCTCCAACAGCGTTGTATGCTGCTCGTCGATCTCGAACAGAGCCTCGACACTGCACTGCTCGGCGCCGCTTCTGATCCAGTCGGCAGAGGCGCGGGCACCGGTCAGCAGGGATATGGCCCGCATCATGATCGACTTGCCGGCGCCGGTCTCTCCGGTCATCACAACGAGGGCACCGGGGCCCGGTCCAGCCAGGCTCAGATGCAGCGATTCGATCAGGGCCAGGTTCTCAACCTTGAGTTCGCAAAGCATCTTTTTCCATGTATCTTCGGCTCACTAAGCGCTCCAACCTTGACGGAGCGAAAAAAGAAAAGTATCGTAACAGGCGTATACCAACCACGCTTCGTCTTGGCAACCAGTTTCCTCGGAAGCACCGCCGGGCCAGGACCATCCTGCCATGAAATGATGAAAAAACAGACCGATACCGTTGATCTGAGTGCCAGCCTCGAAGATTATATCGAAGCAATCTATCATATCGTCGACGAGAAGCTGGTGGCAAGGAGCAAGGATATCGCCGCCCGGCTCGACGTCAGTCGCGCCTCGGTCACGGAGGCCCTACGGGCACTGGCGAAAAAGAAGCTGATCAACTACTCGCCCTACGAGGCGATCACGATGACCGAACAGGGCCGGAAGGTCGCCGAAGATGTCATCTACCGGCACGACTCCTTGAAGCGGTTCTTTATAGAAGTGTTGGCCATCGATCGCAAAATTGCCGAAGAAGCCGCCTGCAAGGTTGAGCACACGGCGCCGCCGGAAGTGATCAGCCGGATGATCGATTTCATCAAATTCCTGCAGGTCTGCCCGCGCGGCGGCGACGATCTACTCAACGGTTTTGCCGACTATTGCCGGCGTGGCTCGACCCGGCTCGACTGTGCCCGCTGTATCTCATCCTGCCTCGAAGAAAACAACGGAACATCCTGAATACTGCGGTTACGGCGCCAGTAAAAAGAACAGTTCACCTTCTTCCGGAAAACGCCCGAGTTCCTTTTTCGAAAAGACCATTCGCCCGTCGACAATGACTTCAAATGCCCCGCGCGCAGACGCCACCAGCCGGACCTCGGCATTGAAGCGACGCCGCAGTTCCTCGGCCACTTTGCTCGCCCGCGGCTGGAAATTGCAAGCAGCGCAGTATTCTATGATGATTTCCATGGTTATTTCCGATGCTCGGTTCCTGGTCGCCGACCGACGATACCCTGTCGACGGCGGCAGTATACGCCCTGCCGATAAAAAATGCGACGCTCACGCCACCGCAGTTCGTCGACTTTTCCAACCACGCTGATTACCCTGTCATCCATGAACCAGGAATCTACCGATAACGGGCCAGACGGCGTTTTTGCACTGCTTGCCACGCTGAATGACGAAGAAATGCAGCGACTTTCGCCGGCCGCCGCTCGCAGCACCGACGGCCGCCGCCGCAGACCGGAAGAGCGAATCGGCTACCGGCAACAGTTTGCCCAGGATGCCGATCGCATCCTCCATTCCCGAGCCTATACCCGTTACATCGACAAGACCCAGGTATTCTGCCTGATCAGCAATGACCACATCACCCATCGCGTCCTGCACGTCCAACTCGTCTCACGGATCGCCCGCACCGTCGGTCGATTCCTGCGTCTCAATGAGGATCTCATTGAAGCGATCGCACTCGGACACGATATCGGCCATCCGCCGTTCGGCCATGCCGGCGAACATGTTCTGGCAACGTTGTGCCGCCAGCATGGCCTGCCGCCGTTCCAGCACAACATCCAGTCGGTTCGCGCGCTCGACCGCCTGGAACGCAAAGGCCGTGGCTGGAACCTGACGCTGCAGACGCTTGACGGCATCCTCTGCCACGACGGCGAGATTCATGCCACCCGGTTGACCCCGGAACCTCTGAGCGATTTCGCCGCATTTGACGCGAAACTCAGCGCAAAAGCAATGCAACCGGAACTGAACCTGCTGCCAATGACCCTGGAGGCCTGCGTGGTCCGGATGGCCGACACGGTTGCCTACATCGGCAGGGATATCGAAGACGCCATTGTGCTGAAGATCATCGATCGAGACGACATTCCGTCCCGGTGTCAGCAGGTGCTGGGCAGGACCAACGGCTCCATCGTCTACTCCCTGGTTACCGACCTGATTGAACACAGCCGAGTCACGCGGCCGGGCATACCCGCCGACCCGATGGCCGATTCAATCGGCTTCAGTGCGCCGGTGGCCGAAGCGCTTGCTGAATTGAAACGATTCAACTACCAGCGAATCTATCTCAATGTGCAGACGAAAAAGCACCTGCCGATGATCGAACACTGCTACCGCACGCTGTTTACCACCTATCTCAACCACCTGGACCAGGGCACGGAGCATCTCCTTGGGGTGGATCTAATGGGCGATCTCGGCGAGGAGTACACCAGACGACAACCATCGGCCGCCCGGATTCGGGACTTTATCGCCGGCATGACCGATGACTATTTTCTCACGCAGGCCGCCGCAATCGGCTGCCCGATACCACCCCGATCATGAGCGCTGCCGCCATTGCCCGAGCCAGCCTGCTTCCAGCAGTTGTTCTTTTTGTCTTGTTGTTGCCGACCGTTCATGTCACTGAAGCGGCCGCCGACCGAAGCGACCTGCAGATCCATGTTCTTGATGTCGGCCAGGGCGACGCGCTGATCCTCTATCAACCCGGACGCTGCACCGCCGTCATCGATACCGGTGGGCTGCTCTACGGCCACCGGGTGACGCAACGACTCGAGCAACTCGACGTCACGACGATCGACCTGCTGATCATCACCCACCCCCACCTCGATCATTTCGGCGGACTGTTCGATATCGCCCCGCGCTTCACCATCCGTCGATTCTACGACAACGGCGGTCATAACCCGGTCCGCGAATATTTTTCAGAGTATCTGACGGTTCGCGAACAGCTGTCAGCCGCAACGCTGCAACAGGGCGACCAGGCGAGGTGCGGCGATATTGAGATCACCGTGCTCCACCCGAAAAAACCGCCACAGCCGGATGACGACATCAACGACGGATCGTTGGCGTTGCTCGCCTCGTTCGGCTCGTTCCGCCTGTTGCACATGGGCGATCTGACCACGAGAGCAGAGGCCGAGCTACTCGCGCAGGATATCGATCTCCGGGCACACCTGCTCAAGGTCGGACATCACGGTGCCGCCGACGCCACCTCACAAGATCTGCTGGAACGGGTCGCACCCGATAACGCAATTATCAGCTGCGGGCCCGGCAACTGGATCGGCGCCCCGGCCGAAGCGACGCTTACCCGTCTTGACGACGCCGGGATTGACATGTTTCGTACCGATCGCGACGGAACGGTGGTTTTTAACGTTTCTTCGTCAGGAGTAACAACCACCGAGACGCAGCGAGGTTCGCCGATCCTGCAATAACCTCCACCATGTCTGTTCAACATGCGTGATAACGGTGGTTTGCCAAAGCCCTTCATGGTGTTCTGGTGATTGGAGTTGCCTGGGTGAACCGGACTCTCTCATGACTGGTCAGCCGCAACAACCCTGCCATCTTCGAGTCGGACAATCGCATCGGCGGTGGCAATCGTTTCCGTACGGTGGGTAACGACCAGGACGGTCCGATCCGGCAGGTGCTTGTCAATCGCCCCGGCAATGCTGCGTTCCAGGTCCAGATCGAGCGCACTCATGGCTTCATCGAGCAGTAACAGATCAGGATGGCGAAGCATCGCCCGAGCCAGCCCGAGCCGTTGCCGCTGCCCACCGGAAAAACGTAACCCCTGCTGGCCGACCCAGGTGGCGTAGCCGTCCGGGAGCGTCTCGATAAAATCGGCAATGCCGGCAATGCCCGATGCCGTAATTACCTCCTCATCGGTGGCGCTGTTGCGTGCCATCCGGATATTGTCGATCACTGTTCCCTCAACCAGGTCAACATCCTGGCCGGCCACCGCCAGTCGCCCGAGCCAGTCGCCGCGACGGATCTCGCGGAGCGGTTTGCCATCCACCCAGATTGTTCCGCTGGTCGGTTCATAGAGGCGCAGCAACAGATTGATAACCGTGGTCTTGCCGGCCCCGCTGCCGCCAATCAGCACCGTCCTGGCGCCGGCTGGAATGGTGAAGGAAACATCCCTGAGGGCAGGCGTTGCGGCATCCGGATAGACAAAGCTCACCCGATCAAAGCGGATGCCCTGGCGCACCCGCTCAAACGGAAGGTGTCCCGGCTCCGGGTAATCTTTGTCATCAGTCCTCAGCATCGCCAGGACCGAGCGCAATTGCGGTTCGATCTGTGCCAGGTAGAGCAGATTGCTTTCCATGTTCTTAAAATGGGGCTGCAGCCGATACAACAGAGCGACGGCCGCCAGGGTCGTTGCAAATGTCGCCCCCCACCAGCCGTAGCCGGCGACAATGACACAGAGAATGCCGAGATAGCCGATCTCCGTCAGCGGAGTAAGTAATGATGAGAGGCGGGTAAGGGCAATGGATGTGCGACAGGATTCGGCGGAGCTGCGAAGAAAGCGTTGCTGGTGCACGTCCTCCTGACCATACGCACGGATGGTGCGCAGTCCCTCCAGGGTCATCAGCATCTGCTCCGCCAGCCGCCTGTTGATGCCCTTGACGTGATCCCCCAGATCCCGGGCCGGACGGGCAAGGCGGCGCAGGCCAAAAGCAATGATCAATGAACCGATCGCAGCAACCAGCGTGATCTGCCAAGACAGCAACACCAGAAAAAGACCGAAGACGAGCACTGAACAGCCACTGATATAAATCCGCGTCAAACTGGCATACGCACCGGCAACAAGCCAGGATTCGGTACCAAGGACGGTCATCAGCTGCGCCTGCTCATAGCGTTGCATGAAGGCATAAGAAACAAATAAGTATTGCCGGTGAATTGCGTTGCGGACCCGCTCGTTGATCTGTTCACCCACCACCGCACCGATCAGGCTGTTGGCATAAGACAGACCGGCCCGAGCGATGATCAGCAGCAGGATGACGGCAGCCATAAGCAGTGGCGTATGGAACCAGCCGCTCACCAATGTAAGGGCTTCGCCGAGGACACCGCTGGTCATGGTCGCCGCCTCGAGTTGATCCATTACCGAATAGAAAAACAAGATGATCAGCGTAATACCCAGCGTTTCTGCAAAGGATGTCGCCAGCCCAAGCACGACCACGACCGGGGTTGACCACCAGGGTTTCGGGGTAATCGCCAATAACCGGGACAGATGACCAAGCGCCGCCCGATAGGGTTGCAGCGGCGTTTCTCTCATTTCTGCCCAGGCGGTATCGGTGGCCACAAGTCCGGGTCTCCAATCAAGAATGGTTGCGAGGCCGGCTGGGGGAGATCTCGTGGTGTAGACAACCGATTGCGAAGCTGATTGCGCAAACGTGCCACCAGCGTCAGCGGCATATCGATCGCCACAATTTTCAGCGCCAACAGGGGAAAAACACGAAACAACAGCCAGAAAATGCTCGGCAGCCGGTAGATGTCATTGATCATCAGATCATGGACGACCCAGTCGGTATACGAACGGAGGCCTCGCCGCAGAATATCTCTGTGGCTCGGATAGCGGGCCTGCATTTCCTCAACGACCAGGAACCAGGAGCGGAGCATTTGCGCACGGTTGCTGGACATATTGCCGGGAAGGAAGCGATACCCCACCAGGCGCTCGGGAACAACGGCAAAATGATAGCTTTCGGCGATACGGCAATGGAGCAGAAAATCCTCGCACCCTTCAGCGGCCCGGGCCCGCAACCGCGAATCAAAACCGTTCACCGCCGCCAACGCGTGGCGCCTCACCATGGCGGTGCTGCCGTTACCGATGAAATTACCGGCAAACAACCTGGTCAGGACATCTCCTTCATAGTGTACACCATCGCGCATCCCAACGATTATCCCCCGGCTATCGATGCGCACAAACCAGCAGTAGACGAGGCCTACTTGTTGGTCGGCTCGACATAAGACATCGAACTGCCGCTCGATCTTCGTTGGTGCCCAGAGGTCGTCGGCATCGATGAAGGCGATTATCTCTGAGCGAGCTTGCTGCCAACCGGTGTTGCGAGCAGCGGCGACCCCGCCATTGTCCTGCCGGAAAATCCGTACCCGCCGATCAGCCGCCGCATGACGATCGGCAATGAGCGGTGTCGCATCGGTCGAGCCGTCATCGACGACGATGATGTCAAGGTTCCGATGGGTTTGGGACCGGACGCTGCGCAGCGTTTGATCAAGCGTAGGTGCGGCATTGTATGCCGGAATGACAATGCTGACAAGATCTGCCGCACTCATTGGCACGTCTTCTCGAAAGTGTGGACAAAAGCATCAAGGGGATACGCATAAGCTGCCAAGCACGGAACCTCCAGCAGATCGTCACCGAGCATGGCCGGCCGGTTCGACAAGCAGAAACCGAGGTGATAACCGCAATCTCCAGCCAGCCTCGCCAACCGTTCATCTCGCCGGCTGCCAACAACACCATACGAGAAGACCTGCCGACTCGACCATCGGGACAGCAGCGCCCTACCCATTGCCAAATTCTGAACCAATGTAGTGGTGGACAGGCCGTCGACCCCGTCCCTACCGCCCGCCAGGATGCCGATCGAAACACCTTGATTTAACAAGCATTCGATGGTAGTCGCAACCGCTTTTCCGCCACCATTCACGGTATGGCTTTCTAACAGCCGCCGTCCCTCGACAGCCACATCAAGAAAAAGCGTCGTGCGGAAACCGAATTGTCGAACCGTAGGCCAACCATGACTGATAAAAGTGCTCATTGTGCCGGCAAAACAGATCATCATCCGACGTTCGGCGAAGGGTGTTCGCCGACGCAGATGAGCCAAAAGATTGCCGGAAGCGATGCCATGGTAGCCATGTCGGCATAACCATTCCAGCTGACACTGCACAAGTTCCCGGACAGACGGGTCCTGCAGCCTGTTCAACTCATACAGCAACACCGGCAAGGCCCGGCACTTGCCGGGTGTGATCGAACCGCCGGAAGGAGTCATCCCGGCTTCATGCTTCCTGGCCTGCTGGCTCATTGTTGTCCGACGTACATCAATGAGTGCTTGATCGGCTGCCTGCAGCAATCGCTGTACCATTGCCCGATGACCGACTACCGGGCGTCGT
Source organism: uncultured Desulfofustis sp. (assembly GCA_964608305.1). Classification (GTDB taxonomy): domain Bacteria; phylum Desulfobacterota; class Desulfobulbia; order Desulfobulbales; family Desulfocapsaceae; genus Desulfofustis. Next base: position 6,918 of record CAZSOA010000069.1, on the reverse strand, counting down.
GGACCGGCAATCTTGATCAACACCTGCGATGATCGGGCCACTGCTGCTGCAACTGCCCGTAGCATCTGCCATCCCCCCAGGTGAACAGCAACCATCCTCAGCCAGTCCTGCACCGTTACCGTACCAAGCACTCCCATCACCATGTGACAGCAGTTTCCCCGCCGATCATGAATTTTTGCGACCAACCGATCCACGCTGGGCGGCGGAGTCACCGGTTGTAAGTCATAGAGTGACATGCGCAGGCCATAGGTCAGTGCCAGTCGTCGTGGCTGAGCCAAATCATCGAAAAAAAGGACGATACGCTCCACCTGGTAGAGGAGACGGCGGGCTGCCGCCCTATCGTCCCAGACCGTCCCAAGCCGAGAGAAAAAAACGGCAAGCTGTTCGCCGAAATCCGGCCACCGGGCGGCAATCTTCCGGGGAAGTGCCGGCAGGCCGACTGTCAGTCCGGAAAAGATTGCTCCGGCCAGAGAATCGGTATGTATCGGCTCCGGTGGTGTCCGGCCCAGCACCCGCAGCCCATCGGCTCCGGTTCCACCGCCGCCGCAGTCCAACCCTACGCACCACAGTGCAAAATGGGTGTAAGCAAGGCCAGCCGCCGCCTCGCCGGCTGTTGTAGCGGCAGACGATTGCAAGGTGCCGTCTGCCAGGCGTCGCTCCAGTGCGGAAAAACCGCGCTGAATAACAATCGCCGCATCGGCGAGCAATTGGCGGCAATTTCTCGACAATGAATCGACACGCACCCGATAAAAGCTGAGCGCTCGCTCCAGCCGGCGCCAGCCTCCCCCCTGAAGCGCCACTCGCTGCCAGAGATCCCAATCCTCACAGGTCTGTAGCGACGTGTCGAACCCGCCGACGGCGGATACGGCGGCCCGCCTGATCAAAACGGCATGAATCGCCGTAGCACATGACCGGGCGAAGGCGGCACCGGGATGCATGGCTATGGATGGATCACACTCCGACTCGGCAAGCGTGCCATCCGGAAATACACGGTGATACCCGCAATAAACGGCAACACTCGTATCATCATCTGACAGTACCCCGTTCATCAGTTCAAGAAAGCATCGATCAAGCCAATCGTCGCTGTCAAGGAAAACCAAACGCTCTCCCCGAGCGACGGCCAGTCCGGTGTTGCGCGCCGCCGCAACGCCCGCCCCGTTTCCCCGCACACCGGTGAATCGACGATCCTGTCTGACATAATAATTAATGATGTCGGCCGTCTGATCCGTCGAAGCATCATCGACAAGAATCGCCTCCCAATCCGGATCACTCTGGGAACGCAGACTGTCCAGGGTGGTAGCAAGCGTATCATCGGCATTGCGGGCCGGAACAATAACTGAGGTCCGTGGAAACTTATTGCCGACCATCGGTTCGTCGCTGTCGATAGTAAAAAAACAATCCGGAGAGATAACCGGTAATTTCTTCACGCAGGAAACGATCACGGCGGGTCGGCCCCTGACGTACCCTGCGCCAGGCTCGCCAACCATACCAGCGCGGCATATCGATCCAGGCCCGGCGCCGATTGGCAGAGATTCCGGTACGTTCATGCTGGACCAGCAAAGCCGCGGCATGCCCGCGCATATAAGCGTAGATCTGGGAAGAAAGTTCCGTCATAGTCCGGCGATGGAAGTGAAAAGCAACTGCAGCCGGTTCGTAGCGGCAGGTGTATCCGTACGCCAGCAAACGATACCAAAGCTCCGAATCTCCCGAGCATCCAGCCTCGCCGACATCAAGCCGCTCATCGAACAAGCCGACCTCCAGACACGCTTCGCGGCGTAATGCCATGCTCGCCCCGGCGCCGATTTCCCACACAGGAAACACCGTGTCGTGCGCAGCCTGAAAACGGCCGGTGTCGAAATCAAGGCGCCGATACCCTCTACCGAATCCCCAGAACTCCTCAAAGTGACATTGCGCCTCGGTGGTCAGTTCGGCGGGCAGGACCAACCCTGTCACCACTGCGATCGCGGGACGGTCAAAAGCCGCCACGAGCCCCTGAAGCCAATTCCGATGCACGACCACATCATCATCGACAAAAACGACGATATCTCCGGTAGCCATCCGGAGCCCCTCATTTCGGGCACGATCAAGTCCGGGGCGTTCCTCTCGAATATAATCAGCGCCTGCGGCAGTTACGATCTGTTTAACGTGCTGATCCACTGACGCATTATCAACAACAATAACCTGCCGCGGTGTCACCGTCTGTGAAGCAAGTGCAGCCAGGCACCGCTGTAAGTCGTTGGCCCGATCGCGAGTGCAGATGACGACGCTCGCCGCTGCCGCTTGTTGTCGTGTCTCACCGCACACCTGCGACGATTGCTTGTTAAAGCCATTCGTCATGAGGGATTCAGGGATGGTCGCCGACCACGGCGCGTGATGCCCGATCGGTCGATCCCCATGCCAAAACACCGTCATGACCTGATTCGAAACAGCAGGGACGCAATCACCCACCGTAAACACCTGACGGTGCTCGACGCCGGCACCGATCTGCCAGTTCTGTGCGGTGAACGACCCTTGCATGAACCCTTCCTTAAGAACACAAACCGGCATTATGAAAAACATTCCCAATAGTCCTACGCTAGCGTAACGAATTTCACAAGGCAAGAAAAATACAAGGCTCTTTTAGAATGTTACCTGCGAGCGAGCTTCAACCTCAACTGACCATGAAATTTGTTCTTGCATACATACAAGAATGTATGTATAAAGCGGTGCTTCATACCCGTACCTTCTTTTCCCCTTGCGATAAGGAACGATATTATGAATTGCAACAACATGAAATTACTTTTATTTATTACCATACTGCCATTGCTGCTGACCGGTTGCCAGAGTGAAGGACCGCCGGCGATGGCCCCGGCCGGACCGATCGAGGTCGACGTGATGACGGTGAGCGCCGAGCCGGTTGAGCTGGCCACGGAACTGCCGGGTCGAACCACCGCCTACCGGGTTGCCGAAGTCCGCCCCCAGGTCAGCGGCATCATTCAGGAGCGGCTGTTTACCGAAGGCAGCGAGGTTGCGGCCGGTGAGCTGCTCTATCAGATCGACCCCGCCACCTATCAGGCTGCATTCGACAGTGCCACGGCGACCCTGGCCAAGGCCGAGGTCATAGAACACTCGACTCGCCTCAAGGCTGAGCGCTACCGCACCCTGGTGCAAACGAAAGCAGTCAGTGAACAGGAACAGATCGAGGTGGAAGCGGCCTGGCAACAGGCCCGCGCCGAAGTCGCCGCCGCCAGGGCAGCACTTGCCAGCGCCCGGATCAATCTCGATTATACCCGCGTGACAGCACCGATCTCCGGTCGCATCGGCAAGTCGATGATTTCCGAAGGGGCCCTGGTCACTGCCCAGCAAGGCATGGCGCTGGCCGTTATCCAGCAGCTCGACCCGATCTATGTCGATGTCAGCCAGTCGAGCACCGATCTGCTGCGCCTGCGACGCGAGATCGCCGCCGGTCGCACGGTAACGGAGACCGAGGGGCGAGCTGACGTTACCGTTATCCTTGACGATGGCTCCATCTATCAACACGGCGGCTATCTCGAGTTTTCCGATGTCACCGTCGACGAATCGACCGGCACGGTCACCCTGCGGGCGATCGTCAACAATCCCGACCAGGAACTGTTGCCCGGCATGTTCGTCCGGGCCCGGATCGCCAAAGGCACCCGACCGGAGGCGGTTCTTGTGCCGGCGGCAACCATCATCCGCAACCCTCGCGGCCAGGCGACCGTCCTGGTGGTCGATGATGCCAATCAGGTGGAAAGCCGGGTCGTCGAGACGAGTCAGAACATCGGTGATCGAGTCCTCGTCGATGCCGGTCTGACGGTTGGTGAAAAAATAATCGTTGCCGGCATCCAGAAGGTCAGAGCAGGAGCGACGGTCAATCCCATTGAACAACCGCTCCGGCAAGAGCCCCAGGCCTCGGCGCAGTCGGCCGTTTCCACCACCGCAACAACGGAGTAAATCATGGCCAGATTTTTCATCGATCGCCCGGTCTTCGCCTGGGTGATCGCCATTGACATCATGCTGGCCGGTTCGCTGTCGATCATGCGGCTGCCGATCTCCCAACATCCGGAGATCGCCCCGCCGTCGATCCGGGTCACGGCCAATTACCCCGGGGCCTCGGCGCAGACCGTCGAGGACAGCGTCACCCAGATCATCGAACAGAACATGACCGGGCTCGACAACCTGCTCTACATGAGTTCGCAGAGTTCGTCCAACGGATCGGTGACCATCACCCTGACATTTGAATCGGGCACCGATCCCGATATTGCCCAAGTCCAGGTCCAGAACAAGCTGCAGCAGGCGATGCGGACACTGCCCCAGGAGGTACAGGAGCAGGGAGTCCAGGTCAACAAATCCAACGCCACCTTCTTGATGATCGTCGGCCTCACCAGTACCGACGGCAGTATGGACCAGCGCGATCTCTCCGATTTCATGGTCTCGGAGTTGCGCGATCCGCTCAGTCGGACACCGGGCGTCGGCAGCATCCAGGTGTTTGGCAGCCAATATGCGATGCGGATCTGGCTCGACCCGCATAAACTGAACAGTTACCAATTGACCCCGGGCGATGTGGCGCTGGCGATCAGGGCCCAGAACAACCAGGTGGCAGTCGGCGACCTCGGCGGGGCGCCATCGGTTGCCGGCCAGCAGGTCAGCGCCTCGATGATGGCGCAGACCAAGCTTAGTTCCCCGGAACAGTTCGGCCGGATTTTGCTGCGGGTCAACAGCGACGGTTCGCAGGTCAGGCTCAAGGACGTCGCCCGGGTTGAGATCGGTGGGGAAAATTATTCCGCGTACGGCACCTATAACGGCCGGCCGGCCGGCGGCATGGCAATCATGCTGGCTACCGGCGCCAACGCCCTCGATACCTCCGAGGCGGTCCGCGCCAAGATCGACGAACTCAAACAGTTTTTCCCGCCCAGTATCGACGTTGTGTATCCTTACGACACCACGACCTTTATCAGGATCTCGATCAAAGAGGTGCGGAATACGTTGATCGAAGCGGTGATCCTCGTCTTTCTCGTCATGTTTTTATTTCTACAGAACCTCCGGGCCACCCTGATCACCGCGATCACGATACCGGTGGTGCTGCTCGGCACCTTCGGCATCATGGCCGCCTTTGGGTTTTCGATCAATACACTGACCATGTTCGGCCTCGTCCTGGCGATCGGCCTGCTCGTTGACGACGCCATCGTCGTTGTCGAGAACGTCGAGCGGATCATGACCCAGGAAGGGCTGCCGCCGCTGGAAGCGACCCGCAAATCGATGGATCAGATCACCAGCGCGCTGATCGGCATCGCCCTCGTGCTGTCCGCGGTCTTTGTACCGATGGCCTTTTTCGGCGGATCGACCGGCGCCATCTACCGTCAGTTCTCAATCACCATCGTCTCGGCGATGGGGCTCTCGGTCCTGGTCGCGCTGATCCTCACCCCGGCACTCTGCGCCACCATCCTCAAGCCGATCGATCCCGATCAACACGCCAAGAAAAGAGGGTTTTTCGGCTGGTTCAACCGGATATTCAAGCGCGGTACCGATCGTTACCAGCGAACGGTGGGGTACGTTTTGCGCCGATCCATCCGGTTCGGCGTCATCTACCTGATCCTGGTCGCCGGTGTCGGCCTGCTGTTCACGAAACTGCCGACTTCCTTTATTCCCGAAGAGGACCAGGGCGTGTTTCTGACCATGGTCCAACTCCCCTCCGGCGCGACCCTGGAGCGAACCCAAAACATACTCGACACGGTGCGCCTGCACTTTATGGAAAACGAACCGGAGAACGTTCAGAGCGTCTTCGCCGTGGCCGGATTCAGTTTTGCCGGCAGCGGCCAGAACAACGGGATGGTCTTCGCACAGCTCAAAGATTGGGGCGAGCGGAAACGGCCGGATCAATCGGTAGATGCCATCATCGGCCGCGCCATGGGGCGCTTCATGCACATAAAAGAGGCGCAGATCTTTTCGTTCAACATCCCGTCCATTCCGGCCCTCGGCAATGCCACCGGCTTTGACCTCTACCTGCAGGATCGCGGCAATCTCGGCCACACCAAACTGGTCGAGGCACGCAACATGCTGCTCGGCATGGCGGCGCAGCATCCCGATCTGGTGCGGGTGCGGCCCAACGGCATGGAGGACACGCCCCAGTACAACATCGACATCGATTACGAAAAGGCCATGGCCTTCGGAGTCGGCGTCGCCGATTTGAACACTACTTTGTCGACCGCCTGGGGATCGAACTACGTCAACGATTTCATCCACAACGGTCGGATCAAGAAGGTCTATGTTCAGGCCGACGCCCGCTATCGCATGCAGCCGGAGGATATCAATCACTGGTACGTGCGCAACAAGCAGGGCGAGATGGTGCCGTTCTCCGCGTTTACCGCCGGTCACTGGACCTACGGATCGCCCCGTCTCGAACGCTATAACGGCAACCCGGCCATGCAGATCGTCGGCGAGGCAGCGCCCGGCAAGTCAAGTGGTCACGCGATGAGCGTCATCAGCGAGTTGATCGCCCAGCTACCGCCGGGAATCGGCTTTGAATGGACCGGTGCTTCCTACCAGGAAGTGCAGTCGGGAGCCCAGGCACCGGCGCTCTATGCCTTGTCGGTGCTGGTTGTCTTTCTCTGCCTGGCGGCATTGTATGAGAGCTGGTCGGTACCCTTTTCCGTCATGCTGGCGGTACCGCTTGGGGTGCTCGGCGCCCTCGCCGCCGCCCTGCTGCGCGGGATGGAAAACGATGTCTATTTCCAGGTGGGCTTGCTGACAACGATCGGTCTGTCGGCAAAAAATGCGATTCTTATTGTCGAGTTTGCCAAATCCCTCCATGACCGCGGCGTGGAGTTGTTTGCTGCAACCATCGAGGCCTGCAAACTGCGCCTGCGGCCGATTCTGATGACTTCGATGGCCTTCATGCTCGGCGTTACGCCGCCGGCCTTC
>CAZSOA010000068.1:1788-15518 GCA_964608305.1 uncultured Desulfofustis sp. | reverse complement strand
AAGAAGTGCCAGACGGAGAACCCGCTGATTTTGATCGACGAGGTCGACAAGATTGGCCGCGGATACCAGGGCGACCCTTCGTCAGCGCTCCTTGAGCTGCTGGACCCCGAGCAGAACAGCTCTTTCCTGGATCACTACATGGATGTGCCGGTCGATCTGTCCAAGGTCTTGTTCGTGTGCACAGCCAACATGACCGATACCATCCCCGGCCCGCTGCTTGACCGGATGGAGGTGATCCGACTTTCCGGCTACACCCAGGAAGAAAAGCTGGTGATCGCCAAACGCTACCTGCTGCCGCGTCAGATCAAGGAAAACGGTTTGAAACGTCAGCAACTCAAGGTCGGTGACGAGACCATCGTCCGGATCATCACCCACTATACGAGCGAGGCCGGCCTGCGCAATCTCGAACGGGAGATCGGCAAGATCTGCCGCAAGGTCGCCCGCAAGGTCGCCGAAGGCGGCAAAGGGCCGTACAGCGTTTCGACCCGGAATCTGGACAGTTATCTGGGGCCGCCAAAGACCATCCCCGAGTCGGAAATGGAGACGCTTGATCAGCCTGGGCTGGTCACCGGGCTCGCCTGGACCGAGGTGGGCGGCGAAATCCTGCATATCGAGGTCAACCTGATGCCGGGGAAAGGCAAACTGATCCTGACCGGGCAACTGGGCGAGGTGATGAAGGAATCGGCCCAGGCGGCGTTGACCTATTGCCGGAGCCGTTCCGAAGAACTCGGCGTGGAAGACGGGTATTTTGAAAAAAACGATATCCATATCCACGTGCCGGCCGGCGCTATTCCGAAAGACGGGCCATCGGCCGGTATTACCATCGCCACCGCGCTGTATTCGGCAATTTCCGGCAAGAAGGTCAACCGTCATCTGGCAATGACCGGAGAAGTGACGCTGCGCGGCCGGGTTTTGCCCATCGGTGGCCTCAAGGAAAAAGCGCTTGCCGCTCTGCGGGCGCATATCCCCAGCGTCATCATCCCGGCCTTGAACACCCGAGAATTGGTGGAGATCCCGGAAGATATCAGAAAGAAAATGACCTTCCATCCGGTCAAGGACATGAGCGAGGTGATCGAACTCGCCTTTGACCAACCGAAGAAGGCAAAACGCCGGAGCGGGCGTGCCTCGGCATGATCACACCCGGTACCGCCGGCGCCCGTGATGGAGGCAGGTGAGGGGGCTGCTCTACAGCGTTCTGGCGGCGATCTGCTGCCTGCTCGGTGCGGTCGGTTGGCTGGCGGTTTATGCGTTGCGCCCCGGTCCGCCGGCCGACGAGTCGACCGCGGTAGTCTTCATCGAGCGGGGCAGCTCCGTAACGCGGATCGGCAACCTGCTGGCAGATGCCGGATTGATCCGCCAAGATCGGCGGTTTGTGCTGCTGACCGCGCTGACCGGCTATTCCTCACGTCTGCCGGCCGGAGAATTCCAGCTGGCAACCGGCAGCAGACCACTGGATCTGATCAAAGAACTTGCCGCCGCCCGTCCCGTTGAACATGCCTTGACGATACCCGAAGGGCGCAACCTCGAACAAATTGCCGATCTGTTTGCTGCCGGCGGCTGGGTCGATCGCGAACGTTTCATCGAACTGGCCCATGACCCTGCACTTGTTGCCCAATTCGGGCTGGATGAAGCAAGCAGCCTGGAAGGGTATCTGTTTCCCGATACCTACCGCCTTATCCGGCCGCCGCCCGACGAGCGGGAATTGCTGGCCCGGCTCGTTGAGCGCGCATTGCGCGTCTGGGAATCACTGGCCGACACCGAGTTGTCGTTGTCGCGCCATGAGGCGTTCACCCTGGCCTCCATCGTCGAAAAGGAGACCGGCGCCGCGGTTGAGCGACCGCTGATTGCCGGTGTCTTCTTCAACCGGCTGGCCCGGAACATGCGGCTGCAGTCCGACCCGACCGTCGTCTACGGTCTGCCGGGGCCGATTCAGCGGTTGACCCGCGACCATCTCCGTACCCCGACCCCGTATAACACCTATGTGATCAGCGGTCTGCCGCCCGGTCCGATCTGCAGTCCCGGCAGGGCCGCCTTGCAGGCGGTGGTCGAACCGGAGCAAACGGAGTATCTCTACTTCGTCTCGAAGAATGACGGCACCCATCATTTTTCCCGGACGCTGCGGGAGCATAATCGTGCTGTGCAGACCTATCAGCGGTGAGCCGTCCGACAATTCTTTTCTGCAATTTTTCTGCGATTCTGCTATGCTGGGACGGTTCTATCTAATCCATCCGGGCCGGCGCAGCGCCACCGTGCAGCTGCCCGCAGAGATCATCAGATGAAAATCGCCCTGATTCAACTCAATCCGGTAATCGGCGCCTTTGCCGACAACTGCGCCAAGATCATCGATTACGCCCGGCAGGCGGCCGACCACGGTTGTGCATTGGCGGTGTTCCCGGAGATGGCGGTTTCCGGCTACCCACCGCTCGACCTGCTGGAGCGACGCTCGTTCATTGCCGATCACGAACAGGCGGTGGCTGAACTGGTGGCCGCCCTGCCGCCGATCGGGGTGCTCTTCGGCTGTTTCGAGCCGCGCACCGAACGTCCCGGCAAACGGTTGTATAACAGTGCGGTGCTGGCGCTAGACGGCCGGATCGTGCATCGGACGAGAAAGCGGTTGCTGCCGGCCTACGATGTCTTCGATGAAAATCGCTATTTTGAGCCGGGTCCCCCGGCGGAACTGCTCGATTTCAATGGGAAGACCATTGCCGTTACGGTCTGCGAAGATATCTGGAACTCGGCCGTTGACGACTATCGGGTCGATCCGCTGGCCGACCTGTTTGCCGTGGCTCAGCAACGGCGTAAAACGATCGATTTCATCGTCAATGTTTCCGCTTCGCCGTTCGATCGCGGCAAAGGAGCGGCCCGGCGCGCCATATTCTCACGCCTGAGCGATCACTACCGGGTGCCGTTTGTCTACGTCAATCAGGTGGGTGGTCAGGATTCCCTGCTGTTTGACGGCGGTTCAGTGGCCCTGGCCGGAGATGGCGGAGTGCTCGCCCAAGCCCGGTTCTTTTCAGAGGATCTGGTAGTTGTCGATATCGACGACAACCAGGATGGCAAAGCGTCTCAGCTGCCGGCGCCGTTTGACGAGATCGCCGCGGTCCACGATGCGCTTGTCATGGGCGTGCGGGATTATGTGCGAAAGTGCGGCTTTTCTCACGTGGTTCTCGGCCTCTCCGGCGGCATCGACTCAGCGGTGACCGCGGTAATCGCGGTCAAGGCGCTTGGTGGCGAAAACGTGCTCGGTGTCGCGTTGCCGTCCCCTTATACCGCACAAGCCTCCAGAGAGGACGCAGCATTGCTTGCCGAGCGCTGTGGCTGCCGGTTTGCAACGCTGCCGATCAGCGAGCTGTTCGCCGCCTATCGGTCGACCTTGGCGCCGTTGTTTGCCGGGTTGGCTGAAGACCTTACCGAACAGAATATCCAGGCACGGATTCGCGGTAATTTGCTTATGGCGCTTGCCAACAAATTCAATTATCTGCTGCTGACCACCGGCAACAAGAGCGAAATGGCGGTCGGCTATTGCACGCTCTACGGTGATATGAGCGGCGGCTTGGCGGTTATCTCCGATGTGCCGAAAAAGCTCGTCTATGAACTGGCGCACTATAGCAATCGTGAGCGGGAGGTCATCCCGCAACGGATTATAACCAGGCCGCCGACCGCTGAATTGAAGCCCGAGCAACTCGATCAGGATGACCTGCCGCCCTATGACGTGCTCGATGCGATCCTCGAACTTTACCTGGAAGGGGGGTGTGGCCGGACTGAAATTATCGCCCGCGGTTATGCCCCGGAGCTGGTCGACGATATCCTCCGGCGCATTCGCATCAACGAGTACAAACGGAAACAGGCGCCCATCGGGCTCAAGGTGACGAGCAAGGCCTTCGGCTTCGGTCGGCGCTTACCCAATGTCCAGCGCTACGCCGGTTGAAGGGGGTGACGATGAAGCGGCGAACAGGTATCGGTTCCACGATTGTCGGCGGCGTCATTCTCCTGCTGTTTCTTGGGGCGCTGGTTACGACGATCGTTCGTGAACAGCGGCTCGAGCGGCCTGAGGAGATTGCCATCACCACCGCCGGTCGGATCGATATGTGCCTGTTTTGCCATACCAAGGAGAAGCTCGACCCGGCCCATGACGGCTCGGTCATCGGCTGTGCTCCCTGTCATCGCGGCAACCCGCTGGCCATTGTCAAGGAGGAGGCGCACCGCGGCCTGATCAACAACCCCGGTGATCTGCGTATCGTGGCGCAGACCTGCGGTGTGGAAGGGTGCCATCCCACCGACGTGAAAAAAGTTACCAACTCGCTGATGGCGACCAACCGCGGCATCCTCGGCACCCTGCTCTACTATTGGGGGGAGAGCGATTCCCAGGATACCGAACTGACCGTCAAGGACCTGCTCGATGACGAGAATCGCACCTCGCTGGCCATCGATTATTTCCGAAAGCTGTGCGCCACCTGCCATCTCTGGAAACAGAAAAACGACCTGCCCGGTGTGCCCGCGTTCTTCAACGAGAAAGGAGGCGGCTGTTCGGCCTGCCATTTCATCATGCCTACCGGGCACGAACGACCGTCGGTCACCGCGTCGGACGATTCGTTCGTGCCGTCCGTCGATCCTGAGGAGTATATCCACCCGCTGGTAACCGCCGGTGTCCCTGACGACAACTGCATTCGCTGCCACAACCGGTCCGGTCGGATCGGCATCGCGTATATCGGGGTGTTTGAATCGGAAGGCTATGGAACGCCCTATGAGGACGGTCGGCTGTCCTCACAGAAAATGCCGGGAGAGCGGTTTTATCTGGAGCTGGCCGACGATATTCACCATCGCCGGGGCATGTCGTGCATTGACTGCCACACCCGTGACGAAGTGATGGGCGATGGCACCAGCTATGCGCATTACGAGGAACAACTGGAGATATCGTGTACGGTCTGCCATCGCGCCGATCCGGGCATCACCCGGAAAAACAATACATTGACCAATGTCGAGCAGGGTGACGACGGCTACCGGCTGATCGGGAAAATTGATGAGAAGGTGTATCGATTGCGGCCGCCGAAACAGGGGGTCTGCAATCTTGCCGCGCATCAGCGGGTTTCGTGCGAGGCCTGTCATTCCACCTGGGTGCCGCAATGCTACGGCTGCCATGTGCGTCGCGACGATTCTCAGACTCATCTCGACAAGCTGAGTTTAAAGGAAACACCAGGGCGCTGGGAGGAAGGGCGGTCGTATATCCGTTATCAGGAACCGATGCTCGCTGTCTGGGGCGACAAGATCGTCATCGTTACCCCGGGCTGCCAGGATATCGTCTCCGTGTATGACGAGCACGGGGAGCTGACCCAGGGGTTCAACCGTTTTACGATGGCGGCGATCAATCCGCATACCACCCAGGAACAGGGACGCAGCTGCGCCGACTGCCATGTCTCTACCCGGACGGTCGGCCTCGGCGCCGGCACCTTGCAGGTGGTGGACGGTACGGTTGCCTTCTCGCCGCTTGATCAGGGTGTGGATACGGTCTCCGGCCGGACGGTCGGCTTTGATACCTTTGTCGCCCTGGACGGCACCCCGTTGCAACACGGCAACCGGCCCGACCTGCGACCGTTCAGCGGTGAGGAACTGCGCAAGATTCTGCGTGTCGGACTGTGTGTCGGTTGCCATAACCAGTATGACGACCCCCTCTGGAAAACCTACACCGACCAAACCATCTGCACCCGTCCGGGGGCCGACCATACGCTGGCACGGGCGCGCTGGCCGGTGAGCGGCAGCGGCGAGTCCGATCAAGATGGCGACGGACACTAATCGGAAGCTATGATCAGCGGAACCATCGAAGGTCTGAAAAAAAGTCAGGTGCGGGCTCTGGAGCGGCTCGGCAGCCGCCGTGTACCCCGTGATCTGGTGATCGCTCCGGAGATGGCACGCGCACTCTGTCAGCTCTCGCACGAACTCAATCGGCAGATCGGGCTGCTTATTCACCGCTCCGGCAAGATCGAGATGGTGATCGTCGGCGATTACGGTTCCCTGATGATCCCCGCTTTGTCCCAGATTCGCGCGAGTGGCGGAAGATTGCGCGGGCTGCGGCTGGTCCACACCCATCCGGGCGGCGAGGATATCACCGATGACGACCTGATGGACCTGCTCTTTTTGCGGCTCGATCTGCTCGCCGTCCTGAAGATTACCCATGACGGCCTGCCGGAGCGCCTCTATGGTGTTCATTTGCTGCCGGCGGCTGCCGACGGGCGTCCGTGGCATTTTCCCGAGCCGGTCCATCCGGCCGCCCAGCGGGAGTCGTTCGCCGACTTTATTGAGGCGCTGGAACAGGAGTTCAGCCGTCAACGGCGGACCGCGGCGGTCGATCAGGGCCGGGACCGGGCGCTGCTGATCAGTGTCAGCACCGAACCGCGCCAACAGGCCGAAGCGTCATTGCGGGAACTTGCCGAGTTGGCCCGGTCCGACGAGATTATTGTTCTTGACACCATTCTGCAACGGCGCAACCGGATCAACCCCCGGTTGATCCTCGGCAAGGGCAAGCTGAGCGAGGTTATCATCCAGGCGCTGCGGCTTGACGCCAATTTGCTGTTGTTCAATCAGGAACTCAATCCGTCGCAGATCCGTTCAATCACCGATTTTACCGATCTGCGGGTAATCGACCGGACCCAGCTGATCCTTGATATCTTTGCTCATCGGGCGATGAGTCGCGAAGGAAAGCTCCAGGTGGAAATGGCCCAGCTCAAGTACTTGCTGCCCCGTCTCTCTTCACGCGATGACGCCCTGTCCCGGCTGACCGGCGGCATCGGCGCCCGCGGCCCCGGGGAGACGAAGCTTGAGATCGACCGGCGGCGTATCAACGACCGGTTGGCTCGACTTGCCAGGGAACTCAAAGAAGTAGGGCGGGAGCGGTACCGGCGCCGGGCAAGGCGACGGAAGAAAGACCTGCCGGTGCTGTCACTGGTCGGCTATACCAATGCTGGAAAGTCGACGCTGCTCAACACGCTGACCGACAGTGCCATCATTGCCGAAGACAAACTGTTTGCCACGCTCGACCCGACAAGCAGGCGGTTGCGGTTTCCCGAGGACACCGAAGTGATCATTACCGATACCGTCGGTTTTATCGACAACCTGCCGGACGATCTGCTGGAAGCCTTCAAGGCGACGCTCGAGGAGTTGGAAGAAGCCGACCTGCTCGTCCATGTCATCGATTTCTCCAACCCCGCCTATCGCCACCAGATGACGGTGGTGAACACCCTGATCCGTGATCTTGAGCTTGATCACCTGCCGTGTCTGCAGGTGTTCAATAAGATCGACCGGATTGTCATGACTGAGGAGAAATGGGCCGTTATCGCCGCCGAACACGGCGTTGGCATGAGCGCACGCGACTCCGCCACCCTTGGCCCGTTTCTTCAACAGGCGCAGCGGCTTATGAAAAAGGTAATCAACGGTCCCAATCAGGGCTGCAGGTAGAAGCCGAGGTCCTTTTCAAAGGCCTGCTGATGTGCGAATTCGCAACCGATGCGGTTTCTGTCCACGGAGCGGACGATGACCTCTTTTTGCAGACGGCTCTGTTTGCGGTTGTCCAGGGTGAAATCGACGAGCGCTCGCTGGCCGATGCGCAGCGAATGGATGCCTGAGACGGTAAAGCCGAGGCCGTTTCTCGACAGGTCGTTGATCGCCGCCTGGCCGCCGCCTCCACCACTGGAAATGACCCGGTACGTGCCTTTGAGGTCTGTTTTCTTTCGATACATCCGGCGAAACTCAAGCTGCACGACAAAACTGAGCCCGCACCCGCAGTTTACCTTGAGCGTGTGCTTTTTCCCGCAATAGTGATCGACCCGTGCCTGCCTGGTCAGGCCGCATTGCGGGCAGGTGATCGTTGCCCGGCCGTCGTCGGACACATAAATTTTCTCAGAAACCTGGCTCATATCCTCTTGCATCGCCTGGTAATGGTGAAAACTGCATGAACGTCCCCCCTTTTTCTATGATAGCGATTTTCAGGGACAGGTCAAAGAAAATGAACAGCGGAGTGCGGCTGAATGTGTCGGACAGGGTGCCTGGCGCACCCGCAGCGAGAATAGGGGTCGGTCAGTCGTAGATAACGGCGTTGTATTTTTCCAGTACCATCTCCGTTTCCCGGTCGAGTTGGTCGGCGACTTCGTGCAACGGATACTCTTTGCCGCAGATCGTACAGCGCATCCTTAGTTTTCTGCAGGAGCGCAGGATTTCAAGAGCGCCGGAACAATGGGGGCATTTCATGGTCGATCCTGCAGTTCGGCTCTCGTAAACAATGCTTTGAGGGGATAACCGTATTGGGCCAGGGTCTCGGCGCCGCCTTCCTGGCGATCGACGATGGTGACGACGAGGCCGACGACAAACCCGGCATCTCTTACCCGGTCGATCACTTTGATCAGGGTCCCGCCGGTGGTAACGACATCTTCGATCAGGGCTACCCGGCAGCCGGGCGGCAGGTTCTGCAGTCCTTCGATATAGTTGCCGGTGCCGTGCCCCTTGGCCTCCTTGCGGACGATAAAGGCCGGTATCGGCGACTGCTCGAGGAAGCTGACGATGGAGACTGCGGTGACCAACGGGTCGGCGCCGAGTGTCATGCCGCCGACTGCATCGATGGGTGCGTCGGCCTGGCGGATCAGGTCGAACAGCAGCCGCCCGCAGAGATACGCCCCCTCGGCGCTGAGAGTCGTCTGTTTGCCGTCGATATAGAAATCAGACGTCTTCCCGGAGGTCAGGGTGAAGGTTCCGCGCCGGTAGGATTTTTCCAGTAGAATGGCTTTTAGTCGTTCTCGCTCGTTCATCATCACTCCGGTGTATTTGACCTTTTTTTCCAGTGGCTTGACAAGCAGCGATGGTACCCTTTTTTGCCGGCGAGGCAAAGAAAAAACTCGCCAAATAAAAAATGCTAATGGTATGCTGGCCGACCAGAATGCAGCGCCGCTGCCCTGGAACCGTCGGGCTGCGGATATGAGTGGTCAAGCATAACGGAGAGCGAACCCAATGTGCGGTATTGTCGGATATACGGGGAAACGGCGGGTCGTGCCGGTCCTGCTGGAGGGCCTGAAGCGGCTCGAATATCGCGGCTATGATTCGGCCGGGGTGGTCTATCTGCTCGACGATGCCCTGGTCAGGTACCGCTGCAAAGGGAAGCTGTCCGGCCTCGAGGCGGTAGTCGAGTCGGTGCTGGCGGCGCCTGCCTACACCGGTCTTGGCCACACCCGCTGGGCGACCCACGGCGCTCCCACCGAGCAGAACGCGCACCCGCACACCGATTGCAGCGGTCGGCTGGTCGTCGTGCATAATGGCATCATCGAAAATTATCATTCGTTGCGTGAAGAATTGCGGGCCCAGGGGCACCGGTTTTCGTCGGAAACCGACACCGAGGTGCTCGCTCACCTGATCGAACAACAGTTACCGGGCGATCTGGTCGAGGCGGTCAAGGCGGCGCTGCAGCGGGTCGAGGGCTCGTATGCCATCGGCGTCATGTCCGCCGATCATCCGGGTATGCTCGTTGCCGCGCGTAATCACAGCCCGCTGGTGCTGGGCGTCGATGAAGACGGATCCTCTTTCATGGCCTCGGATATCCCGGCTTTGCTGCCCTATACGAGGCAGGTGTTATTCCTCAACGACGAAGAGATCGCCGTGCTCACCGATGGCGGTCGGCAGATCTACTCCCTGGCGTCCGGCGAGTTGCTCGATCGTGAAATCCAGGTTATCGACTGGAATGCGGCCATGGCCGAAAAGGCCGGTTTCAAGCATTTCATGCTCAAGGAAATCTTCGAACAGCCGCAGGCCATTACCAATACCGTCAGTGGTCGGATCAATCTGGAGACCGGTGAGATCGTGCTGCCGGAAATCAACCTGGACAAGGAGGCGCTGCAGGGAATCGAACGCATCTATCTGGTCGCCTGCGGGACCTCCTGGCACGCCGCGCTGGTGGCAAAATACTGGATCGAAAAATACGCCGCCATTCCGGTGGAGGTCGATATCGCCTCCGAGTTTCGCTATCGCAGCCTGTTGGTCAACGAGCGGGTACTGACCCTGGCCATCTCCCAATCCGGCGAGACCGCCGATACCCTTGCCGGGATCAGGCGGGCGGCCAAGCTCGGCTCCCGGGTGTTGACCATCTGCAACGTGGTCGGTTCGACGATGACCCGGGAGGCCGACGGCACCATCTACACCCATGCCGGCCCGGAAATCGGAGTGGCCTCTACCAAGGCCTTTATCGCCCAGCTTGCCGCTCTGTTCCTGTTCACCCTTTATCTGACCCAGTTGCGCGGCACCATCTCCGCCGAGCAGCGCAAAAAACTCGGGCAACAGCTGATCGACAGCGCCCGGGTGGTGCAGCAGATCCTGCCGCGTCTCCAGGAACAGATCGGCACGTTGATCGACTCGTTCTACACCTGCCGGGATTTTCTGTTCATCGGGCGCGGCTTGAACTATCCGATCGCGTTGGAAGGAGCCCTCAAACTCAAGGAGATATCCTATATCCATGCCGAAGGCTATGCGGCGGGCGAGTTGAAACACGGGCCGATCGCGCTGATCGACAAGGAGATGCCGGTGCTGGCCATCGCGCCGTCAGATGCGGTTTATCAGAAGACGATCTCGAATATCGAAGAAATCAAGGCCCGCCAGGGGCGCTTGATCCTGATCGGCACCGAGGGCGATGCTCATTTGCGGACCATTACCGATGCGGTTATCTACCTGCCGGCAGTTGCCGAGGATCTCAACCCGATTATCTACACCGTTCCGGCCCAGTTGCTTTCCTATGAAATTGCCGTACGCCGCGGGTGCGACGTCGATCAGCCGCGCAACCTCGCAAAAAGCGTGACGGTCGAATGATCGGCTTGCTGATGGCGCCGGGGACATGATGATAACGCTTGGAATTGATGCCCTATTGACCGGTCCATTGCCCTGGCCCGCCGATGCCCGACTCGGATTGTTGTGTAACCAGGCGTCGGTCAATGGCGGGCTGGAGCATAGTCGGACCCTCTTGCAACGTCTGGTCGGCGAACGGCTCTGTTGCCTGTTTTCTCCCCAGCACGGTTTTTTTTCCGAGAAGCAGGATAACATGGTCGAGTCCGATCATGGTTTCGACGCGCAGACCAGCCTCACGGTCTTCAGCCTCTATGGCGAGACACGGCGGCCGACGGCGGCGATGCTCGATACAATCGATGTGCTGGTCGTTGACCTGCAGGATGTCGGCACCCGGGTCTATACCTATCTCTATACGCTGGCCTACTGTCTCGAAGAGGCCGCCCGCCGGGGCAAGCAGGTGGTAGTGCTCGACCGGCCGAACCCGATCGGCGGGGTTCGTGTCGAAGGCAATCTGCTTACCGCTGATTGCACCTCCTTTGTCGGGCTCTACCCATTGCCGATGCGTCATGGCCTGACTATCGGCGAGTTGGCGAGGCTGATCAATAACGAGTTTCAGATCGGCGCAACGGTGACGATAGTGCCGATGCGTGGCTGGCGGCGGGAGATGTATTTTGACGATACCGGCCTGTCCTGGGTCTTCCCGTCACCCAATATGCCAAGCCTGCAGACCGCGCTCGTCTATCCGGGCCAGGTCCTCTGGGAGGGGACCAATGTCTCTGAAGGCCGGGGCACAACTCTGCCGTTTGAGCTGGTCGGAGCGCCGTACTGGCGGCCGGAGGCGATTGTTGCGGCGCTGGAGGAGGTCGATCTGCCGGGGTGCCGGTTGCGCCCACTCGCTTTCGAGCCGACGTCCGGCAAGTGGGCGGGCCGGACCTGTGCCGGCTTTCAGCTCCACATCACCGACCGGAACCGTTTTTTGCCCTATCGCACCACGCTGGCACTGCTGCAGGCGGTTATCCGGTGCTACCCCGAGGAGTTTGCCTATAAACAGCCGCCCTATGAGTATGAACTGACCCGGTTGCCGATGGATCTGCTGATCGGCGACGTATCCGTCCGCAAACGTCTCGAAGCCGGAGAATCGATGGCCAGGCTCGAGCAGAGCTGGCGCGACGAACTGGTTGCTTTTGATACGCTGCGAACGACCTATTTTCTCTATTAACCCCGATGGCCGGCAGTCATAACGAAGCATGAACATCGTGCCAAAGCCGGCCGCGGAGCTCAGCCGATCAGGTCGCAGCGCAGCAGCAGGTGGCGGCATCGGCCGGCCACAACCGGCTGATGGCTCGATACCCAAAAAAGCTTTTCACCGAAGAATCAAGGAAATATCATGAACAAGACGACAACCGTGCGACACCTGGCTGCACTGGTCGACGGTGAGGTGATCGGCGACCCGGATCTGGTCATTACCGGTTTTGGACCGCTTACCGGCGCCCAGCCCGGGGAGTTGAGTTTCCTCGCCAAGAGCGGCGCGCGCGGGTTGCTCGAGCAATCGGCGGCAGCGGCGTTTCTCGTGCCAAAGGATTTCACCGCTGCCGACAAGACGATCATCAAGGTTGCCGATCCGTATCTGGCGGCGGCCGTCATCCAGAATCATCTGCTCGCCCGGCCGTTTGTCGCCCGCGGTATTCATGAGCGCGCGGTCATCGGCGCCGACTGCGTGCTGGCCGATGAAATCAGCATCGATGCACTGGCGGTGATCGGAGACCGGGTGAACATCGGTACGCGGGTGGAGATCGGTGCCGGTGTCGTCATCGGCGACGACGTAGTGATCGGTGACGATTGTCGGATCCGTCCCCGGGTGACCATCGAACCCCGTTGCGAGATCGGTGCCCGGGTCGTCATCCATCCGGGTACGGTGATCGGCAGCGATGGCTACGGCTATGCCACCGATCGCCAGGGACGCCATGTCAAGCGGCCGCAGCTTGGTATCGTCCGGATCGGCGATGATGTGGAAATCGGCGCCAATACCTGTATTGACCGAGCAACCTTCGGTGTCACCTGGATCAAGTCTGGCACAAAAATCGATAATCTGGTACAGATTGCCCACAATGTCGAGGTCGGCGAGAACAGCCTGATCGTCGCTCAGGTCGGGCTGGCCGGATCCACCATCCTCGGTCGCAACGTGGTCTTCGGCGGGCAGGCCGGAGCGGCCGGCCACCAGACGATCGGCGATCGGTCCATGGTTGCCGGAGCAACCCACGTTCATGGCGATCAGCCGCCCGACTCGCGACTGGCCGGGACTCCGGCCATCAATGCACGGCAGTGGTTCAAGGCAACCACCGTATTCGCTACCTTGCCGGATATCGCCAGGGAGTTGCGGCGGCTCCGCAAAGAGCTGGCACAACTCAAGGAAAGCGACGAAAAATCGTCGTGATGGAGAGAATCGATGGAAGAAGATATCGCCAAAACACAACCAATTGACATTCTCGGTATCATGCGGCTGCTGCCGCACCGCTATCCGTTTCTGCTGGTTGACCGGATCACTTCGCTGGTGCCGTCCAAATCGGTGGCCGGGATCAAGAATGTGACGATGAATGAACCGTTTTTCCAAGGGCACTTTCCGTCGCGGCCGGTTATGCCGGGGGTCTTGATTCTCGAAGGGATGGCCCAGGCCGGCGGCTGCATGGCCTATTACTCGCTGCCCGATACGGTCGGCGAGAAACTCATCTATTTTGCCGGTATCGATAAGGCCCGTTTTCGCAAGCCGGTGGTCCCCGGTGATCGCATCGTCTTCGAGTTGGAACTGCTGAAGATGAAACGAATGATCATGGTGATGGCGGGCAGGGCGTTCGTCGACGGAGGCCTGGTCGCCGAGGCCGAACTCATGGCCAGTTTCGGTTGAGAGCCGCCGCCAAGTATCC
>CAZSOA010000068.1:0-1778 GCA_964608305.1 uncultured Desulfofustis sp. | reverse complement strand
AAGCTAAGAAAAGATTTTCTTAGCAGCAATGGAAATTGTTTTTGTTTTAGTAATTATGATTTTTCTGAGAAAAGGGAACATGATATGAGTATCCACGAGACAGCGGTCGTCGACCGTACGGCCGAGCTTGATTCTTCGGTTATTGTCGGTCCGTATGCCGTCATCGGCGCCGATGTCCGGATCGGTGCGAACACGCGGGTCGAGCCCCATGCGGTGGTCAGCGGCCCGACGACCATCGGCGAGCGCAATCTGATCGGCAGTTTCGCCACCGTCGGCGGCGCGCCGCAGGACCTGAGCTACCGCGGGGAACCGACCGAACTGATAATCGGCAACGACAACCAGATCCGGGAATACGCCTCGATCCATCGCGGCACGCCGAGCGGCCGGGCAAAAACGGAGATCGGCAACAATTGCCTGCTGATGGCCTATATCCACATCGCTCACGATTGCCGGATCGGCGATAATGTGATCATGGCCAACGTGGCGACGCTGGCCGGGCATGTGCAGGTCGGCGAGCGGGCCTCCATCGGCGGCCTCGTCGCTGTCCATCAGTTTTGCCGGATCGGCGCCTATTCCTACATCGGCGGTGTT
Source organism: uncultured Desulfofustis sp. (assembly GCA_964608305.1). GTDB lineage: Bacteria > Desulfobacterota > Desulfobulbia > Desulfobulbales > Desulfocapsaceae > Desulfofustis. Next base: position 1,187 of record CAZSOA010000068.1, on the reverse strand, counting down.
TCCGGCTTGAGCCTTGATGTGCCGCCCTATGTGATCGTTGCCGGTATCCGGGATCGCACCCGGGTGTCCGGTATCAACAAGGTCGGCCTGCGCCGCAACGGCTTTTCCCGGGAAACGATTGCCAATCTGGATTCGGTGTTCCGCATCATCTATCGCTCCCCCAATCTGCTGCTCAAAGACGCACTCGAACTGGCGCGCAAGGAGTACCCGAATTGTCCGGAGGTGGCACGGATGGTCGAGTTCTTCGAGACGTCGAAACGGGGCGTGGTGCGGCGGACGGAAGAGGATTAATCGGTGGCTGTAGAAGGGCAGGGCGAGCCGATCGGCATCATCGCCGGTGGCGGGCAGTTCCCGCTGCTGTTTATCGAAGCCGCCCAGGCGGCCGGGCGCAGGGTTTTCGTTGCCGCTCATCGCAGTGAGACCGATGAGACCGTCGCCCGGGCAGCCGATCATGTCTGCTGGATCAAGCTTGGCCAACTGGGGAAGATCATCTCATTTTTCAAGACGAACCGGGTCACTCAGACGGTCTTCCTCGGGACGATCACAAAGACCCGGATCTTTCGGGACGTGTTGCCGGATCTGAAAGGGCTGACCCTGTGGAACAAGATCGACAGCAAGCAGGACGACGCCATCCTGCGGGCCGTGGCCGATGCATTGGAACGCGAAGGCATCTCCGTTCTTGAGTCGACCTTGTACCTCAAACACCTGCTTTTTCCGAAAGGGGTCTTGACGAAAAAGAAACCGAGCGCCGCACAGCGGCGCGATATCGAATTCGGCTGGCGGATGGCGCGTGCCATCGGTGATCTCGATATCGGCCAATGTGTCGTCGTCCGTGATTGTTCGGTGATGGCTGTTGAGGCGATCGAGGGAACCGATGCCGCCATCCTGCGCGGCGGCGCGCTTGCCCGGGAGCAGGCGGTGGTGGTCAAACTTCGCAAACCGGGGCAGGATTTCCGGTTCGATCTGCCGGCCACCGGTACCGGCACCATCGATTCAATGCACCAGGTGCGTGGCGCTGTTCTGGCCGTCGAGGCCGGTCAGTCGCTGCTGTTCGACCGGCAGGAGATGGTTGCGGCCGCCGATGCCCACGGGATGATTGTGGTCGGCGTCGAGGAACAGGCCGACGGCCGTCTTGTCTATTGAGATATCGTAGCTCTTCCATGACCGAATCGGGAGACGGATGCAGG
>CAZSOA010000067.1:0-15529 GCA_964608305.1 uncultured Desulfofustis sp. | reverse complement strand
GGGTTTTGCCAACGCGGCCGCCTCTCTCATTCTGGCAGTGCTTGCCCCGATTCTTGGCGCCCTGGCCGACCATCGTGGCCGCAAAAAGCACTTTTTCCTGATCTTCCTTCTCACCGGCCTGCTGTTCACCGTTGCGCTGGCCTTCGTCCAGGTCGGGCAATGGTTGCTCTGCCTGCTGCTGTTCGTCGTGGCTCGAGTCGGCTGGGCCGGCGCCAACCTTTTTTACGATGCATTTCTCGTCGATATCACCTCTCGACGGCGAATGGACGTTATTTCGGCTCGGGGCTATGCCTATGGGTATATCGGCAGTGTCGTGCCCTTCCTGGTCGTGATCGGACTGATTCTGTCCGCCGGAGCGGGCGATCTGCTCCCGGCCCGTGAGGCGCAGATCGGCTTTCTGATCGTCGCCGTGTGGTGGTTTGTTTTCTCGATCCCGATGCTCCGCCACGTCCGGCAGCGCTATGTGCTGCCCGGTGACGCGTCGCTGATCGGCGGCAGTTTTCGCCGACTGCTCAAAACCTTCAGCAATATCCGGCAACATCGTCAGGCATTTATCTTTCTGATCGCCTATTTCTTTTTTATCGACGGGGTCGGCACCATCATCAGCATGTCTACCGCCTACGGCCGAGATCTTGGTTTCGGTGTGACCCTGCTGATCGCCGTTCTGCTCGTCATCCAGGTGGTGGCCTTTCCTTTTGCTCTGCTCTACGGCCGGCTGGCCGCGCGATTCGGCGCAAAAAACATGTTGCTGACCGGTATCGCGATTTATTGCCTCATTACCCTACTCGCATTCTTCCTGCCGGCCATTGCTCACCCCGGCTTCAAGATCGGATTGTTCTGGTTGATCGCCCTGCTGGTCGCCTCATCGATGGGCGGTATCCAGGCCCTGAGCCGCAGCTACTTCGGCCGGCTCATCCCACCGGAGCGGAGCGCCGAATTTTTCGGGTTCTACAATGTCTTCGGAAAATTTGCGGCGATCGCCGGCCCGCTCCTGATGGGCCTGATCACGCACGCCACCGGCCACAGCCGGTGGGGAGTACTCAGCATCCTGGCGTTGTTTGCCATCGGCGGCTGGATCCTGCATCTGGTCAAGGAAGACTGATGCGACCCCTCACTTGGTGATCCGACCGTCGAACGACACCCGGGCAAGAAAATAGGCGATGATCAGGTAGCCGGCCAGCGCCAGCGCAGCGATCTTCGAAAAAACGAACGACGGCTCCTCTGAAAAGACCAGCAGGTAGGCGACCAGCACCGGCGCCTTGTCAAGATGCCCGATGGCGAACGCCCCGAGCACCAGGCGTCGCATCTGGTCCGGGCGCTCGGCGGTGGCCCCTTTACTGGCACGATAGAGCAGCGCCATCCCCCCCGCCGAACCGGCGAGGAAAAGAACGACGCCGGTCAGCACGAACAACTCTATGGCGCCGATGGACCAGGTCCGGCGCATCTCATCGGACGGAAACCAGAAAACCACCGGCAGAATCAGGCTGAGCAGATAGACCAGCAATCCGAATCCGAGCAGCCGCCAATGGCGCTCGTCAAGGGGTTCACCGGCTGCCGGCTCGGTTCTTTTCAACAACATCCAGGCGACGAGCGGCACGAGCGCCGCGGCCAACAGAAAAAACGGCCACGCCTCACCCGGACCGGCAACGGCAAAGGTGGTCCGCGGGTCGTTTGCCGGCAGCAGAAACAGCACGCCGAAAAACAATGCCGCCAGGATGCCGAAACAAACCAACAGGGCGCTCATCAACCGCAACAGGCCGGCAAAATAGCAGACACCACCGACCAGCGACCCGAACGCCGCCAGGAGGATTCTGACGATCATGATTGTTCCCCATCCGTTGCTGCTGCACTCCCGACCCTGAGGGTGACCGATCCCGGGCCGGTGTTTGCATGTTGACTTTCTCGGTCAACTATCTATTATGACCAAGTCATGGTAACCATTGTATTCCATTTCAACAAGATATGATCGTCAGCCTGCTTGCCGCGGTGGCCGGAGCCATGCTCACCGGCACCCAGGTCGTTCTTCTGCTCCTTGAAAGGACCGGGATCTGCCTGAACGACGGATGTGCCATCGTCGACAATCTGACCACCGTCGACCCGATCTATTTCAACCTTGCCGGTCTGCTCTTTTTCCTCGTTGTCTGGTTCGGTCTGCTTCGGGCACGACGGGGTTCCGACCACTGGCGGCGTCTGATCTGCGTCCTGCTGCTTGCCGCCCTGGCCGCCGAAGCGGTTCTGCTCTCCTTTCAGATTTTTGTTGCGAAGGCCTTCTGCTCATACTGCCTGATTATCCTCGGGCTGATTGTGCTGTGCACGATTTTCCTCGGACTCAAGCAGACGGTGAAGGGTGCCATCATTTTTTCAGCAGTGATGCTCACCTTTGCCGGACTGGACTTCCGGCCGGAATCGACCGGTACCGACAACCTCTCAGCCGGAACCATGGCAACCTTCAAGCCGGAATCGGCGAACAATCATTATACGCTCTTTTTTTCGTCGACCTGCAATCACTGTGAGACCATTATCGAGGAACTGCGTCATAGCACGTCCTGCGCCATCGCCTTCAACCCGGTCGATACGATCACAAGTTTTCGTTTCCCCGGCGCGATGTTCACCGATGGCTATCAACCGTTGATCAATCGACATTTTCTCAGAAAACTCGACCTTGACGAGGTCCCGGTGCTGCTCAGCCGCACCCGGGATGCAATCACCATCATCACCGGGGAAGCGGCCATCAGAAACTATCTCCGGGAACAGTGCGACAAAGCACCGGCACGGGCATTCCAGCCAACGGCAAGAGACGGGCACACCAGTGTGCCGCCCGCCTGGTCGCTGCCGACGACCGACGACGGCTGCTCTATTCTGAGCGATTGCGATGCGCCTGCCGGTCTCTCGTCCCCGGAGGAACCTCCTGCCACACAGCCATCCCCGTGAACAGCCCGCCGATCCGCTGTCCCTGGTGCGGCAACGACCCGCTCTACCAATCCTACCATGATCGGGAGTGGGGCGTCCCGGTACACGACGATCGATTGCTGTTTGAGATGCTCGTTCTTGAAGGGGCACAGGCAGGGCTGAGCTGGTTGACCATTTTGAGAAAACGCCCGGCTTACCGGGTTGCCTTCGAACAATTCGACATCGCAACCATCAGCCGATATCGGCAGCAGGATAGCGAACGGCTGTTAAACGATCCGGGTATTGTCCGCAATCGGCGCAAGATCGAAGCGACCATCAAAAACGCTGCGGCAGCGCTTCGAGTCCAGGACACTTTCGGCAGCCTGGACCGGTTTCTCTGGCGTTTTGTCGACGGGCGGCCGCAGCAGCACCGTTACCGGTCCGTTGCCGAGATTCCACCCCGCACCGAAGCGTCGGATCGCATGAGCAAGGCCCTGAAAGAGTGCGGCTTCAGCTTTGTCGGTTCAACCATCTGTTACGCCTTCATGCAGGCCACCGGGATGGTCAACGATCATCTTGTCGATTGCTTTCGTTACCGGGAGGTTCAGGTACTGGCGGGGTGAGGAACGGCGAACCGGAAGAGGCAGCCGCCTCTTCCGGTTCGGTATCAGGCGATTACTCCCAGAAGATGCATTCCCCCGGGCAGGACGCGATGGCATCGTCGACACAATCGTCGCCGGCCTCGGCCCCGTCGATCACGTACGCCTTGACGAGATCATCATCAAACGCAAAGACACTCGGGCAGGCCTCGACGCAGGCCTCGCACCCGAGGCAATCATCCTGGTTGATGGTTACTTGTTTGGCCATGGTACTTCCTCCTTGCCCTTCAGGGCTGCTTATCATCCGGCAGGCGCCATGTCTGCCGGACATCCATCCCTTGTTCGGATCAGATCGGCGGCGCGATGGTCACCAGGATGCGCATCCGGTCCACCGCCCGCACCCCATGCGGCTCTCTGATCTTGGATATGAGGATATCACCTGCGCGCGCCGGGAGTTCGGTGCCGTTCTCACCGAGGAAAAACCCGTTACCGTCAAGCACCTGAATGGATAGTTCGCCGTCAAGATCGTGGGAATGAACAGGAAACGTCACCCCCGCATCGAGATTGAAATTGATGATCTTGAAATACGGAGAATCCTCCACCAGAAAAAAACGCTTCATGGCTTCGGCGGTAAATTCGTTGGTCTCATCCAGTTTCAGTATTTTCATGATCTCCTCTCTGGTCATGTTCGCCGGACCGCTGTGCGCAGCGATTCCGAGACGTTGTCGTCATCGTGCCGCTCATGTTGTCTCCAGGATAATCGATAGGGCAAAAATATCCTTGACCTGAGTCAAATCCGGCAAAAACAGGTACGCAAACAACCTGCCGCCAACGGTTTCACGCCGGAGAACTCCGTAAGCACTCAGCTGATATCGATCCCCGGAACGCCGTCGGCGGCAACAGCCCGTCCGATCTGCACCGCTGCACCCATGCCGGCATCGCGCAGGGCCGCCACCAGGTCAGCGGCCTGATCTTCCGGCACCGCCGCCAGCAGGCCGCCGCTGGTTTGCGGATCGAAGAGAATCTGCCGCTGCCAGTCGGGCCAGTCCCGCAAGAACCGAAGCGATCCGGCGCTCAATTGTTCGTTTGCCCGATTCACGCCGGTACTCATCTTTTTGCGATACATCTCATAGGCCTCGTCCATGACCGGCAGTCGCTCCAGTTCGATGTCCAGACGGACGTCGGCGGCCCTGGCCATTTCCAGCGCATGTCCGGCCAACCCGAAACCGGTGACATCGGTCACCGCATGCACCGTGTACCGCTTCAGGACCGCTGCCGCCCTGTCATTCAGCTGGATCAGGGTCTCGATACACGCCTCCATGGCCGCCGCAGACACCCATTTTTTCAGATTGGCATTAAACAATACCCCGCTGCCCAAGGGTTTACTGAGTACCAGCGCATCGCCGTCACGTGTGCCACTATTACTCCAGAATCGCTGCGGATGCACGATGCCGACCACCGACAGACCGAACTTCGGCTCGCCGTCCTCCACCGAATGGCCGCCGGCCAGCACCGCGCCCGCCTCGGTGATTTTGGTCAATGCCCCGGCGATGATCTGCTGCAGCACCTCCGGCGCCAGTTTTTTCGACGGGAAACAGACCAGGTTCAGACAGACCTTTGGCTCACCACCCATGGCATAAACATCACTCAGCGCGTTGGCGGCGGCGATCTGCCCGTAAACAAACGGATCATTGACCGGCGGGGTGATGAAATCGGCCGTCACCACCAGAGCAAGATCATCATTGAGCTGATAAATGCCGGCATCATCACTGGTCTGAAACCCAACCAGCAGATTATCATCCTTCACCTGTGGCAGGCTTGCCAGCAGTGTTCCGAGCCCGACCGGGTCGATTTTTGCCGCTCACCCGCAGGTTTTTGAAAGATTCTGCAGCGTGGGCCGGGAAAACAGATTACGGATTGACATTGTTACCTTTTCAGCAGATAGTTTTGAAAGATGAGGGGGGCGGGAGGCACCGCCCTCCTCCACAGGCACACTATTATACCGATTACCCCTGAACACAAATTCTCTTTTCCGGCGCAATCGTCGGCAATCATTCCGATAACCGCCTAAAAAGACGGCGAGGCGCCCTATGACAGATTTTTCCGGCAAAACCATCATCGTCACCGGTGGCGCCCAAGGCATCGGCCGCGGCATTGTCGAATACCTCCTCAATGCCGGTGCGTCGGTCGTCATCGCTGATCGCGATCGAGAGGCCGGCAAAGAGCTGGTCGATCTGCTCACCAACCCCGAGCGATTGTTGTTCGTCCCCACCGACGTCTGTTCTGAGGCGGCGGTTAAAAACTGCATCGCTGCCACCGTGGAACGTTTTGCCGCCCTCGACGGCCTGGTCAACAACGCCGGTATCGCCGTGCCGGACAATGCGCCGGTTACCGAATTGTCGTTGGAGGCTTGGGATACCATGCTGCGCACCAACCTGACCAGCTGTTTCTTAATGGTAAAACACGCCGCGCCGCAGTTGCAGAAAAGCAACGGTGCAATCGTGAACATCTCCTCGACACGGGCGCTGCAGTCGGAGGCGAATACCGAAGCCTACGCCGCCGCCAAAGGCGGTCTGCTGTCGCTGACCCATGCCCTGGCAATCAGTCTCGGCCCCTTGATCCGGGTCAATTGCGTCCTGCCGGGTTGGATCGATGTCGGGCCGTATCGCAAGCAGGCCGATCGCTGTGCTCCGGTTACCTCACCGGCCGATCATCTGCAACATCCGGCCGGCCGCATCGGCGTACCGGAAGATATCGCCGCTCTTACTGCTTTTTTGCTCTCCCCGGAGGCCGGCTTTATCACCGGCCAGTCCTTTGTCGTCGACGGCGGGATGACCAGAAAGATGATCTATCGTGAATGAGTAACCACCGAGCGATTTCATGCGTACGGTCGGCGGCCATCACTAAAGGATCGACGGCGAACTCCCGATACAGCTACAGCATCCGTCGCCGGTACCGCGATGACCGGCAGCCGGCCCAGACCGAGGAAGTGGGGATACCCATCTTTATGAAATTTTGCAGCGCTTGCGACAAGCCACTTGAATTTCTTGAATTTCTCGATGGCGAGCTCTGCTCGGAGTGCCGCGCAAAAAACACCGCTCCCCCGCAGCAGCCGGGGGAAGCAGCAATCGATTTCACCGAACTCCTTCAATGCGAACTGATTTTGGGGGGTGACAAAGCGCAGATACGTTCGCCGGAAGGGTGGGTGCTGTGGAGCGGCACGGCTCAGGAGCAGGGCTATCCGCTTACCGATCTGCTCAACGGCGCCTGGCGTATCATGCAAATCCGCCGCAAACGCCGCACCGGCACCAATTGAGCAGAAGCGGAGCGGCTCAGCGTACCAAGGGAAACCATCGTGGCTATCATCATTTCCATCGGTTCCGGCAAAGGAGGCACCGGTAAAAGCATGATCGGGGCCAACCTGGCCTGCCTGCTCGCCCGGGCCGGCAGACGCGTCTGCCTGGCCGATCTCGATCTCGGCGGCGCCGATGTCCACATCCAGTTCGGCCTGTTTGAACCGCAGCGTTCCCTGACCGATTTTATTGAGCGCCGGGTCGAACGGCTCGATGAGATCACCCATACCCTGGAGCAGCTGCACGGACTGCAACTGATCGTCGGTACCGGCGAAACACTGCAGACCGCCAACATGAACTACCAGCAGAAACAACGCCTGCTCAGAGCCGTGCAGATCATCGATACCGATATCCTGATCCTCGATACCGGTGCCGGTACCAATTATCATGTGCTCGATTTCTTCATGGCCGCCGATATCCAGATCTGCATCGCCTGCCCGGAGCCGACGTCAATCATGGATTTTTATCGGTTCCTGCAGCTGGCCACCATCCGTAAAGCCTTGAGCAGCTTTCTCTCCGGCAGTGAGGTCGCGACCGTCCTGCGTGAGCGGTCATTTCAGACCCTGAACGAAGTCTTCACCCTTGCCGAGGAGTTGCAGCCGGGTGCAAAACAAAAGGCGCAGCAGGCGTTGGCGTACTTCAACCCGCTGCTGATCATCAATCGGGCCGGTGGCAATGCCCGCCTTAATCTGATGAAACTGCGCAGCCTGGTAAACAAGTACCTTGGCGTCTACCTGCCCGATCTTGGCGAAGTCCCGGAAGATCCGGCCGTCGGCCAGGCGCTGCGGCATTACCTGCCGGTCTGCGAATTCGCCATAGCATCACCGGCCAGTGAGGCCCTGGCCACCATCGCCACCCGACTCGGCAAAGTGATCGACCTCTACGCTCAAAAGCGCCGTGCTGCAACCGCTGATCCTCCATGAAACGGCGCCGACGGGTTTACCGGCTCGACGCCGTCAGGGTCTCTCGCCCCACCGCATCGATGCCAGAAGCCGGACTGCCAGGAGCAGAAAGGGCAGACCGTGGAGAACCAGATCAAAAATGTCGATCCCCCTGGTTAACGTGCCGCCGGCAAGCATCCTGATTTTTTCCACCAGATGCGGTTCCGGGCTGAACGGCGCCAAACCGAGGGTCAGACAGAGCACGACGAATACCCAGATCGGCACCGCCGTCAGCTGAGTGAGCAATTTTTCAAGGTCCCCCATAACAAGTCAGCGAGAGTGGTGATCGGCATTGTCGCTCCCGGTCGCCAGTAGTGCCGCCAGCTGCTCGCTGTGCCGGCGTTCCTCGTCAATGATGGCCGCAAGTTGTTCCCGGACCGGCTGTTCGTCGATCACCGAGCTGAGAAATTCATAGAATAAAACGGTATCTTCCTCAAAGGTCCGTGACTGCTCAAGCATCTGAGCCGGGCGGTCGACCTGCGCCAGTTCCCGACGATCTAGGGAAAATGTCTGTTCGGCGACCATTTCCTGCAACAATTTGCGCCCCATCCGCTCCAGTTCGCGTTGTTCGGCACTCAGCGTCTTGTCCGAGCGGATTGACGCGAACCACTCGGCATGCCGTTGTTCCTCGTCGGCCATGGTGGTAAACAACTCGGCGATCTCCGGTCGCACCGCCCCGGCAGCCGCCTGCCGGTAGGCTTTCTCTCCGTTGCGTTCAATCTGGATGGCTATCTCGCGAATATCGTCAATGGTAAACATTGCAAGTGCTCTCGTTCGGGTTTTTCTCTGAAAACAATTATGTATAATCGAAAAATCAGACAGTTGTATCCTGGTAGCGTCCGGATCGGTCTTCTTGCTTCGTGGTGATGTCCCGTCATGGCCGTTACAAGGACTCTTGAATCGTCATTTGTAGCCGCTGCAACTCCTCGCGAAGCACCCCCATCGCCTCATCAACTTCACCGGCCGGCCCGCGCACGCCCAACTCCACGAGCCAGCGGCCGTCTTCGGGAAACCGTGGCAGACTTGATATTCGGACCCGTGCATAGCGTTGTTGCACGGTGGTCAGGACGCCGATCAATTCACTCTCACGAACATCGACGATGATGAGTGATGCAAAACGCCGGAGAGCATCCACGGCAACCCGGTACCGGGAACCAATCACCCATTCGAGCATCGGCCAGGCCATCTCCGGAAAGCCGGGGAGGCAATGAATCTCTCCAACGGAAAAACCGGGAATGTTGTTGAAGGCGTTGGGGATCAGGGATGCGCCGGCAGGCAACTCGGCCATCAAGATGCGATTTGGATAGGCTTCCGCACCAAACTGGGTTTCGATCAACCGCACCGCCTCAGGATGCCGCATCAGCGGCCTGCCACAGGCTTCGGCCACGGCCTGCCTGGTCACATCATCCGGCGTAGCGCCTATGCCGCCGAAACTGAAGCAGACCCCGCCACGCTGCTCAATGGCTTGAAACTGTTCAACAAGCAACGACAAATCGTCACCGAGGTAGCTGACCCAGCCGATATCGACACCGATCTCAGAGAAAAAAGCCAGGCCACGAGGAAAATGTTTGTCGACCCGCCTGCCGAGCAGGATTTCATCACCGATGATCAGCAAGCCGACTTTGGTCAGAGGCGTCACAGGGTCCATAAACTCATCAAACAGGTGCACGTGGCTGTGTATAGCGGCAATCGCACCATTATCCGACCAGTCCGGGCAGAGCGGTGATGATCGCGGCTGTGAACTGCTGCTGAAGCTTATTGTACGCTCTCCGACATGTCAATTGCTTTACCGGTCCCGATTCCACGAACAAAGCGATCTTTCCTTTTAAAAACAAATCACTAGAAGCCGCAAACCGAATCGGGGAAGAGGCGGCCAGATGGGATCGACAGACACTATTGCCATTGAGTCCTTGAAATTGAATCACCTATACCGGTATATCGGAGGTGGGTGAACCGACCGGCCCATCAATAAGAAGAACCGAACCGAGGACCACCTCTGCTCACGTTCTGTTTACCGATGGCAACCGACGTGCAGGTATTCGGGTGAAGCGACCCGCAACAATAAGGAACCACCGGCTATGAGAATTGCAATCAACGGGTACGGCAGGATCGGCCGCTGCATCCTGCGGGCACTTTATGAATCGGGCCGCAACACGCAGATGAAAATCGTCGCGATCAACGAACTTTTCGATATCGACTCGCTCGCTCATCTGACTCGGTTTGACTCGACCCACGGCACCTTTTCCTGGGATGTCTCGGTGGATCGGGACGAGTTGATGATCGGCCGGGACCGGATCAGGGTTTTCAATCAGGCCGATTGCTCGCGACTGCCGTGGCGGGAACTCGCGGTCGACGCGGTCCTCGAATGCAGCGGCAGTTTCAGCGAGCGGTCGGCGGCAGAGCAGCACCTGCAGGCCGGTGCGTCACGGGTCATCTTCTCCTGCCCGGCCCAGGCTGATGTGGACGCGACCATTGTTTACGGACTCAATCACCATACCCTTGCACCGCATCACCGCATTATTTCCAATGCCTCGTGCACAACCAACTGCATCAGCCATCTGATTCAGATCATCAACGACCGGTTCGGTATCGACAGCGGCATGATTACCACCGTCCACTCGATGATGAACGACCAGCCGGTCATCGATGCCTACCATAATCCCGATGTGCGCAAGAGCAGGAGTTCGAGCAATTCGATCATCCCGGTGACCACCGCGCTGGCCCGGGGGATCGACCGGATGTTTCCGGAGCTGGCCGGCCGCTTCAAGGCGGTTGCCCTTCGGGTGCCGGTAGTCAATGTGTCGACGATGCAACTCACCGCCCTGGTCAGGAAGCAGCCGACGGTCGCCGAGATCAACAATTTGTTCAAAACGGCCGCTGCGCACGAACTCCGTGGTGTCCTCGGTTACACCGAACTGCCGCTCGTCTCCTGCGATTTCAACCATGACCCGCATTCGGCCGTGGTTGACGGAAACCTCACCGAAATCAGCGGCGATCGGCTGGTCACGGTCATGGCCTGGTTCGACAACGAATGGGGCTATGCCAACCGGATGCTTGATACGACAGAAGCTTTGCTGCGTGCCGGAATCAGCTGCTGATCACCCGAGGCGCAGCAGCGTTCGGGCGGAATGCGAGGTGACCTGCGCAATCTCCGTGATCGATTCGGAGCGCAGTGCCGCCAACGACGCGAGAATTTCGGGGAGGTACTCGGGGCTGTTGCGCTGCCGGTGGTGGCCGGCGGGCGGGATATCGGGGGCGTCCGTCTCAAGGACAAGGGCCTCCAGCGGCAGGGTCGTCGCCACGGAGCGCACTCGGGCGGCGCGTGGGTAGGTGATCGTCCCGCAGATACCAATCATGAACCCCAACTCCCGATACTGCTCAGCCTGCTGCCTGCTGCCGTTAAAGGCGTGGGCGATACCGCCGTGGGCGAAGCGGAGTCGGCGCACGATGGCCAGCACTTGATCGTGCGCCTTGCGGGCATGCACCAGGATCGGCAGTCCAAACCGTTCGGCAAGGCGGACCTGCGCAACAAACAGGTCCTGCTGTTGCCGGCGCTCATCATCGCTCACCGGCTCCCAGAAGTCCAGGCCGATCTCGCCGACGGCGCACACCGGCAGGCCGGCCAGCAGCGCGGCCAATTCGTCAAGATCGGCCTGCCGGTGCCGGTGCAGATAGAGGGGATGCAACCCAAGCGCCGCATGGCAGCCCGGCATCTCGGCACAAAGCGCAAGCAGCCGCACCCAGCCGGCCCGATCAACGGCCGGCACCACGAAATCAGTGACCCCGGACGCCGCCGCCCGAGCGATTACCTGCCGATAATCGTCTGAAAAATCAGCAACGTCAAGATGACAGTGGGTGTCAACCAGCTGCATACGGCAACCTCCGCGCACCTGGCCGATCAGGCGGAAAACCGCTCCCGGTGGATCAGTTCCGGCTTGAAACGGTCGACTTCGGTGAATCCACCATCTACCGGCCAGCCGATCGGAATAATCGCAAAGGGAATGACATGCTCGGGGATCGAGAACGCCTCACGGCAGCTGGCCATCCGTTCCTCCCGCGGATAGACACCGGTCCAGACGCTGCCGAGCCCTTTGCCCCGGGCGGCGAGCAGGATGTTCTGCACCGCCGCACTACAGTCCTGAACCCAGAAATCCGGCCATTTTTTGCCGACCGGATCGCCGCAGACGACGATGGCCACCGGCACCTGCGTGATCATTTTGCAATACGGGTGAAACAACGGCACCGCATCCAACCGGCTCCGTTCCCTGACCACGATGAACTGCCAGGGTTGCTGATTCCCGGCTGACGGGGCAAGCATTGCCGCACGCAGGAGGTAATCGATCAACTCGTCGGAGACTTCGCCGTCACGGTACGCCCTGATACTGCGCCGCGTGGTCAACACATCATGAATATCCATGTCTTTCTCCTGTACTGATTGCAGAAACCAAGTATAATGATGGCCAATTATCCGAATGCACGATCAATCATAACCATTTCCGAGCCATGGGCAAAGAACCCCTGTCGCGAAAAGAGTGGCTGCTCGTCCTCGTCACGTTGATCGTGTTCATCGTCATCCTGTCGGCTGCCGGTATTTTTTTCAGACACCAATCCGAGAAAACAGCTGACGAATTTGACCGGATGACCATCGTCGAAGGTCGCATACCCACCGCCGCCGAACGGCAGGAAGGTCCCGCGGAACCGGCGGTGACCCTTGACGCCTCAACCTTTTTCATCAAACCAACGGCAGAAGAGCTGCTGGCTGCACTGCGTGAAGCGGGTCCATTCGTTGCCGACGCACCAATCGGCCATGAGCAGCCGGCTCAGGTAATCTGGCCCGGTTATTTCTTTTCTCTGCAGGAAACCGGAACGGATGCCGTTGTTCATCTCGATATCGATGAAAGCGGATTCGGTACGATCCTGCGCTGTCTTGTCGATCTCAACCGTTATCCGGAACTGCGGACCCTGGAGCAGGGCCGGAAGATCTGGGTTGCCGGCCGGATCACCGGCGTCGACCTGGCCGGAGACGGCATCATCACCATCGCGGTCCAGCATATCCGGTTTACCGACGATCCGCCGCTGCCTCCATCGGGACGCTGAGCAGCAACGGCGCGGGGGCGATCCCGCTGCCGTTTTCTATCCGTCTGCCGCGACGGGCCTCACCTCCACGAGAGATTCGTGGAACAGCGCACCTCCACCGATGTCCGCACAGCGCTGCGAAACCAGGTCGTTGATGCCGCCGTCTTCAACCGTTGCCGGCCAGTAGAGGCCTTCGGCAACGACCAGGCCGGGCTGGGTGTCATCAGTCACGACGGCCCGCCGCCGTACACGACCGCGAAAATTCACGAGTTCGACCGGATGCCCATCAACGATCCCTCTCGACGCGGCGTCATCAGGATGAATCAACGCCGTACCGGTCTCCGGCAGATAGCGTTCGCCAAACGTCGAATTGAGCAGGCGCCGGTGCGGCGGGGTGATGAGTTGCAAAGGATAGCGGCATCGCAGGTCGGGGTTATCGAATTCACTGCCGCCGATCAGACAGGCATGCGGCGGCACGGCGGGGTCAGCGTCGTTGACGAAACGATACGGCATCTCCTGAGTGAACGGCGACCCGTCGCGGGCGCTCCGCACCGACTGCACATACTGTCCGGCCTGCCAGGTCTGCGGGTTACAGTCGGCGGGCAGTTCGGCCACGGTTGCCAGGTAGTGTTGCAACCGCTCGTCAAGGGTCTGCCGAAACGGCGGGTCATCGTAGCCCATTTTCCCGGCAAGTGTTTGGAACAGGTCAAAATTGCTTATGGTTTCGCCGGCCGGATCGACCACCTGGTCGGCCAACCCAAGATAAAAATGTCCGTACGAACGGTACAGATCCCGGTTCTCGAGAAAGGTGGTGGCAGGCAGCAGCAGGTCGGCATAACGGGCAGTCGGCGTCATGACCTGCTCATGCACCACGGTGAACAGATCCTCGCGTGCCAGCCCGCGCCGCACCGCAGCCCCGTCCGGCGCAACACTAAGCGGGTTGGCATTGTAGACGAACAAACTGCGAATCGGCGGGTCAAGGGCGGTGAGCGCCTGCCCGAGATGAATCATATTGATTGTCCGCGGCGTGCCGTCAAGCAATTCGGGACAGCGCAACCGATTCAGATCGCCACCGAAGGCCCCGGAAAAAAGCGATACACCGCGACCCGGTCGGCCGTCGAACAAACCGAGCGCCGCCGCCAGTGCGGTAATCGCCCGAACAGCCATACCACCGCGACTGTTTCTCGAGACGCCGACACCGATCCTGAAAAAAGTCTTCGGCTGCTCAGACAGCTGCACCGCCAGGCGCTGCATATCGAGCCGGCGCACACCACTCATCTCGGCGAAGTGTTTTTCCGGAACAGAAAACAGATAGGCTGCCAGCCGATCAAAGCCGACGGTGCGTTCGCCGATAAACCGATGATCGATGCGGCCCTGCTCGATGAGGATGCGCAAGATCCCGAGGGCCAATGCGGTATCGCCACCGGGTTTGACCGCCAGATACTCGTCGGCGAGTCGCCCGGTTTCATTGCGATAAGGATCAATGACCAGCAACCGGCCACCGATTTTACGAGCCTGGTGAACAAAGGGCCAGAAGTGAACATTGGTCACCCGGATATTGATTCCCCAGGCGACGATCAGCGACGCCTCACCGGCCACCTCGGGAACCGTCCCCCCGGCCGACCCGCAGGCCATTCGCCAGCCGCCGGCGGCGGCTGCGGTACAGATCGTCTGTTCGATCTGCGTGGCGCCTATCCGGTGAAAGAAGGGAAACCCGGCGAACCGATTGACCATTCCCATATTGCCGGCATAGCAAAAGGGCATGATCGCCGCACCGCCGAACTCGCCGACAATAGCCCGGAGCCGCGTCGTCAGGATCTCCCAGGCCTCCTCCCAGCTGATCCGGCGAAACTGCCCCTCGCCTTTGCGTCCGACCCGTAGCTGCGGATATAAAAGCCGGCCATCGGCCTGGAGCCGTTGTGGATAATGCCTCATTTTCCGGCAGATAAACCCACGGGTAAACGGATGGTCGGGATCGCCGGCCAGGGAAACGACGGCGCCGTCGGTCACGGTGGCGATCAACCCGCAACTATCGGGACAATCAAGGGGGCAGATGGTTTTCTTTTTCATCGGTTCCAGAGGGGGAATGATTGACGGTCATCCGGTGGTCGGTGAGAACCTGTTGTCCTTTGCCACGAAGCTAGTATAATCGGTGCCACGGGAATCAACGACCAAAAACCTGAACCTTCGCTATCTGCAAGTGAAACATGGACAGTTTGTTCGACCTCACGTTTTTTCTGCAACCGGCCAATCTGCTCTACGGGCTTTTCATCTTTTTTGCCCGGGTGGCGGATGTGTCGCTTGGTACTCTGCGGACGATTGCCATCGTCCACGGCAGAACGACCCTTGCCTTCTGGCTCGGCTTTTTTGAATCGGCCATCTGGCTCGCGGTCGTCTCGACCATCGTCCAGACCGTGGTCAGTCAGCCGTTGTTGGGTATTATTTACGCATTCGGCTTTGCCACCGGCAACACGGTGGGCATCAAGATCGAGAGGCGGATCGCGCTTGGCAACCTGATCCTGCGCGTAATCAGCCGGAGCAATTCGAAAGAACTCACCGAAACACTGCGCAACCAGGGGTATCGGATCACCACCTTCATGGGTGAAGGCAAAGAAGGCCCGGTCACCGACCTCTATATCGTCTGCCGACGCCGGGATCTTAAAAACCTGCT
>CAZSOA010000066.1:0-15553 GCA_964608305.1 uncultured Desulfofustis sp. | reverse complement strand
CAAAACCACCACGGTGGTGATCAACTGCCCGAGTGAGGAGTTGCGGTTGGCGACGATGATCTGCGAATACCATGTCTGTCTGCTGCCGAAATCAAAAATCGTCGCCGATTCGTTTGTCGCTGAACCCGAGTTGTTCAGCTATATGGGGCATGGCACCAATTACACCGCCTTTATCACCGGTCCCAGCAGGACGGCGGATATCGAGCGGGTCCTGACGATCGGCGTGCACGGTCCGTTGGAGCTTCATCTTCTGCTGTTGGAGGACTGATCATGCAGGATGCCAAGAATCTCGCCGGCTATCGCCGGCAATGCAATGAATCGCTCGCGAACGATTTTTTGCGCAATGCGCTCGATACCTTTGCCGTCGCCTATCGGACCAGCCGGGCCAACGCCTTTGCCGAGTTCGATGTCCAGGCGTTGATTCATGAAGTAGCGGCGATGAAAGATGATGTCCTGCAACGGCTCGACGAGCTCTACGCTCAGTTCAAGACCGTGGCCGAGGCCGCCGGTGTTACCGTACATCTGGCCAAAGATGACCAGGAGGCCAACGATATTATCCTGCGCATTGCCCGGGACTCCGGATCGACGAAGATATTGAAGACCAAGTCGATGACCGCCGAGGAGACCTTGCTGAACCATGCGCTCGAGGCGCACGGTCTGGAGGTGGTGGAGTCGGATCTCGGCGAATGGATTATCCAGTTGCGGCAGGAAGGGCCGTCCCATATGGTCATGCCGGCTATTCACCTGTCACGGTACCAGGTCCGCGACCTGTTCACCGAGGTGACCGGTGCCAAGCAGGAGGAGGATATTGAGAAACTGGTCAAAGTGGCGCGACGGGAGTTGCGCCAGAAGTTCGTCGAAGCGGATATGGCCGTCACCGGTGCCAACTTCGCCATCGCCGAGACCGGCACCATCGGCACGGTCACCAACGAGGGTAATGCCCGGCTGGCGACGACACTGCCGCGGGTGCACGTGGCCCTGTTCGGCATCGACAAGCTGGTCCCGACTATCGGCGATGCATTAAAGATCCTGCGGGTATTACCGCGCAATGCCACCGGTCAGCAGATCACTTCCTATATCACTTGGGTGACCGGCGCCAACGAATGCGCCGCCGGGCCGGACGGGAAAAAAGAGATCCATTTTGTCGTCCTCGACAACGGACGGCGTGAGATGGCGAAAGATCCGCTTTTCGCCCAGGTCTTCCGCTGTGTGCGCTGCGGCGCCTGCGCCAACGTCTGCCCGGTTTACCGCCTGATCGGTGGGCACAAGATGGGTCATATCTACATTGGCGCCATCGGCCTGATCCTGACCTATTTTTTTCATGGCCGCGACAAGGCTCGGAATCTGGTACAGAACTGTATCAATTGCGAGGCCTGCAAGGACATCTGCGCGGGCGGCATCGATCTGCCCCGATTGATCAAGACGGTCCATGCCCGGATTCAGGACGAGGAAGGCCATCCGCTGCCGAGCCTGCTGCTCGGCAAGGTGCTGAAGAACCGGAAGCTGTTCCATACCTTGCTGCGAACCGCCAAATGGGCGCAGAAACCGGTGGCCGGTAATGATGGTTTTATGCGGCATCTGCCGATGATTTTTTTCAAGGAACATGACTTCAAGGCGCTGCCGACCGTTGCCGAAAAGCCGTTTCGCGACCTCTGGCCGAAGATCAGGCCGACGGTGAGTTCACCGCGGGTGAAGGTCGGCCTGTTTTCCGGGTGTGTCCAAGACTTCGTCTACCCGGAACAGATGGTTGCCGCCGTTGCATTGTTTGGTGATCACCAGGTTGCCATGAGTTTCCCGATGGAGCAGTCGTGCTGCGGGCTGCCGGTGCAGATGATGGGTGAGATGAAGGCGTCTCGCGACGTGGCTTTGCAGAACCTGCAGGCCTTCGCCACCGCCGATGTCGATTACATCGTCACGCTCTGCGCCTCCTGCGCCTCCCATCTGAAGCATAACTACCCGGAGCTACTCAAAGATGATCCTGGCTTGCAGCAGCAGGTGGCGGCCTTTACCGCCAAGGTGATCGACCTGTCGTCGTTCGTCCATGATGTGCTCAAGCTCGGGCCGCAGGACTTTGTCGGCGACGGCCGTTCGGTAACCTATCACGCGCCGTGCCATCTCTGCCGTGGGCTTGGGGTACATGAGGCGCCGCGCAACCTGATGCGCAGCGCCGGCATGGATTACCGGGAGTGCTTTGAGGAAGAGGTCTGCTGCGGGTTCGGCGGCACCTACTCGGCGAAATTCCCGGAACTTTCCGAGCAATTGTTGAAGCGCAAAATGGAACATGTCCAGGCCACCGGCGCCGATCTGTTGTTGACCGACTGCCCGGGGTGCGTCATGCAGTTGCGCGGCGGGCTGCACAAAAACGGATCGTCCATCGAGGTCCGCCATACCGTCGAGGCTTTGGCGGCACGGCGGCGGAAAAAATCATGAGCCGGGACGAACGGCTTTGCCATCGTGCGTGACCACATTGGACAGGCGTGACACGAGGCTGGAGGCCGATTGCGGACGTTCTATCATGGCGGTTATAACGGAACAGCGGTTACCCGGGCCGGCAATCGGTGCCGGGATCGGGTTGTCGCGTCACTGAACGGGAGTGCATCAATGGAACGTTTTCTTGACGTGGTTACGGGCCGGAGAAGCATCAGGCGGTTTACGCCCCAAACGGTTGATCAGGAGACCTTGACGACCATTCTGGAGGCGGCGCGCTGGACGCCGTCCTGGGCCAACACCCAGTGCTGGGAGATTATCGTTGTCCAGGATCCTGAGTTGCGCGCCGGCCTGTCCACATTGTTGTCTCCGAAAAACCCGGCCTCCCTGGCGGTGGCCAATGCCCCGATCACTCTGGCGCTCTGCGGCCAGGAGAAGAAGTCCGGCTTTTATAAAGGCGAGCAATCCACCAAACTGGGCGACTGGCTGATGTATGATCTCGGCCTGGTGACCCAGACCATCTGCCTGACGGCACACAGCATCGGGCTTGGCACCGTGATCGTCGGTTTGTTCGACCATCTGCAGGTCAGGGCGATGTTGCAGGTGCCGGACGGTTTTGCGGTGGTTTCCCTGATTCCACTGGGCTATCCGGACCAGGCACCATCTGCGCCGAAGCGTCGGGAAACCATGGAATTCGTCCATTACGATCGGTTCGGCAACCGGTAGGCTCGCCCGTTTCGGTTCGGTTGCCGGCGATACGCTGCAAACAATCACCATGATCAAGACGTTCTTGACTGTCGCGACGATCGGTGCTGTCGGCTATCTCGCCCTGTGTCTGTTTCTGTTTCTGCAGCAGCGGAGCATGCTCTACTATCCGACACCCGCCGTATCGCCGGCTCGGGTCGACGCCAAGGCTATCATGCTGGAACATGATGGCGAGACGCTTCGGGTCTGGAAAATTCCCGGTACAGGTCAAAAGGCGCTGCTCTATTTCGGCGGAAATGCCGAGGATGTGGCGCTCAATGTAGCGTCATTTCGCCGCCTATTCCCGGGTTGGACCATCTACCTGCATAATTATCGGGGCTACGGCGGCAGCAGCGGCCGGCCGACGGAATCGGGGCTGGTGGCCGACGCCGTTGCCCTCTACGATCTGGTGGCCCCGGAGCACAGCGGCGTCGCCGCCATGGGCAGAAGTCTCGGCAGCGGCATTGCCATACAACTGGCCGCCGATCGCCCGCTGGAGCGACTGGTGCTGGTTACGCCGTACGACAGTATGGCCCGCCTTGCCTCGACGTATTATCCCTGGGTGCCGGTCACGCTGCTCATGCTCGATCGTTATGATGTGCGAAGGGTGGCGTCGACGCTTGCCATACCGGTTTTGGCAATTATCGCCGAGCATGACGAAGTGATCCCGGCACCCATCAGCCAGGGCCTGATCGATGTTCTCGATCCGGCCATTGCCCGTGTTGCGATCATTAAAGGTGCCGGGCACAATACCATCGGCTCGTTCCCCCGCTATGAGGAGGTCCTCGCCTCCTTTTTCGATTGATGCGGCCATCAATCGCGCCATGACGGCCCGGCCGTTCAGCGGGTTCTGTTTGGGTCGAAGGTCCGCATGGCGGACAGAAAATCGGGTAAATGACGAATGAGGCGCAGCAGGCTGTGGCGATGCTCCCAGAGCCGCCTGCGAAAACGTCGCCGCCAGGCGCGGTCACCATAGAACCGTTTGACGTGGCTGTTGTAGTGATGGTCCAGCGTCTCTCGGGACGTGATGCCGTGCGGCAGAAAAACGAAATTCAGACAGTTCATCAGCCGCCAATCCTCACGAAAATCACCATGCTCGGTGATCGATGGAAAGATCGGGGCCCCATGAAACGGTGTGAACTTAGCCATGTTCATGTCATCGAGATCAAGCGATAGAACAAAGTCGGATGTTGTTTTTATCGATGCCTCGGTCTCGCCGGGCAATCCCATCATGAACAGTCCCTTGACCCGCAGGCCGATATCCTGAATGCGTTTGACGGTGGTCCGCACCTCCTCGAGGTAAACGCCGGGTTTATGCATCGCCAGCAATGATGGGTCGCCGCTTTCGATACCGACGGAAACCATCAGGCAACCGGCCGCGCGCAAGTGGTACAGGAGATCGTTGTCGGCATGACCGACGCGGACAGCACAGTTGAAGTGCAGGCCGAGCGGGCGGTCGATGAGCATCCGGCACAGGTTCTCGATCCTCTCGCGCTGCAGCGTGAACAGATCATCGTAGATGTTGATGTGGCGGACCCCGAAGCGGGTGCGCAGATAGCGCATATGCTCGTAGATATAATCAGCTGAGTTGAAACGGAAACTGCGTTTGAATACGGACCGATCGCAATAGGAACACTGATACGGGCAGCCGCGGCTGGTGACCATCGTGGCGCCAGGTGCATTAATATAGCTGAACAGCGGCAACTCGTAGCCGCCGGGGAAACCGGCCAGTTTTTCATAGGCCGGAAAGGGCAGGCTGTCCAGGTCGCCAATCGGCGTTCGCGCGGCATTGATCTGGGCCTGGCCGTTGTCGCGCCGGCCAAGTCCGTCAATCGTTTCCGGTTTTGCCCCGGCGGCCAGTTCCGTGAGCGTCTGCTCGCCTTCGCCGAGACAGATGAAATCGATGGCAGGGAACTTTTCCAGAAGTCGACCGCCCAACGCCGAAACGTGGACGCCGCCAAATACCGTGATCACCTCCTGGTTTTGGTCTTTGATCAGCACAGCCAGATCGTATGCATCGAGAAACCCGGACGTTGTTGTCGAAAAGCCGACCAGTTCCGGTTTGTGAGCGAGCACCCGGGCGACGGTTGCGGCGGGGGATGGGAGTGCCTGTGGACCGAGACAGTCCTCGACGGCTACGGTATGACCCTGCCGTTCAAGATAGGCGGCGATAAAGAGCAGCCCGAGCGGCGCCATCCGGTTGGCGACGGCGCTGACATCTTTTTTTCCCGGTACCCAGTTCGATCCGGCAGGGTGGACGAGGACAATGTTCATCGTTGGATATGATCGGAGACGCTTACAATGCTTGAATGTTTTTCTTTCGGCAGGTAAAAAGCGGGATCTATCCGTTATCGTTGATACCGTCTTTATAAACCGCTTCCGAGCAGTCGACCCGCGCATACTAGCAAAATGAAGCAATGGAAGGCAACAGACAATGCGGTGGCCGACTGGTCGTATTTTGACCGGGTCTATTGTATTTCTCTGCGTAACCGTATCGACCGACGGCAACAGGCCCGGGAGCAGTTCGCCACGGTTGGGTTGGCCGGCAGGGTTATCTTTATGATCGTCGATAAGCACCCGACCGATTGCGAGCAGGGGATTTACGAATCGCACCTGTCATGCTTACGAGCCGGTCTTGACGCCGGGGCTGAGCGGATTTTGATTTTCGAGGATGATGTGCAGTTTGTCGGTTTTTCCGCCGTGCAGCTCGCCGAGACGGTTGCCTTCCTGCGTCGCAGTCGTGACTGGGATGCTTTCTTCTTCGGCTGTCTTGTTCGGGGGAGTTGGAAAACGGCGGTTCCGTCGGTAATTCGGATCAACTATCGCAGCCTCACTCATGCCTATGTGGTGCAACGGGCATTTGCCGACATGCTCGTCAACGGATATCCGTGGAACAACGTGGCGTTTGATGCCATGCTGTGTGACCTGCGCAGCCGGCGAATGTACGCCGGGTATCCGGCAGTTGCGTTCCAGAGTGATGCCATATCCGACAACGATCCCTACCTGTTTCTTGATCGTATCCGTCGCCTGTGCGGCGGGCTACGGTCCGTGCAACGTTGGAACGAGTGGTATTGGCGAAACCGGCTGCTGATTATCGGTGGTCATCTCGTTGCGTTCCTCGGCGTGTGTCTGGTTTTATTGAAGGTCACGAACTGATGAGACGGTGCCAACGCGTGGTCGACACCGTGCGGCACCGATCGTTTTCTCCGGCCGAGTGGTTCGGCTTTGTTGCCCTCGGCGCCGGTTGTCTGCTGGTACTGGCGGGTTTTGCCAAGACGGCGATCGTGGTGCTGGCGGGTTTTGTCTTTGTTTGTCTGATCATGCCGTTTTGTTCCGGCACATCCTTCTTTTTCCCGGTCATCAGCCGGGGGCGAGCGGGTGTCCAAGGGGTCGCTCTGAGCTTTGACGACGGCCCGGATCCCGTTGCAACACCGGCGCTGCTGGACCAGCTGCGTGCCTTTGCTGTGCCGGCAACGTTTTTTGTCACCGGCGAGCATGCCCGTCGCTATCCCGCTCTTGTGAAGCGGATCCTTGCCGACGGGCATGCCATCGGTAACCATAGTGAGAGCCATGATCCCTTGATCATGTTCCGTGGTGTTGCTACCCTGGTGCACGAGATGGAACAGACGCAGGCGATCCTGATGAGGTTCGGAATCCGGCCGCTGGTTTTCAGGCCGCCGGTCGGCATTCTCTCCCCGCGGTACGGTCCTGCGTTGCAGAGAACCAACCTGAAGGCGGTTACTTTTAACCGGCGGGCGAGAGATCTCGGCAACCGGCGGGTGTCCGGGCTGGCCGATCGGATTGTAACCGGCATCAAGGCCGGTGATATTGTTCTCTTGCATGATGCGGCGCCGCGGGGCAACACCGATGTACCATCGTTGCTGGATGAAATAGCCAAAGTGCTGCACGGCCTGAAATACCGTGGCCTTCCGGTTATACCCCTGGAAACCGTTATCGGTACACCGGTGATGGAGCGCGTGCAGCCGGAGCCAGTGTCGACCGAAGGGCGCAACGAAGCATGAAGATCATTTTGAATTCGGTTCGGTCGGCACGCAGCACCGTTTGGTTCGCCACCGGCATGATGACGACAGCCGCTGAAATCGATCGGGCCGTCGATGCGGTTGCTGCAGCGGTGGTAAACCGGTGCGGATGACGAGCGGAAAAACCAGGTGCAGGAAATCGAGGCGGTGACCAGCCGATCCGTCGTTGTGCCGGGGACATGGGCACTTTATTATCGGTCATGCTGTACCGTGTTGGTCGCGGTCTGCACCCTGGCGCTGGTGCAGTGCGCTTCAGATAATGAGCAGAGCTTGTTGTTGAACGGCGCGCCTGTTTCTATTGATGCGTTGTCCGGTCTTGCCTCGTCGTCATATGATCTGGATGACCTCTCTTCACAGGGGGGGATCCATACCATCTATAAAAACGGCGAGACGGTCATCGCTCATGTCGTCGAGGTCTTCGGAGAGGTTGGCAGCATCCGGTATGTATGTGAGAAAAAAGATGCGCATCATTATATCGTCGAACGGACGACCGCTGCCTACAATCGATCGATCTATGCGGGGGATGTCGAAGTCGTGACCACCCGGTCAGATCGATTTCTCGTTGCGGACGGCACGGTTTCTTCCCGCGGCACCGACGTACCGAACGGCACTGCCGATGAGATCCTGGCCATTTATAGGTTGGTCGTTGCCACCGAGACTGCTTCGGTGGATGACTGATGCCGGCTCCACCCCCGTAAACAGGAGATGATGAAAACCTCTTCCATCCATCGCCGCGTGAGTCTGGTGCTTAAGGGTATTCTGCTTCTTGAGGCGGGTTTCGCCGTCTGGGAGCAGCAGTGGCTCACCGTCGGCATCACCGTCGGTATTCTCGGCATCACCATGATACCGCTGCTCATCAAACGCAGTTTCCGCGTTCAGATTCCACCGGAATTCGAGTTGCTGGCCATTGCCTTTATCTTTGCCTCGCTCTTTCTTGGCGAGGTACGCGGCTACTATACGCGATTCTGGTGGTGGGATATCGCTTTGCATACCAGTTCCGGCCTCCTGTTGGGTATTATCGGCTTCCTGCTCGTCTATGTGCTCAACGAGACGGAAGATATCGGCCTGCACATGACGCCCGGTTTCGTTGCCTTTTTTGCGTTCTTGTTTGCTGTGGCCATCGGCGCCCTGTGGGAGATCTTCGAGTTTGCCATGGACAGTTTTTTCGGGATGAACATGCAAAAACCGATGCTCGGTGACCCGTCCGGATTGACCGACACCATGTGGGATATGATCGTTAACACCGTCGGGGCGCTGGTCATTGCGGTACTCGGTTACGGGTATCTGAAGACCTCGGCCAACAAGTCGTTTCTCGAGCGCTGGATCGCCAATTTCATCAAGGCGAATCCACAGCTGTTTCGCCGCAACGAATAGGCTGCCGGCTCAATCAGCGGCAGTCGTTAAAATCCGGGAATGCCAATGGCCTGGATTCGCAGCGCATTGGTTCCCTCCTCATAAGCGAGGAGGCGGCCGGCGTGTCGCTCAACACGAAAGGCGAGCGCAAAAGCAAGGACCCGGATCGGATAATCCCGGGGAAGATCCTGGAGATACGGTTGGATGGTCATGAAGTCGCCGGCGCCGTATTGTTCCATGACAAAACGCAGGCCGCCGTTTCTCGGGCCGATGTTGTAGGCGAGCAGACCGAGGAAGAGATCCCCGTTCATCTCGAGCAGATAGTGGGTGAGCGTGGCAGCGCCAAGCAGGGCGTTATAGCGATGATTGTCAAGGCGTTGCTGTTGTGGATCAACCAGTTTGTTCACCTTTGCCGTGGCGGCGGCCGGAGCCTGGGTGATCTGGAACAGACCCTGACCGCCGTCTTTGCTGGTGCGTGGATAAAAGGATGACTCTGCGGCGGCGAGGCCGAACAGGAGATCCGGGTCCAGCGAAAAGATCTTGGCCGCCTCGACAATGTCTGCCTGATAGGGCTGCGATCGATCAATCAGTTTTTGCATCTGGATCGGTGTCAGGCGACGATATCCGGCAAATATCTGGTGGGACAGCGCCGTCCTGCTCGCTTCTTCTCGGCCGCCGACCAAGGCGCGAAACGAGTCGAACGCCCGGGAAAAGCGATCATGGGTCATCAGCCCGGCTCCGAATAGGACGAGTGTCAGGGCCACGATTGCCGGAAGGATGACCGAGCGTTTTTTCAGGCGTTGTCGAAGCACCTGCCAGCCGTTGAGCAAAACGATTCCGGCGATAATGAGGCCGAGAACGCCAATGGCAAAAGGGAGGAGATGGGAGAAAAGGCCGGTACCGGAAAAGCGGTTGGCGCTCAAACCGATCACGACGATGACCGCCAGAATGCCCACCGTGGCCAGGCAACATGCTTCCAGGATGAATAGCGGGATGTCAGGGGGGAGTTTGCCGGCGAACAGACCGGAACCGATCATCGAGGTCTTCTGCCTGGTACGTGCATCCGATCGGATCGGCGGCCGACCGGATGTTCGGCTGGTGGCCGGTTTTTTTTTGGTTTTCGGCGAGCCGCTCATAGTGATGTTGCGTCCTTCGGGGATAGCGCGTCTTCTTGATGAGAGATGATAGTGCATCGTTTTTGCCAAATTCGCAAATGCTATTGTCGAAGATCACCGCGGGGTAAATTTCCGGCGCATCGCGTGCTCGGTCGGCCCCGTTCAGATCCGTGTTGATTCCGATGGGCAAAAGCACTTGTCTCGTGAACCATCCGGTATTATGGTATTTTTCTAAACGGCGTGACATTGTTGCCGCACCACGGTGAGCCACCAGTCGGTGATTTGTCCGCTGATCATGTTGACCAGGAGAATTATCATGAAGATCCTTATTATCGGCGCCACCCGGGGAATCGGCAAGGCCTTGCTGGACTGTGCCCTTGAAGAGGGCCATGAGGTTACCGTGTTGGCCAGGGATCCGGCCAAGGTGGTTGGCAACGATCCGAAGCTCCGCATCCTGCACGGGGATATCCGGGACGGTGAGGCGGTTCGCGCCGCGGTGAAAGAGCAGCAAGCGGTGTGTTCCTGTATCGGTTCACCGATCACCTTCAAGCCGGTCGATCTCTTTTCCATCGGCGCCCGCAATCTGGTGGCGGCGATGAAGGATCTGCTCGGCCAGAAACTGGTGGTTATCACCGGCATCGGCGCCGGCGACAGCAAGGGACATGGCGGGTTTCTCTACGATTCGATCTTCAAGCCGCTGTTGCTCAAAACCATCTATGAGGACAAGGATCGGGAAGAAGAAATCATCAAAAGGAGCGAGCTGCAGTGGCTGATCGTCCGGCCGGCCGGCCTGACGAACGGGCCGCGTACCGGCTCGTATCGGGTACTCAACGACCTCACCGGTGTTACCGCCAAACGCATATCCCGGCTCGATGTGGCGGATTTCATCCTTAAACAACTGGACAACCCGAGTCAGTTCGGGAAAACGCCGCTCCTCACTTATTGACGGCTCAGTCCTGCTGTTTTTTCATCGACAGGTTGATCCGGCGGCGCTGGTGATCGACGTCGATGACACGCACCATCACCTGCTGGCGGACCTTGACTACCGCAGCAGGGTTGGTGACAAAGTGATCGGCCAGTTCGCTGATATGGATCATGCCGTCGCGATGTACGCCGATATCGACAAATGCCCCGAAGGTGGTGACATTGGTGATGATGCCAGGCAGCACCATGCCGGCTTCAAGATCGTCAAGGTCATTGACGTGCTCCGAAAAGCAGAACGACCGGAAGTCGGCTCGCGGGTCCCGTCCCGGCTTGGCCAGTTCAGCCATGATGTCTTGCAGCGTCGGCAGGCCGACATCGTCACCGAGGTATCGATCAAGCTGAATCGCTGTCCGGATCTCCGCCGAGTCGATCAATTGCCGGATCGAGACGTTGCCGTCGGCGGCCATCGTCTCAACGAGACGGTAGCGTTCCGGATGAACACCGCTGGCGTCCAAAGGCTGTTCCCCGTCGGCGATGCGCAGAAAACCGGCGGCCTGTTCAAAGGCCCGGGCCCCGAGTCGCGGCACCCGCAGCAATTCTTTGCGCGAACCAAACGGGCCGTGCGCCAGGCGGTAGTCGACAATCGCCGCCGCCAACGCCGGACCGATTCCCGAAACATAGGTCAACAACTCGATGCTCGCCGTGTTGAGTGCGACGCCGACGCTGTTGACGCAACTCATAACAACCTCATCGAGTCCTTTTTTTAATGCTGCCTGGTCGACATCATGCTGGTACTGACCGACGCCGATCGATTTCGGGTCGATCTTGACCAGTTCGGCAAGCGGGTCTTGCAGCCTCCTGCCGATGGACACGGCCCCGCGGACGGTGATGTCCTGGTCGGGAAACTCCCGTCGGGCAACGGCCGAGGCGGAATAGACGGAAGCGCCGTCTTCATTGACCATGGTGATGAGCAGTGAAGACGGCACTGTCTCCCTGATAAAGCGTTCCGTCTCGCGGCCACCGGTACCGCTGCCGATGGCAATGGCTTCGATGTGGTGACGTGCACACAGGGTCTGGACGGTTTCCGCCGCAACACGTCGTTGCTGGGCGCCCTGGGTCGGGTAAACGGTTGTGGCTTCAAGCAGATGGCCTTGGGCATCGAGACAGACCAATTTGGCGCCGGTCCGAAAGCCGGGGTCTAGTGCCATCACCCGCTTTCGCCCCAGCGGTGGGGCAAGCAACAACTCGCGCAGATTGGCGCAGAAGACGCCAATTGCCTCACGATCCGCCCGCTCCTTTAATTCCTGCCGCAATTCGTTTTCCAGCGACGGTGCGAGCAGCCGGCGATACCCATCGGTGACGGCCTCACCTATCAGCTCGCGGTGTGGTGACGGTCTTACCCATCGTCTTGTCAGGATGCTCAGCGCGGTCGATTCGTCGGGTCGAATCGACAGGGACAGCATTTTTTCTGATTCACCGCGAAACAACGCGAGCAACCGGTGGCCGGCGATTCGCTGTGCCGGCTCCTGCCAGTCGAAATAATCGCGAAACGTTGCCGCCTGTTCACGGTTTTTCTCGACGACCCGGGAGCGGATAAGCGCTGCGCTCCGAAAATGATTTCGCATGGCACCGCGGGTGTCGAGATCCTCGCTGACTCGCTCGGCGATGATGTCCTGGGCGCCGGCCAGCGCCGCTTCGTGGGTTGGAACACCATGTTCCGGTGCGATGAAGGCGGCGGTTGATACCGGGTTTTTCCCCTGGGCCAGCAGCAATTGGGCGAGTGGCTCGAGACCTCGTTCCCGGGCAATGGCGGCGCGGGTGCGCCGTTTCGGCCGAAACGGCAGGTAGATATCTTCCAGCCGCGCGAGGCTGTCGGCCTGCTCCAATGCGGTACGCAGGGCATCGGTGAGCAGCTCGCGCTGATTCAGGGAGGTGAAAATCGCCTCGCGCCGTTTGGCAATCTCGGTTGCCCGGCCAAGTTCGTCCTGAATGGCGGTAAGGGTGATTTCATCCAAAGCCCCGGTGGCCTCTTTGCGATAGCGGGCGATAAACGGGATCGTTGCTCCGGCGGCGAGCAGGGTGGCGACGGCTTCGACCTGGTGGTTCGTGATCGTGAGCTTTTGCGCAATGTGTGGTATGGCGGTGGTTTCGTGCATTTTCCAGCGTGCGGGCAGGTGTTGGTGTGGTAACATTGCGCAAAGCGATCTGCGCAGCCTGAGAGAGGCAATCATAGGGGTGAATCACCAACAAGGCAAGGATGATATATCCATGGGTAAAAAACAGACGCGTGGTGTCGAGCGGTGCGAGCAGTGCGCATTCCGCGCCAGATACGATGCCAATCCGAGATCGTTGCTTGGTCGGCTCTGGCGTTTTCACATCCGTTTTTGTCCGGGGTGGCGGCGCTATCTGAACAGTCTGCCGGCCGCCGACCGGGAAGAGCTTGGCGACCGCTACCGGCGGTGATGATGTCAGCGCCGATGAAGCAGAAAATCGTCATCCTTCTCGCGGTGCTCCTGGCGCTGCTCGTCGCACAGCGCCAGTACCGGGGTTTTGTCGAACTGCCGCCGGTTGAGCGGATCACGACCGTCGAACATCTGGAACAGGCGTTTACCCAGCGACTCAGGGCAATCCCTGCGGAGGGGGAGGGGAAGGTTACGGCAATCCTCAAAGATGACACCGATGGCAGCAGGCACCAGCGATTCATCCTTGCCATGGCAAACGGTCAGACGCTTCTCGTTGCCCATAATATCGATCTGGCACCGCGGATTGCCACGTTGCGGGTCGGCGATACCATCAGGTTTTCCGGGGTCTACGAATACAACGATAAAGGCGGGGTCATCCACTGGACGCACCATGACCCGGCCGGCCGGCATCCCGGTGGCTGGTTGTGGCATCGCGGCAGAACGTATCGCTGACGCTCAGCGGCGGTTGCCGGAAAAGCCAAGGTAAGAAGCAAGAAAACGGTGGATGCCGTCCCGTCGGAATTGATCGGGATCCCAATCCCGGTCGGCCATGATGTGCGTGTATGCCTCGCGCAGGACATAGACGCCGGCCTCGATGATACGGCCGTCGGGCAAATGGACCGTCTCGTTGCAGCGGTGATAATAGCCGCCTTCAAAGGTGTCCAGGCGCGTGATGTCGTCCGGTGTAACGCAAAAATAAAGGATGCCCGCGACCGTTTGTTGGTTTGGTCCGGCAACAATCACCGGATACGTCTCCCCGATGACCGCCCTGCGTCGATAGCCGGATAGCGTTGCCGGCATGCTCCGGTATCTGCCGACGACGACCCGTGTCCAGACTTCAGCGAACATCAATGACCCGTAGGTAAATATATGCATAGACAGATATGAACAGGATAACAAGGCCCGCTCAGCCGGCCGATTCTGTGGATAACAGCATCAGGGAACCTGGAAACATCATCAACTCGCCCAAGCTCATCGTTGCGTCATCTAATTTTATCGTCGGAATATGATCTATATGCTTGCGATAAAATTTTCCTGCGCGCCTCGATCTTGAGCGAAATTCCGAATTTTTCAAGGCCCCTTTCAGTATAACCTCCATGATGGGAAGTCACAACGAAGCAAGGAAAGAGATGTGCCGTACATCTCTGGTGATATATGGAAATCTTCATCGCTCATAGGAATCGGTTTGTTCTGGCCGATTGGTAACGACTCCGAAAGATTTTCATGCTTCGTTGTGATTTTCAGTCATGGGAGTTCGTAGCGATACTAAGGTTTTTAAGAAGCGGATTTTCAGTGGACATGATTGCCCGTCACCGGTCAGTATGAAATGTTATTTCTCGTTAAGAATCCCGCTTTTCCTCGATATAAGCCAGTCTGAGTTGACGACCTGCTGGTTGGAGAAGACCAGATAAATGTATTTTTCAGCACGTGCAGGTTCGGTTATTGCAAAGAATTCTCCATCTTGGAATGCCTTATCAGAAGTCATTGACGGAGCGGTTATGGAGAAGAGTTTTTGTGGAATCATTGACACCACGCTGCGCGAGGGTGCGCAGACGCCGGGAGTGGTCTTTTCTGATGAGCAGAAGCTGATGATTATCGACGGTCTGGCGGCGGTGGGGGTGACCGAGGTAGAACTTGGCATCGCCGCCCGGCTGGCAGATAATTGTGCGTCGATCATTTCCTTCTGCAAGACCGGGTATCCACATCTGCGCTTATCGCTCTGGGCTCGTTGCCGTCAGGATGATATCGATTGTGCGGCCGCCGCCGGGGTGGATACCGTGTCGCTTTCGCTGCCTGTGTCTGATCTCATGCTTGAGAAAAAACTCGGTAAAGATCGGAAATGGGCGCAACAGGCCATGTGTCGTTCACTGCAGTACGCACGGGACCATGGGCTGAAGGCGGCGGTCGGTTTCGAAGACGCAACTCGCGCCGACCCCGATTTTCTATTTGATCTGGTTTGCCGCGCCGAAGGACTGGGCGCCTGGCGTATTCGGCTTGCCGATACGGTTGGCGTGGCGACACCGCAGGTGATCTCCTGGTTGGTCCACTCACTGCGTGATCGCCTGGGACGCGCCGAAATTGGCGTGCACACCCATAACGATTTCGGCATGGCCACTGCCAATGCTTTGGCTGCCTTGGCCGCCGGTGCTGCCTGGGTCGATGTGACGGTGCTTGGCCTTGGCGAGCGGTGCGGCTGTGCTCGCCTTGAAGAGGTAGTCGGCTATCTTTCGCTGATACAGGGAAAATCAGAATTTCATCCGGAGCACCTTGCTGGGTTGGCACAACGGGTAGCCGGCTTAACCGGCAGGACCATCCCCGGTTCGACCCCGATCATTGGTGCGGATATCTTTACCTGCGAGACCGGGTTGCATCTGCAGGGGCTTCTGTCCGATCCTGACACGTATGAGCCGTATAACCCGCAACGGGTGGGTGCCCGGCGCACCTTGTTGTTCGGTCGCAAGGCCGGCAGAAAAGCACTCGGGCTGCC
>CAZSOA010000065.1:3047-15612 GCA_964608305.1 uncultured Desulfofustis sp. | reverse complement strand
GGACCCGGCAGTTCTCCAAAATGACCTGGGTGGTCGACGAACCCTTGATGCCCATTTTCTTTTCCTCGGGACCGATCGTCAGGCCCGGGAAATCGCGCTCGACCAGAAACGCCGTGAAATGCTCCTTGTCGATCTTTGCAAAAATCGTGAAGATCTGGGCAAAGCCGCCGTTGGTGATGAACTGCTTGGTGCCGTTGAGCAGGTAGGCTGAACCGTCCTCGGAGAGCACCGCGGTGGCCTGGGCGCCAAGTGCATCACTGCCCGAGCCGGGCTCGGTCAGGCAATAGGCGGAACACCACTCGCCGGAGATAATTCGGCCGAGGTACTGTTCTTTCTGCTGCGGCGTCCCATAGTAGACCAGCGGCAGCGTGCCGATCCCGGTGTGCGCGGCAAATGCCACGGAAAACGAACCGCCGTAGGAAATCTTCTCGGCAACGAGCATACTCGACGCCTTGTCCAGGTCGAGCCCGCCGTACTCCTCCGGCGTGTCCATCATCAACAGCCCGAGTTCGCCGCATTTGCGCATGCCCTCGACCACCAGGTCGAAATGCTGCTGATCGATCTCATCCATCTTCGGGACGATCTCGTTCATGACGAACTGCTCGGTGGTCTCGGCGAACTGTCGCTGCTCGTCGCTGAAATCCTCCGGCGTAAAAATTGATTCACAGGCAACCTCGGCAATCAGGTATTCGCCGCCCTTCAATATCGTTCCAGCCATTGCTCCACCTCGTGTGCTGTATTGGTTCTGTTAAAGACGCTCAAAAAGCCCGGCGGCGCCCATGCCGCCACCGATGCACATGGTCACCAGGCCGTAGCGCAGTTTCCGCCGGCCCATTTCATGCAGCAGCGTTGCCGTCAGCTTCGCGCCGGTACAGCCAAGCGGATGCCCAAGGGCTATGGCGCCGCCGTTGACATTGACCCGCGCGCGATCCAACCCGAGATCCTTGATTACCGCCAGGGCCTGAGCGGCAAAGGCCTCATTGAGCTCGACCAACTCGATCTGCTCCAGGTTCATGCCGGCCAGTTTCAACACCGCGGGCACCGCTGCGATCGGGCCGATGCCCATCACTTCCGGCGCCACACCGCGCACCGTATAGGCGATAAAACGAGCCATCGGCTCGGCACCGAGCCGTTTCAAGTACGTTTCGGAGACCACCAGCGAGACCGCCGCCCCATCGGTCATCTGCGATGAGTTGCCGGCCGTTACCAAGCCGCCCTGTTTGAACGCCGGGCGCAATCTGGCCAGTGTCTCCACGGTGGTTCCCGGACGAACACCGTCATCAACGACGACCTGTTCGGCACTTCGCTTCATCTTGTTTTTAACCAGCTGGGTCTTCTCGATGGTCACCGGGATGATCTCGTCGGCAAACCGGCCGGCCTCAATCGCCGCGGCTGCCCGGGCATGGCTGTCGACCGCAAATTCATCCATGGCCCGACGGTCGATCCCCCAGCGCTCGGCCACCAGCTCGGCGGTGATTCCCATCGACGCATAGGCCTCCGGCCAGTCTTTCATTAATCCCGGATTGGCGCTATATTTCAAGCCGCCGAGCGGCACACAGGACATCGACTCGGCACCGCCGGCGACGATACAATCGGCCAGCCCGAGCATGATCCGTTCCGCTGCCATGGCAATGGTCTGCAGTCCCGACGAGCAGAACCGGTTGATGGTCTGCCCGGGCACCTCGATGGGCAGACCGGCCTTGAGTGCCGCCATGCGGCCCATGTTCATCCCCTGCTCCGCCTCCGGGAAGGCACAACCGAGATAGACATCATCGATGGTCGACGGGTCGATTGCGGTTCGCTCGACCAGCCCTTTGATGGCTGCGGCCGCCAGATCATCGGGCCGCACATCTTTGAATTTCCCTTTCTTGGCCCGGCAGCCCGGTGTCCGGTAACTGCTCAGAATATAGGCTGTTTTCATATCGTTTCTCTCCTGAGTCATTGGCGGGAAAGTCTCCCGGCGCCCTTTAGTTGCGCAACGGTTTGCCGGTCTTGAGCATGTGCTGGATTCGCTCGGACGTCTGCTTATTGCTGCAGAGCCGCAGGAAGTTCTCGCGCTCGAGCTGCAGCAGATACTCCTCGGTAATGAGCGTCCCCGGATTGACATCGCCACCGCAGATCACATCGGCGATAATGCCGGCCATCCGTTCTTCATATTCGGTGATCTGGTTGCCCATTTTCATATTCCAGAGCTGGCTCTTGATGCTTGCCGCCACGTTTCGCCCCGGTGCCGGAATATCGATGAGCGGGCGCGGCGGCCGGTAGTTGACGGCCAAGGCCAGCGCTTTCTGCTTGGCATCGGCGATCAGCCGATCGATATTCATCGTAATCGCATCGCCCGGTCGCAGGTAGTTCATCGCATACAATTCGGCGGCGCCCATCGATACCTGGGCCATGGCAATCTGTCGAAAATGCTTGAAAATGAAGGGCTGCACATCGGTGTCATAGCGCTGCGCCAACTCAACCGCACGGATACACATCTCCTTGGTGCCGCCACCACCGGGCAACAGCCCGACACCGACCTCGACCAGACCCATATAGGTCTCCGCCGATGCATTGACGGCATCGGCATGGAGACAGAACTCACAGCCACCGCCGAGCGTCATGCCGAATGGTGCCGCCACCACCGGCACTTTCGCGTATTTGACGGCCATCGTCGCTTTCTGGAACGACCGCAGGACCATATCGACATCCTCGAGCGCTCCCTCGGCCAGGGCAACCGCAAGCAGCATCAGATTGGCGCCGACGGAGAAATTGGCACCGCGATTGCCGATCACCAGCCCGCAGCCATCCTGTTCGGCTCGCTTGATGGCTTTATGCACCATACTGAGGATATCACCGCTGATGGAATTCATCTTGCTGTGGAATTCCAAGCAGAAAACGCCGTCGCCGAGATCAAGCACCGAAGCGCCGCTATTACGCTCCACCTCCCGCCCGGCGTGACGGATTACCTCGAGATTGATCTGACCGGGGGGTTCGGGTACCGGCCGATAGGTTTTCTCGACCAGGTCATAGTATTCCCGCTGGGCATCATCGTTATAGCGGTAAAATGAAGAAATGGTCGCCAGCCCGTCGGGAATCGTCACCCCATCGGCTGTGGCCCGTTTGACGAAGGCGGCAACACCGATGGCATCGAGCATTTCGAAGGGGCCGAGTTCCCAGTTGAAGCCCCATCGCATCGCATTATCGATATTGACCACATCATCCGCAATCTCCGGGATCCGGTTGAACGCATAGATCAACGTATCGCGCAGGCTGCGCCAGGCGTATTCGGCTGCCTGATCATTCCCGCCGATCATCGCGACGATCCGGCGCCGGGGATCGTCCACCTGTTTAACCGTCTGGACGGAGGCGAATTTCGGTTTCTGAAGCGGCTTGTAGTCGCCGTCGCGGTAGTCGTAATAGAAAATCTGCCGTTTCCCGTCGAGCTGCTCTTTTTTGTAAAACCCCTTGCCGCTCTTATTGCCGAGCAGGCCGTTTTCAATCATTGTCTTCATAAACGAAGGCAGTTTAAAAACGTCTCGCTCTTCATCGTCGGGCAATGCCTCGTACGAGTTCGTCCCGACATGGGCCAACGTGTCGAGACCGACGAGGTCGGCGGTACGGAATGCGGCGCTCTTCGGCCGGGCGGTTGCCGGGCCGGCGATCGCATCGACCGCCTCGACACTGAGTCCCATTTCGAGCATGTGCGCGATCCCCTTGTAGATCGCATACACCCCGATCCGATTGGCGACGAAGTTGGCGGTGTCCTTCGCATACACGATTCCCTTGCCAAGCCGCCGCTCAATGAATTCGGCCATCTCCGCCACGACCTGCGGATCGGTTTCGGCGCAGGGTACGATCTCCAGCAATCGCATGTAGCGGGGCGGATTGAAGAAGTGGGTCACCAGAAACCGACTTCGCAGCGAATCAGGCAGCGCCTGCGCCATCTCGTTGACCGACAGCCCGCTGGTATTGGTGGTCAGCACCGCATGGTCGCTTAGGTGCGGCACCAGCCGTTCAAACAGGCTGCGTTTGACGGCCAGGTTCTCCACAACCACTTCGATCACCCAGTCACAGGTGGCGAGTCTGGTCAGGTCGTCTTCAAAATTGCCCGTTTCAATCAGGCCGGCATACTCACGCAGATAAAGCGGCGCCGGTTTCATTTTGGCCAGTCCTTCCAAACCGGCGCGGGCGATGCGATTACGTACCTCAGGGCTAGCCAGGGTCAGCCCGCGGGCGGCTTCCTGTTCGCTGAGTTCGCGAGGAACGATGTCGAGCATCAGAACCTCCAACCCGGCATTGGCCAGATGGGCCGCGATGGTGGCGCCCATGACCCCGGCGCCCAGGACGGCTACTCGATTAATCTGCCTCATGGTCTCTCTCCATCTGTGGATTGTGCCTGGAATACCAGACCGTTTCCTTTTTTCATATACATGTCGTCGACGGCTTCCTTATACTTCATGTAGATTTCCTTTCGTTTCAGTTTCAGCGTCGGAGTCAACTCGCCGCCCTCGATGGTAAATTCACGCGGGATCAGCGCAAAATCCTTGATGGTAGCATAGGGCGGCAGTCCTTTGTTCAATTCTGCGATGCGCTCCTCGTAGAGCTTCCTGATTCGGTTGCTCTTCACCAGTTCATAAATATCAATATAGTCAAGTTCCTTTTCCCGGCTCCAGTCAATCAGCCGTTCCAGGTTGGGGGTCAACAGTGCGACAAGATAAGGTTTTCGATCCCCGAAAACGATGGCCTGGGAGATATATTTGTCGAGCTTCAGTTCGTTCTCAAGGGGCTGCGGGGCTATGTTCTTACCGCCGGCGGTGACGATAATTTCCTTTTTCCGGTCAACGATATACACAAATCCCTCCTCGTCGATCCGGGCGATATCGCCGGTTTTCAGCCAACCGTCGACAAAGGTCTCACGAGTCTTCTCGTCGCTTTTATAATATCCCTGCATGACCTGCGGCCCTTTGACGAGCAGTTCACCATCCTCGGCCAGTTTCAGCTCGGTCTGGGCGAGCGGTTTGCCGACCGAATCGAATCGCACCGCACCAAGACTGCTCAGGGTCAGGGCCGGGCTTGTTTCCGTCAACCCATAGCCGTTGAACACCGGCAGACCGATCGCCCACATAAATTCGTTGATGGTCCGGTCGAGTGGTGCCCCGCCGCAGATAAAACCGCGTAACCGGCCGCCGAATCGGGCTCTGATCTTGCGATACACCAACCGGTCAAAAAGGCGATACTGCAGGGCGAGCATATTGTCCGACTGGCCGGTAACATATTTTTTCTGCGCGTATTCCCTCCCAACACGCAGTGCCCGGTGAAAAATGCTGCGACGCAACGGGCTGAGTTGATGGGCACCCTCGTGCACCCGCGAATAGATTTTTTCAAACAAGCGAGGGACACTGACCATCCAGGTGGGCTGTACTTCGGTCATATTTTCCAGGACCTTTTTCACGTCCTCGGCAAAAGCGACATGCTTACCGCTGAGCAACGTCGCATAATACCCGGCGGTACGCTCCAGGACATGACTGAGCGGCAGGAAACTGAGAAAGGTCTCCTGCTCGTTCAAGGCACCGAGCTGCTTGAGCCCGATCTGGGCATTGCTCATGATATTGTAATGGGTCAGCAGCACCCCTTTCGGTACACCGGTCGTCCCGGAAGTATAGATAATGGTAATGATGTCATGCTGTTTTATACGGTCGATGGACTGTTCGATCTGTTGTTTTTCCTCATCGGACAGTGGTGTTCCCACCTCTGACAGCTGGTATTGCGTATAGACCGGAAACAACCGATCGCCCATGAACCGCTCATAGGAAATGACCAGTTCGACACCGGGAATCTCGTCCCGTACCGCGAGCAGCTTCTCGTATTGGCTCTTTGTCGAAACAAAAACGATTTTCGCTTCGCAGTGATTGATAATATAGGCGGCCTGCTTGCCGGTATTGGTGGCGTAAATGGGAACCGGAATACCGCCGGCGCTCTGGATGCCGAAATCGGAGATTGCCCAGCCAAGACGGTTTTCCGAAAAGATACAGACTCGGTCACCGGGCTTCGTGCCCACTTTGACCAGCCCCCGGGCCAGCAAAAGCACCCGTTCGTAAAATTCTTCAAAGGTGAGGGAGAGGAAAACGCCTTGTTTCTTGAAGCTGACTGCCGTTTTTTTGGCAAACCGCGTTGCGTTCTCTTTCAGAATTGCCGGAACCGATTGGTAAGACAGAAAATCCATGGCTTCTCTCCGCGCTGGCGTGATGGGCTTACGCATCTTCGGATCGTGCCGCCAGTCACCGTACTGCCCGGCCTTTTCTGGCTGTGCGGCACCGATAGCAAGGGTGCGTCGCCGTCAAATATGTCAATACCCCGAACCTGTTGTCCTCCCGTGCATAATGGTGATTATTGCTCCGATATACCTTACCCTTACGTATAAGTCAACGCGAAACGATTTTTTACCACTCTCGTGCCTCCTCCAAACTCACTGCGGGAAATGCAAAATCTCTCATGATCGATATATAATATCTATATTATCATGATATTAGACAGGAGCGCAATATCTCCCAAGCTGTCTTCGGCACGTGAAGCGACTTATACGCAACCAAGTCAAGATGACATCTTGTTTACGTAAGATGAATAGCATCGGGACCCGGTACCTGCGGGTTAAAAAATTTCCGTATTGCCGCGGCACCAGATCGAACCGGCACGAAAAACCTTGCCGGCGGAGAAACAGCGCGGTAAAGATCCGGCATGCTGACCATCGACATCCCCGGCAGTGCACCGCTGCATCTCAAACACCTCGTTCTCGATTTCAACGGGACGATCGCCGGAGACGGCACTGTCTTGCCCACGGTGCCTGCGCGCCTGACGACGCTGGCGCAGTCGCTTACCATCCACATCGTCACCGCCGACACCCATGGTACTGCCGCTCAAAAAACCACCGGGCTCCCGGTACGACTCGCGATTATCGGAGCCAATGCCCAGGACCGGGCAAAAGAGACGTTTCTGACCACACTCGGTCCGCAGGCCTGCGTGGCCATCGGCAACGGCCGCAATGACATCCTGCTGCTTGCCCGGGCGGCACTCGGCATTGCCGTTGTCGGGCTGGAAGGTGCGGCCGCCGGCCTGCTTGCTCAGGCGGATGTAATCTGCTTTGATATCGAGCAGGCACTCGACCTGCTCATCAAGCCGGATAGGCTTCGAGCGACGCTGCGCAACTGAGCATTATCGGAACATCAGTGCAGCCGGTGCACGGCATGACCACCATGCGCGCACCGGCCGAAGAGATGCGACACCAGGAGTGCGCCGCTCAACGCGGCGCCGACCAGGGGTTGCAGTTTTTGATGGTCACCCGCCCCTGCAGCAGGTTGCCCTTTGAATATTCACTGAAAATACAGGTGTTGGTCTTCGGATCGTAATTCTCCACCCAGAGGTTGTCGTCCTTCCAGGTCGCCGAGATATGAAATTGTCCTTCAGGGACCTGGATGGTCATCACCCCACCGTACCGCTTCACAAAAACCTGCTCGAACCGAAAATAATACGCGCCCCAACCGACCAGCAGGATCACCACGGCGATCGCAAGCGCCGGTTTCCACCGCTGCGCCTTGGCCCCCAGGCCAAACAGGACGCCACCGGCCAGAGCGATAACGGCCAACCAGTAGAAATAGGTAATCATGGCCTGCCGATCAGATCCGGTATTTCGCGACGAGTTCCGTCAGCTTCTCGGAGAGCCGCGACAACTCATCCGCCGAGGTGCGAACATGCTGGCTGCTCTCTTTGACATCCATGGACCGCTCCCGGACCTGGCCGACCGCGTCATTCATCTGCTGGGTCATCTGATTGGAACTGGCGACATTCTCATTGATCTCGGCAATCCCCTGCGACGCCTGGCTGACATTGTTAACGATCTCGTTGGTGGTGATCGACTGCTCCTCTACGGCGGTGACGATCCCGGTAACGATCTCATTGACATCGTTGATGACCTTGGTGATCGTCTCGATATCCTTGACGGTATGGGCGGTCTTGCCTTGAATGCCGGTGATCGCATCCTTGATCTTGCCGGTCGCCTCGGCGGTCTCCTTGGCCAGCTCCTTGATCTCGTTGGCAACGACGGCAAAGCCCTTACCGGCCTCGCCGGCCCGGGCCGCCTCGATGGTGGCGTTGAGCGCCAGCAGGTTGGTCTGCTCGGAAATCTCGGTGATGGTCTCGGTAATCGAACCGATGGCTTTCGCCGCTTCACCGAGTTCGACAATGGTCTGATGCGACCGTTTGGTGTTGGCCACCGCCTCTTCTGTGGTCTGGCGGGCCCGGGCGCTGTTCTCGGCGATTTCCTTGATGGTGGTGCCCATTTCCTCGGAAGCCGAGGCGATCATATCAAGGTTCACCGCCGACTGCTCCATTGCGGCCGATACTGATTGCATATTGGTGCTCACGTCCCGGGCATTAACCGAGGCCTGGTCGGCGATCTCGGTGGTCGATTCGGCGTTGTCGACCATCTGGTCGGAAATCGTCGCCAATTCGGTGGACGATGCCGACAGCGATTGCGACGATGAGACGATATCGCGCATCATCTCCTTGCCTTTGGTTACCATGACCCCCAGTGAATTGGTCAGCTGGCCGATGGCATCGTCCACCGTCGAAGCAAATGAGATCGTATAATCGCCGTCGCCGACCTTGACCGCCTTTTGTGCCAGTTCCTTGAGCGGCTGGTTGATGGAGCGGACCAGCAGGATGGTCAGCAGAATGCCGCCGGCAATCACCGCCAGGCCGACCAGCAGATTGTTGCGCAGCATCTGCACATCGAGCCCGGCAACGATATCGGCGCGATCGATGCCGATGCAGAGCGTCACGCCCCATTCTTCGATGTACCGCTTTACCGCAACGCGGTCGCTCCCTCGAAACTCGTATTCAATAAAACCATCTGGATTGTTTTTAAACGCTGGAATAAGTTCAAAAATGTTGTCCTCGGAAGTCATGGTCGGATGGATGAGGACAGAACCGTTATCATCATAAAGAAAGAAAAAACCCGGTCCCATTCTCGTTTCCGAAATCAGCGTTCGGACCTGCTCGGAGAGCATCAACTGACCGACATAGATGGCGCCGATGATATTGTGCGTCAGATCGTAGACCGGCTGATACGCCGTCAAATACCAATCATTGACGACAAAGGCCTTGCCGCGATAGGTCTCGCCGTTGATGATCGTCTGGTAGACGGGGCTGCTCGATGGAATATAGGTACCAACCGCCCGCGAACCGTCGGTCTGGCGAACCGTGGTCGAGATCCGCAGCAACTTGTCGTCGACCAACTGAAAGATGGTGGCGGACGCATGGGTGATCCCTTCAACCCGATCGACGATCTCGTATTTCTCGTTGACGTATTGGATGCCCGCCTGAAAGTGCGGAATCTCCCTCGTCTCGGAAGCCCCTGTCTCCTGATTGACCATGGTTACATCGAGCGGGTTGCTCTCATCAAGAAGCAGGCCGCCGGTCAGACGGAGTTCTTTTTCAAGGATCAGCAGGTCGCCTTCGAGTTTTTGCCGGATATTGTCATCGATGGCCGCCAGCGAATTGTAGAGCACCTGGTGGATGTCCTCAATGGCACCTTCTCCAAGCGAGTAGAGTCCCTGCTTCGACATCCTGATGGCATTGCCCGAGGTTATCAGGATGGAGACGGCTACCACACCGATCATCGCGACAAACAATTTGGTGGTAAACCGAACGTTCTTGAATTTCGTTACCATAGTCCCGTTCCTCCGGGGCAGTCCTGTCCGCAACGGACAGGGTTAAGTGATGCGGTGACTCACCCGGGCTCCGATCCGGCACACGGTTTCTGTGCGTTCAGCCCCCAGGCACATCTCAAAAATCTACTAAAGTCTATGATTTACGAAAAGGAAATTCAAACACTATTTCCTCCCTCTGCGCCATTAACCTACGTAATATCTCGAATTCATAACAGATTTACACATCATCATCTCTGCTTATTGCTAAATCAGAAATACCTGATATAGTCAGGGCGGATGTTTCGCAGCGCCGGCTGCCGCCCCCACCAACCAGCCAACAGACGACTCCTGCCATGATCAACGAGCGAACAGCCAGCAGACCGCGGAAAGTCGGCGTCGTCTTCGGCGGCTCCGGGCTGATCGGCGGCACCATCGTCAATTTCTACAAGGAGCGCCAGCCCGGTCTCGTCGACATACTCGCCCCGAGCAGTAAAAAGGTCTCGCTCAACAACTGTACCGACATCCGTGCCTACCTGATGAGCGTCAGGCCGGACTTCATCATCAATGCCGCCATCACCAACATCGATGCCGGCTGTCAAGTCACCTTCGAAGTGAATTACGCCGGCGCAATCAACATTGCCCGGACTGCCGCCGGACTGCGGGTGCCGTATATTTTCTTCAGCTCGGCCGCCACGCTGCCGGAAGGCGAAGAACTTGATGAAAACGACCAGCTGCCGCTGATTGCCCGGTTAAGCAATTATGCAAAATCGAAGCTGATGGCGGAAAAGACGCTGGCCTACATGCACGAGCATGAGGGGCTTGACTACTCCTGCCTGCGGCTGGCCATCGCCTACGGCCGGCACGATCACAAAATCCAGGGATTCCATCGACTGCTCTTCTCGATTGCCGACCAGTCAATGCCGTTCATCTTCACCGCCCCGGGCGTCATCCATTCTTACTCCAACTCCCGCAAATTACCGTATCTGGTTCATCATCTGCTCGAGCATCGCGATGAGTTCAACGGCACGACCATGCATTTCGTAGACCGCAAACCGGTGGAACTCGCCGATCTGATCCTGACCATCAGAGACCGTCTGCAACTGAGCCACCCGAAGCGGCTCTTCGTCCCCTATAGTGTCGCCAAAACCGGGAAGAACAGCGTTCGTGTCATACTGCGCCTGCTGACCCGGCTCGGGATGAGGGCCACCCTGCCGCCCGAGTTGATGTTTCTCGGCGCATTCTATCGGACCCAGACACTCTCCAGCAGGCGCCTGGCGGCATCGAGCTTCGTCGACCCGTACCCGGACGAAACGGTGTACACCCGGCTGCCGGAAATCCTCGATTATTATCTGCAGCGCTGGAGCCGGTTGAACCTGATCACCTCATTTGACGAGAAATATCTGTTCGACAACACCATCAAAAGCGACTTCAAGCACAACCCGCAGGTCCTGCTCGACGCCATTCACGGCGACGCCACCGGTCCGTTTCCGGACTTGATCCCACCAGCCGACAGCCCGGCAGC
Source organism: uncultured Desulfofustis sp. (assembly GCA_964608305.1). Classification (GTDB taxonomy): domain Bacteria; phylum Desulfobacterota; class Desulfobulbia; order Desulfobulbales; family Desulfocapsaceae; genus Desulfofustis. Next base: position 4,401 of record CAZSOA010000065.1, on the reverse strand, counting down.
CCGCGCCTGCCGCCACTGATTCCCGGCGATCTCGGCAACACCCGGCGGAGCCCCTTGCTTCGCTATCCGCTCCCCCCTATAATAAACAATAAAGGGCGCCGCCATCACCTCCGTCTCCCCCCGGCGCGCCGCAGCCCAGGAGGACCCATGGAAATTCTCGACACCCTCGGCATCAAGAAGAAAAATCAGGGAGCATCGACCGGTACGACCTGGAACACCACCCGGGACAACGGCGAATATCAGGTTGTGTCGCCGGTCGACGGACGGCTGCTGGCCTCGGTCTATTGCGCCTCGGAAATGGATTATCACCGCTGCCGGGAGGCGGCCGCCCAGGCGTTTCTCAGCTGGCGTGTTACCCCGGCGCCGAAACGGGGTGATATCGTTCGCCAGATCGGCGAGGCGCTGCGCAGCAAGAAAGACGCGCTCGGCGCGCTCGTCTCCTGGGAAATGGGCAAATCGCTTCAGGAAGGGCTCGGCGAGGTCCAGGAAATGATCGATATCTGTGATTTTGCCGTCGGCCAGTCCCGTCAGCTCTATGGCTATACGATGGCCTCGGAACGACCGGACCACCGATTGTTCGAGCAATACCATCCGCTTGGTGTGGTCGGCATCATCTCCGCATTCAACTTCCCGGTGGCAGTCTGGTCATGGAATGCAATGCTGGCAACGGTCTGCGGCAACACCTGCATCTGGAAACCGTCATCGAAGACCCCGCTGGCCGCCATCGCGGTCCAGCAGATCCTCAATGAGATCACCCGGACCAACGGGTTGCCGGACGGCCTGTTCAACCTGGTCATCGGCCCCGGTCAAAGCGTCGGTGAACTCCTGCTGCACGACCGACGGGTACCGCTCGTCTCGGTCACCGGATCCACCGCGGTTGGTCGTCATGCAGCGGCGGCCGTCGCCGGTCGGCTCGGCCGCACAATCCTCGAGTTGGGCGGCAACAACGCGGTGATCGTCACGCCGCAGGCCAACCTCAAACTGGCGGTGCCGGCCATCGTCTTTGCCGCCGTCGGCACCGCCGGCCAGCGTTGCACGACGGCCAGGCGGCTGATCGTTCACGAGGCGGTGTACGACACGGTCAAGCAGGCGCTGGTAACCGCCTATCAATCGTTGCGCATCGGCTCACCGCTCGATGACGCCAACCACGTCGGCCCCCTCATCGACACCCAGGCCGTTGCCGCCTATCTCGATGCCCTGGCGGCAGTACAGGAACAGGGCGGTACCATTCTCTGCGGCGGCCAGGTCCTCAGCGGCGCCGGCTATGAATCGGGCTGTTACGTGGAGCCGGTGGTTGCCGAGGCGGACAACACGATGCCGATCGTCCGCCGGGAGACGTTCGCTCCAATTCTCT
>CAZSOA010000065.1:0-3037 GCA_964608305.1 uncultured Desulfofustis sp. | reverse complement strand
TCTGCTCCACTACGACGGACCGGTGGAGCTGGCCATCGCCCTGCAGAACGACGTCGATCAGGGGCTGTCATCGGCAATCTTCACCGACAATCTGCAGGAGGCGGAACGGTTTTTGTCGGCCGCCGGTTCCGATTGCGGTATCGCCAACGTTAATCTCGGCACCTCCGGGGCCGAGATCGGCGGCGCGTTCGGCGGCGAAAAAGACACCGGCGGCGGGCGGGAATCCGGCTCAGACGCCTGGAAAGCCTACATGCGGCGGCAAACCAACACGATCAATTACGGCTCGACCCTGCCGCTGGCCCAAGGCATCTCTTTCAGGCTGTGAGCACGACCGATCTCAGCGATACGCCGCAATCCCGGTAACCTGTTCGCCGATGATCAGCGTGTGGATATCGTGGGTCCCCTCATAGGTGTAGACCGATTCGAGGTTGGCGGCATGGCGCATGATCGGATACTCGCCCATGATGCCGTTGGCGCCGAGCATGGTCCGGGCAGTCCGGCAGATGTTCAACGCACTATGGACATTGTTCATCTTCGCCATCGATACCTGCTGCGCTGTCGCCGAACCGCGATCCTTGCGACGCCCGAGATGCAGGACGAGCAACTGGGCCTTGGTCAGTTCGGTGACCATCTCCGCCAGCTTTTTCTGCTGTAGCTGGAACCCGGCAATCGGGCGATCGAACTGCACCCGCTGCTGCGCATAAGCAAGCGCCGTCTGATAGCAATTGTCGGCGGCGCCGAGCACGCCCCAGGCAATCCCGTAACGGGCCTGGGTCAGGCAGCTGAGCGGTCCGCGCAGCCCGGTGACGCCGGGCAGAAGGCTCTGTTCCTCGTCGACGATGACATTGTCGAGCACCAGTTCCGAGGTCACCGAGGCCCGCAGACTCCATTTGTTTTTCATCTGCGGCGCAGTAAATCCCTGCGTACCCCGCTCCACGAGAAAGCCGCGCACCCCATCATCAGTCATCGCCCAGACAAGCGCCACATCGGCGATGCTGCCGTTGGTGATCCACATCTTCGTGCCGTTGATCCGCCACCTGCCGCCGGGTTCCCGGACGGCCCGGGTGCGCATGCCGGCCGGATTGGAGCCAAAATCCGGCTCAGTCAGACCGAAGCAGCCGATTGCCGTACCGGCGGCCATCTTCGGCAACCAGTAGCGCTTCTGGTCTTCGCTGCCGAAAGCAAAAATCGGGTACATGACGAGCGACCCCTGCACCGAGGCCATGCTCCGCAACGCCGAATCGCCACGCTCCAGCTCATACATGAGCAGTCCATAGGCCACATACGACAACGCCGCACATCCATACTCCTCCGGAAGGGTCGGCCCGAAAAAGCCCATGCCCCCCATGACCGGTACCAACTCGCGGGGAAACGATTCCTGCTGCGCGTGATGATCGATAATCGGCAACACCCGTTCATTGACAAAGGCCCGGGCCGTTTCCCTGACCAGTTTTTCCTCATCTTCCAACAACTCCTGAAAGCCCATGAAATCGGTAAGCTCGGTACTCGTCTGCATCAGTTTCTCCAGAAGATTCGGTTGATCTCGCCCATCAGACATCAAGTTCTTTCATCGCCTTATCATAACAGTCCGGACAAAGTCCATGGGAGAATTGCGCGTCGGTACGCGCAGCAAGATAGCTTTCCAACCGTTCCCAATAGCCGTTATCATCTCTGATTTTCTTACAGCTTGCACAGATGGGGATCAGCCCTGACAAGGTTTTGATCTGATCAAGCGCTGCGGTGAGTTCCGCGATGGTCCTCTCGCGTTCCGCTTCGGCCCTGGTGCGGGCAGCGATGGTGTCCTCAAGTTTTTTCACGCTTGTCCCAAGGCGGCGCACCTCGTTCCCGTCCCATTCATCACGGGTAAAGGCGCCGATCCTGTGCAGATCTTGATCGATACGTTCAATCGGCGCGACAATATGCCTGGTCACATACCGCAGGGCGAGGAGGACCAAACCGATGAGAGAGACCAGCACAATCAGAAGGATCAAAAAATGGACGCCATATGTGATCTTCATGGTGCTGATTGAGGTTATCGCCTTCTTCGTCGCCAGGATCATAATCGACGAAATTCCGTCAAGGTACGGGACTGACGGGGCCAGCAACACCGCCATGCTCATCTCCGGCGGCTCCTTTGTCAACAGACCGGCGAGAGCCTGCTCCTGTAACGGCCCGACGATCTGTTCGTTCAACTCCCGAACCTCGATTGCAACCCTGTGCAGATCATCGTCATCGAGATGAACGGCAAGCCGGGTACTGTCTTCCCAGAGTTTTGCTTCCCTGCCGCGTAGCGCATTAATCGCTGCCAGTTCTTCGGCGTCCGGGTAGCGATTCGCCGATAGGGCCTGGGTGATTAGCGACGCCTTCCAACCCGCCGTCAATCTGAGATCAAGTGCTGTTATCGCCAGATAATTAAACTGAGCAGGCTTCTTCCCGGAATCAAAACTGCTCAGCAGTTCCAGGGCGGTCATTCGTATCTGTTGCAGCATCGTGCTTGCCCGGTCTTCCCAGGTCGCAACAAGATGAGTCTCCCGCTCTTCACGTGGCAGCAGAACGGCGCGCTCGATGGACGCCCTGCAGTCCTTCACCAGGTCCCACTGATTCTGTAATTGTTCGGCAAGGCTTGGGTCTTTATTCTCTTTCAGACCACGTATGGCAGCGGCTATTGCCTGATCTGCCAGTTCTCTTCGATGATCGATAAACTCCCTGTTCGCCTCGCTGATCGGATCGTCCCCCCGTAAAACAACCGCAGTGCGGCCTCGCTCGAAGGCAAGATTCTGTGCCGCAAGCAGCAACTGTTCGGTCGTCCGGGACCAGTGTGAAGCAAGAAAACTTTTCTGAAAATGGGAAATCATAATAGACGATTAACATAAATATAAGCTATCAGGCATTTATGGAAAGGAAAGGTGATCGGATCATGGCGATTCCGAGATGGGAAGATGCGATAAATACCCGGCGCTCAGCGCGCAGCTTCGAAATGAAACCGCTGGATGAGCAAACGCTCAATCTCTTACAAACGTTCATAAGCCAGATACAA
>CAZSOA010000064.1:0-15628 GCA_964608305.1 uncultured Desulfofustis sp. | reverse complement strand
GGTCTGCGCGTTCAGACTGGGAAGAATGTCGTCCACCTTATCAAGATGCTTATCCTCGACGTTCATCTTGAGGCCGACAATCCGGTCGGCACGCAGCGCCCCCTGCAGCAGCATCGAGATATTTTCGATCTTCTCCCGTTTCCACGGATCGTTCCAGGCGTCCTTGTTGGCGATCATCTGGGTGTTTGATTCCATCAATTCGTGAATGATCCGTAGCCCATGGGCCCTGATGGTACTCTCAGTTTCTGTCACTTCGACGATGGCATCGGCCAGGCCGGAAACCACTTTTGCCTCGGTGGCGCCCCAGGAAAACTCGATATCGACCGTGATGTTGCGCGATTCAAAAAAGCGCCTGGTCACGTTGACCAGTTCGGTGGCCACCCGCTTTCCGTGGAGATCCTCGATGGTCTTGATATCCGAATCACCGGCAACGGCGATGACCCAGCGGGTCGGCTTGTTACTCACCTTCGAATAAATCAGGTCGGCAACGATAATCGCGTCGGAACCGTTCTCCTGCGTCCAATCTTTCCCGGTGATGCCGGCATCGAGCATACCGCCCTCGATATAGCGCGACATCTCTTGGGGCCGGCAGATCGAGCAATCGAGTTCCGGATCGTCGATTTTCGGAAAATAGTTTCGCGCCGCCGGTTTAATCAACCACCCTGCCTTTTCAAACAACTCGATGGTTGCTTTTTCCAGACTCCCTTTGGGTAAGCCCAGTTTTAACAGTTTCATATAGCTACTCCTTGTCGGCAGGCCTGCTGCCGGATGCGTGTCGGCGTTTATAAACCGACTCCGGATCAAACACCCGATTTTCGACGATCACCAGTGTATCGTCCGATACCCGGCGGTAAAAACACGATGGATACCCTTCATGGCAGGCTGCCCCGCCGCGTTGATCAACAAGATAAATGATGGTATCCAGGTCGCAGTCGACGAGGATGTCCTTGATGATCTGGATATGGCCCGATGTCTCACCTTTGAGCCAGATTTGCCGGCGTGAACGGCTCCAGTAATGGGCGGTGCCGGTCTCCAGCGTTTTTGCAAACGCCTCCCGATTCACATACGCGAGCATCAATACCTTACCCGATACCGCATCCTGAACGATTGCCGGCACCAATCCGTCCGCCGATTTATTGAACGCAAGCTCGATCATACGTTTTTTCCCATCCAATCCCGTCAGCCGGTTTCATTTCCCGGTCGTACACCATGGCCCGGCTTTTTTCGGGTACCGACACGAACGCCGGACCATGCCAAACGATGCACGATACGGCAGATGATGACCATCTTCACGCCGCTCCGGGGCTCCTACATTAGAAGTCGTATCGGGATTTGTCAAGAAAGCCGGGGAAAACGATCAAGAAAAATTGACACCGACCAAACTACCCACTACATTTTGCGGTTCAGGAAAAAACAAACAGACAACCATTCACCTTCAAATCATAGAGGCCCCATGCAACAAACCGCTGCCGATCAGGACCGTGTTACCATCGCCTTCACTGGAAAACTGGACAACGGCGCCCTGTTTATCGAAGTGACCGCTGATCAGCCGATGACCCTGGTCCTCGGCGACACCCAACTCCCACCCACCGTCGAGGCGACGATTATCGGCATGGAGGTCGGCGAAACCAGGAAAGTGCGGGTCGATCCGGATGAAGGATATGGCCCCCGCATAAAAAGCCTGCTCCACGACGTTCCCCGCACGACCTTTGCCGAGCGATTCGAACCACAAGCGGGCATGCTCATATCCCAGAAGGTAGAGCACGAGGGACAACAGAGAACCGTGCCGGCGACCATCATCGCGGTAACCGACGAAACCGTAACCATCGATTACAATCATCCATTGGCCGGTCACCACCTCACCTATGAATTGACGGTTCTGGCTATCAACCGACCCGCTTAGGCGCCTCCCCTATCGGCTCCACCCTTGTCCAGTCTTGCCGTTGCGGACGGTTGCGTGATGAAAATTTTCTGTACATTAGCAATTCTCTAAGTATAGAATGAACTGATTACGATAACCATTTCCGTTTCAGGGGTGTTTCTATGCATATTGAAGACGACGAAATATTGCAGGGATTTATTGAAGAATCGCTGGAACATCTCGCCGACATCGAAAACGATCTGCTGTCCATCGAAGAGTCCGCCGAGCAGGTTGACGAGGAACTGGTCAACAAGGTCTTTCGTGCCGCGCACTCGATAAAGGGCGGCGCCGGTTTCATGGGTTTGTCGACGATTCAGGAACTGTCCCATGCCATGGAAAATGTGCTCGGCATGATCAGGGCAAAATCGCTTGTGCCAACCCCGGAAATCATCAATGTCCTGCTGCTCGCCTCGGATCAGCTGCAGCGCTTGATCGAAGACGTTCAGAACAGCAACGACGTCGATATTCAAGCACATCTCATACCGCTCAACGCCATTGCCAATCACGAGTTTTCACAGCCGGCCGGCAAGCAGACGTCCCCTTCTCCGGCACCTTCCGAGCAAAAGCATGCCGAGCCGGCCATTATCGAGCCGCCGCCGGAGCCACCCCGCCAACCGGCGGCGGACACGGCCGAAGACCTGCTGGTTGATGATCCGCCGTTGATCAATAATGATAGCGATGCGGACGACGAGGAGTACGAACACGAAACAACCCCTCTCGAATCCCTGGAAGCGGTCGAGGCCGCTGCACCGGCCAATACCGCCCGGGAGAACGGCAACGGGGGTGCCAAAGCCAAGATCGAGACGTCCATCCGTGTCCATGTCAGCCTGCTCGATCAGCTGATGACCCTGGCCGGAGAGCTGGTGTTGAGCCGGAATCAACTCCTGCAGACCATCGGCGGTGAAGATTTCCGCAACATGGAGGCGGTCGGCCAGCGGATCGACCTGATCACATCGGAATTGCAGGAAGCGATCATGCTCACCCGCATGCAGCCGATCGGCAACGTCTTCAACAAGTTTCCCCGGGTCGTCAGGGACCTTGCCAAAAAGCTCCGGAAAAAAATCGATCTAACCATCATCGGCAAAGATGTTGAGTTGGACAAGACGATCATCGAGGCAATCAACGACCCGCTCACCCATCTGGTGCGCAACTCCGTCGATCACGGTATCGAAATGCCCGAGGACCGCAAAAAGGCGGGCAAATCGGAGACCGGCGTCGTCCTCCTGAAGGCCTTTCACGAAGCCGGCCAGGTGGTTATCGAAATTATCGACGACGGCCGTGGCATCGATGGCGACGCCTTGGCGGCAAGCGCCGTCAACAAAGGGCTGCTCACGATCGAACAAACCCAGTTGATGTCGGAGAAAGAGAAGGTCAACCTGATCTTTTTGCCCGGCTTTTCCACCGCCAAAGAGGTAACCGACGTCTCCGGTCGCGGGGTCGGCATGGACGTGGTCAAGACCAACCTCGATCAATTGGGCGGCCATGTCGACATTATCTCGGAAATCGGCCAGGGTACGACCATCTCGGTCAAGCTGCCCCTGACGCTCGCCATCATCCCCTGTCAGATCATCATGACCGGCGGAGAGCGCTATGCGATCCCGCAGGTCAACCTTGAAGAATTGCTCCGCATTCCAGCCAACCAGGTCAAGGAACGTATCGAACGGGTCGGCACCGCCGAAGTGGTCAGGCTCAGAGGCAACCTGTTGCCGCTGATCCGCCTCGCCGACGTGATCGGTGCCGATCGGACCTATTACGACCCGATGGAAGACACGTTCAAGCGTGACCGGCGCCAGCAGATCAGCGATCGCCGCAGCCAGGAATCGCCGGCCTTCAGGGAGAAAGGCCCCTCTGCCACGGAGAAGAAGGCCGCCGAAGATGCCGCACGGGGTTCCCGGGCGATCAGCGACCGGCGCACCTCGCCGGCAAGCGCTCTGAACATCGTCGTTGTCTCCACCGGTTCGATCAAATACGGCCTGATCGTCGATAAACTGCAGGATTCCGAAGAAATCGTCATCAAGCCGTTGGGCCGCCATCTCCAACAGTGCAAAGGCTACGCCGGCGCCACGATCATGGGCGACGGCCGGATCGCACTGATTCTTGATGTTGCAAATCTGGCACGAATGGCGCGCTTGACCTCGGTGGATGGCAGCGACCGGGCAACGGAGTTGGCGCTGGCCGCCGAAGAAGCGGTGAAAATGCGCAAAGATCGCCAGGCACTGCTCGTCTTCCGCAGCGCCGATGATGAGCAGTTCGCCGTTCCGCTCAATCAGGTGGAGCGTATTGAGAAGATCAAGCGCAGCGAAGTCGAAACCGTCGGCGGCAAACGCGTCATGCAGTACCGGGACGGCAGCTTGTCACTGATGTGTATCGACGATGTCGCCATGGTCAAACCGATCGCCGATCACGATGACCTGCTCGTCGTCGTTTTCCACATCGCTTCCCGAGCCGTTGGCCTGCTCGCCATCGGCCCGATCGATGCCCTTGAGATCACCGCGGACATCGATGAGTCGACGCTGAAGCAGCAGGGAATCATGGGCTCGGCGATTATCAACGGGCACACGACGATGCTCGTCAATGTCTTCGAATTAGCCCAGACCCTGCATCCGGACTGGTTTGAGAGTCAGCAATCATTTTCCCGCGCCGAGAACAGCAACGAGCAGGTGCCGTCGATTCTGATCGCCGAAGACTCGAATTTTTTCAGAAACCAGATGAAGTCGTACCTGGCCGAAGCAGGCTACCACGTCTTCGAGGGGGAAGACGGGCAGATTGCCTGGGACCTGCTCGTCGAGCACCAGGACCAGATCTCGCTGGTCGTCACCGACATCGAGATGCCCAACCTCAACGGCTTTCAACTGACCGAGCGGATCAAAGCCGACAAGCGTTTCACCGACCTGCCGGTCATTGCCCTGACCACCCTGGCCGGTGATGAAGATATTGCCCGAGGCAAAGCGGTCGGCGTCGACGAGTATCACATCAAGCTCGACAAAGAACGACTTATGGCCTCGGTTCATCATTTCATGAAACGAAATCACTGAAACGTGCATCGGATAACGGTAGGAAGCCACCCGAACACCCCTGTAAACGACAACCGCCGGGCAGAGGATAGACAATGAGTAAAACGAAAAAAACCGAAACGACCAAACGGCTGGTCGAGCTTGCCACCTTTTATGTCGGCGATGCGCTCTGCGGCATGGATATCCTCAAGGTCCAGGAGATCAACAAGCTCACCCAGATGACCAAGGTTCCGCAGGCGCCTGATTACGTGATCGGCATCCTCAACCTGCGCGGCCAGATTGTCACGATCATCGATCTCGGGAAAAAGATCGGTCTCGGGGAGACCGAGATCAATCAGGATTCGCGAAATATCATCGTCAACGATGCCAGCGGCCATGTCGGCTTGCTGGTCAAACAGATCAGCGATGTGGTCACTGCCGATATGGAACGGCGGGAGCCCGCCCCGGCCAACATGAACGGCATTCAAGGAGACTATTTTACCGGTGTCTACAAGACCGAACATACCCTGATCGGCATCCTCGATGTTGACAAGGTCCTCAGCATCGAGGAGTAAGTCGACAGTCAATGAATCCGCCCCGAAAAATCCGCGTCCTCGTCGTTGACGACACGATCGTCTACCGCAAGGCGGTCAGCGATATTATCGAAGAAATCCCCTGTGCCGAATTGGCGGGTGTCGCCCACAACGGGAAGATCGCCGTCGCTAAAATCGGTTCTGTCAAGCCCGACCTGCTGACCCTGGACATCGAGATGCCGATCATGAACGGCATCGAGGTGCTTCAGGAGATCAGGCGCCAGCGACTCGATGTCGGCGTCATCATGCTGTCGACTTTGACCACCGAAGGCAGCGATATGACCATGCGCGCGCTGGAACTGGGCGCTTTCGACTTCATCCTCAAACCACAGCACAGCGCCAGCCAGACGGAAGGCAAACGGCAACTCAAAGAGTTGCTGCAACCGATGATCGAGGTCTATGCCCGATCAAAAATCGCCTCCGGGCTTGTGTCCGGCCGGACCACCGTGCGTCGGCCGCCGCTTGCGGCCCGCAGCGGATCTGGTACCCCCGCAACCGTTGAACGACGCGCAACGCCCCTGGCGCCTCGCCTGCCGGAGCGCAAGACCCGGTCGGAAATCGTCGTCATCGGTATCTCCACGGGGGGCCCGAACGCCCTTGGCCGGATGCTGCCGTCTCTGCCGGGGAACCTTGGTGTTCCGGTGCTGATTGTCCAGCATATGCCGCCGGTATTCACAAAATCACTGGCGTCCAGTCTCGACAAAAAATGTGCGCTCAGTGTCAAAGAGGCAGTGGAACGGGAACCCATTATGCCCAACGTGGTCTATATCGCCCCCGGTGGCAAACAGATGAAGATCGTTGCCGCTGCCGATGGGACCAATCGAATCATCAAGATTACCGACGACCCGCCGGAAAACTCATGCAAGCCATCCGCCGATTATCTCTTTCGGTCCATCGGCGACTACTATGTCAATCGCGCCACCGCCGTCATCATGACCGGCATGGGGTCGGACGGCACCAGGGGGTTGGAGATTCTCCGCAATAAAGGCGCCCGGATTATCGCCCAGAACGAAGATACCTGTGTGGTATTCGGCATGCCTAAGGCGCCCATAGAACGGGGCCTGGTCGACACTATCGTACCGCTCAACCGGATAGCCGATGAAATCGTCAAGACCGTCAGAAGCTGACCTGCACCGCACCCGTGCGGCAAGCCGCCTGAGTGAATCGGGGTGGGCGATCCATCGTTTTCGACAACCGTGCGACCGCCGCACCGTCTTTACTCCGTCGTTCGGGCACGGTGCTCCATGTTGAAAATCCAACCCCACGAACTGAAAACCATCTCCCAGTATATTCACGCCGTCTCCGGGATATATCTGGACCAGAGCAAATCGTATCTCTTTGAGACACGGCTTGGGTCAATTGCCGAATCCCTTGGCTGCAAATCGTTTCAGGAACTCTACAACAAGGCACGCACCGATAGCAGCAAGGCCATTGAACGCCAGATCATTGATGCCATATCCACCAACGAAACCCTGTTTTTCCGTGATCGCTCGCCGTTTGAGCTGTTGCAGCACAAAATCCTGCCGGAGATCATCGACGCTCGAACCCCGGCGTCACCGCAACTCAAGACAACGGTCAAAATCTGGAGTGCCGCCGCGTCCACCGGTCAGGAACTCTATTCGATCGCCATCACCATCAAGGAGTTGATCAAAGATCCGGCAAAATATCAGTTCACGCTGCTCGGCACCGATATCTCGGATACGGCGCTGGCCCAGGCCAGCTATGGCAAATATAATCGTTTCGAAATCGAGCGGGGACTGGATCAGCGGTATCTGCAGCGCTATTTTACTCCCTTTGGCGACTCCTGGAAGATCAAGGACGAAATCAGGGCCATGGTCAGTTTTCGCAAACATAACCTGATGCAGCCATTTACCGGGCTGGGCAAGTTCGATGTTATCTTCTGCCGAAACGTGGCCATCTACTTCACTCTGGAAGACCGCAAAGCGTTGTTCAACCGGCTTGCCGACAATCTTGCCGAGGACGGCTTTTTGGTTATCGGCTCCACCGAATCACTGACCGGGGTGTGCCAGCGCTTCGTTCCGAAACGCCACCTGCGAACCATCTTCTACCAAAAGAAATAGCCCCGAGGAGATATCATGGAAAATCTTTCGGTTCTCGTTGTCGACGACGACCCCGTCATCCGGCGTCTTCTTGAACAGCGCCTCGGCAAGGAACGCTATCAGGTTGCCACCGCCGAAGACGGAAACCATGCGAAAGAGTTGCTCCTTCAGCAATCATTTGATGTGGTTCTCACCGATTTGATGATGCCCGGAGGGATGAGCGGGATCGACGTCCTGGAGTTGGTGAAGTCTCGCCATCCGGATATCCAGGTGGTGATGATCACCGCCCACTCGTCGGTCGGAACGGCGGTGGAGGCAATGAAAAAAGGAGCGGCGGACTATCTGGAAAAACCGATTAATTTTGACGAGTTGTTCCTCAGGCTCGACAAGATTGCGAACCTGAAGACCATTGTTCGTTCAGCAAAGGATATCGAACAGGCCATGAGCGTTACCGAATCGACCGCGTCGGCAACGATTCAAGATCTGGAGATGGCGGTGGCCCGCAAACAGACGGCGATCGATGCGGCTGAAGACGTCCTCTCCGACGCATCGTTGCCGGAAGATGAACGGATAACCCGGGCATTAAACATTCTTGCCGAAAGCGGCACCTGAAAAAGGCGAGACCCACCCGGGATGACCGGCACCGGGAACGCTGCTCAATTACTGATCAGATCCGGCCGATACCCGATCACGTCGGTGAAGATGGCTTCATCGATCAAGGCATTCTGCAACGAGGCGTCACTCAGATCGGCTCCGGTGAAATCAGCCTTATACAGATCGGCGCCGCCAAAATCGGCTTTGCGCAGATCAGCACCGCGCAGCGAGACATTTTTCAAATTCGCAGACCGCAGATTCGCCTCGCGCAAATCGGCGCCGGCCAGGTTACTGCGCTCAAGGTCCGCGTTGCGCAGGTTTTTTCCTCGTAAATCAACCCCAGGCAACGCACAGTCGAAACATTTTTTCGTCTTGAGCAGCGCCGCCAGCAATTCCTCACGTTCCGGAGTCACCGGCGTGATTTCGGCATCCGTAGCAACCACCGCGTCAAGTTCCTGTGTGGCGGTCTCTTTTTGCGCCTCAGCTGCGCCCGGGGATGCTGCGACAACCGCACCGGCGGCAAGCACGTGCTGAGAGTGCTCAACCACCTCCTCGGAAACCGCCGCAACCGCGACGTCGACCTCCTGAATAACATCCTCCTTCAGGTCGACAGTTGCTTCCTGGGCCTCCTCAAGCACCACCACACCGCCGACAGCCGCCGGTTCCAGCTGTTCACCTGCCGCCTCGGCAGGCGGCTCCAGCGTTGATTCGACAGCAACCGAGGGCGGCTCAACCGGCGCCGATACCGATTGCTGCGAATCTTCAATCGTGACCGGGGCAGGCGGAATGACCCGCTTCTCCGGAGGTGCATCGGTCCCCATCGGGATGGCAGGCTGCGGCTCTGTCGCCGTCGGCACCTGCTCCGGTTGCTCATCGCGCACCACCGTTTCAGCTACCGGCGGCGCCGAGGCTTCGGTGTCAACCGTCGCCGCCGTGTCGGCAGCCGCGGGTGCCGGCCGGGCCGGTTGCGGAGTGCTTGTCGTCTCCGGCTGGTCCAGCAGTGCATCATCGAGTTTGGCACCGACAAGATACGTGCCGGCCAGAACGGCGCCTCTGAGGTCGGCGCCGCGCAAGTCGGCATTGGCGAGATCCGCCCCGCCGAACCGCGCGCCGCGCAGATCGGCACCACGCAGATCACCATCGGAGAGATTCACCAGGTGGAGGTGGGCGTTGCGCAGATCGGCATCGCGCAGATCGGCACCGGAAAGATCAAGCCTGTTCAAGTCCGCCCCTTGCAGATTGCATGCAACACAGGCATTCTCTTTGATAAGGATGTCGATATTCTCCATCACATCATCGTTGCCGACAGCCTGTCCCGCGAACATGCCGCAGGCCAGGGCCGAGCCGGCCAGCAGGCCGAGGGTACGGGTCATCATCGCCAGGGTCTTCATGCTGCTTCCTTTCATAAAGAGGTGATTTCCCGGAATCATGATCGCTTCCGGTGGTGTCGTTTCCATTGCCACGGCGGCTGCGGGTCTTGCTGCCGCCAGATACCGAGTCGTTGCTGTTTTGCCTGGAACTGCAGCTTCTGCCATGAATCGCAGATCGGTTGGCGACAATAACGGGGATAGACCCAGGCCTGTCCTGAGCGCACCAGTTCCTCGGCAACATTGACCGAGCCGACAACAAGATGCGCGACCAGCCGGCCATACCGATCATGATCGACCACTTCTATCTGTAATGCGCCATTCTTCACCAGACTGGTCAACAACCGTTTGGCGGCCTTGGCGCCCGGCTGATCATACTCCGGAGCATCGATGCCGAACAGTCTGATCTGCAACTCCTGACTGTCTTTCTTAACCATTAATGAGTCCCCGTCAATAACCGAACCAAGGCGCACCGCCATTTTTTCTCCGACGGCTGGCAGGTACCTGCCGGAACCGTCCTGAAGGCCCATTCCGGTGAGGAGCAGAACCATCGCCGGCAAGCCGATCAAGCAAAGCAGGCGCGACCGGTGCCCCACGTCGAGCCGATCAAGCGATCCGGTTGCCCGGCCCGGTGTCATTTTTCCGATACTATTTCGAAACGGACAACGGCATGCGCCACGAATGAGGCGCGACAAAATCGCAACTTTGTTGACAAATACCGGTGGTAGCCTTGTTATCATCAATTTTTCTGTGCTATAGTAGTGCTGGCCTGTCATGTGTCCGCTTTTTGACACCGTGTCCGCGCGGCGCAAACAGCACCGACGTGCGGAGCGCAACACCCGAGTGTAACCATTACCATCAACCCGGCTTATGATGCAACCGACCAAATTATCAGAATCAGAAGAAGATACCAGGCACTTTCTGGTCAGCCTCCCGATTTTCGACAGCTTTCATGTCGATGAACTGACGGTCTTATCCCGGCACATGAGTTTTATTCATTTGCAGCGAGGCGAATTTCTCTTTGTCGAGGGCGATCGGGGCACCTTCATGGGGTTTGTCGTCAGCGGTGTCCTTGAAGTCCTCAAAAAATCCGAAACCGGCGAAAACATCGTTATCGCCCGCTTGACCAAGGGTAGTTCCATCGGAGAGATGGCCCTGATCGATAAATCCACCCGTTCGGCCACGGTCATGGCCAAACAGCCGACCACCATGGTAACCCTGACAGAAAAGGGATTCGATCTGCTGACCCAGAAATCGCCTGCCCTTGGGGTCAAAATCATGCAGAAAATCGCTCGGTTGCTGAGCCTGAACATGCGCCGGACCTCGAGCAAACTAGCCGACTTGATGCAGAGCAAGCGATGACCGACCAGTCTTTTCGTATCCTGCTCCAGATACGCGACAACGATGACAGCCGGCTGATCGAGCAGACCATTCGGCGCCTGCTCCCGCATGCCGATCTGTTGCAGACCGGAGGCGACAGCGCACCCAATGGCAATCTCGATGCCTGCCAGGCGTTGTTCTGGGGTGAGGAGATCGCCGTTGCCGCCTTCCGGGAACGATTACGAGCGATGCTTGAGCAGCACCCGGAACTGCTCCTGATTCCACTGATCCCGCGCAACAGTGCGGCCCATGTCCAGGCCGCCGTCGAACTGCCGGTCTTCTTCTATCTCACCCTGCCGCTTGATCAGCATGAGATCGCCCTGGCAATCAACCGACTGAACGCCAGGCTGTGCCATTGCCCCCCGCGCAGCCGTCGAAAGACCGCACCGCACGCCTCGAATATTCCGGGATTTATCGGCGCCGGACCGGCAATGACCAGGCTTTTTGAACTGATCCACCGGGTGGCCCGGGATGACTACGCAACCGTATTAATCCGGGGCGAGTCGGGGACCGGCAAGGAACTCGTGGCCAAGGCGATCCACACCCGAAGCCGGCGCCGCCGGCATAATTTCGTCCCGGTCAATTGTGCCGCGATCCCTGACGATCTGCTGGAAAGCGAGTTGTTCGGCCATCTCAAGGGATCGTTCACCGGCGCCGGACAAAACAAGACCGGCAGAATTCAATATGCCGATCAGGGCACCCTGTTCCTGGACGAAATAGGTGACATGAAGCCGGCATTGCAAGCCAAGCTCCTCCGCGTACTCCAGGAAAAGGAATTCGAACCGGTCGGTTCGCTCAAAGCGATCCCGGTCGACACGCGGATCGTCGCGGCCACCCATTGCGATCTTGAAACACTGGTCAGACAGGGAGATTTTCGTGAAGATCTCTACTATCGGCTCAGCGTCGTCCCCATCGAAGTTCCCCCGTTGCGTGACCGGGCCGAGGATATCCCATTGCTGCTCGAACGCTTCATCACCACCTACACGGTCGAACGGGGCCGGGAGCGCATCGCTTTCGCTCCGGAAACCGTGTCAATCCTGATGCACCATGAGTGGCGCGGCAACGTTCGCGAGTTGGAAAACCTTGTCCAGCACATGTCGATCCTCCACAGCGGACGAACGATCAGGCCGCAGGACCTCCCCGGTAAATTCCATCAGCAGACGACACAGCCGCCCACGGCTCCTGTAGTTCCGCCGACACCCGAGCGCTCACCGCTTGATATCACCCAGGAACGAGCCGAACTCTTCGCCCCGCTGCCCCCTGATGAGCAACCGATCACCTTTGCTCACGGCCCGGTTGATTTCAATGAACTGATTAACGGTTTTGAGACGGAGTTGATCCTGACCGCGATGCGCTACACCGATGGCAACAAGAAGGAAGCGGCGCGCCTGCTCTGCCTGAAACGAACGACCCTGCTGGAGAAGATCAAGAAAAAAGGTCTGGAAGGAAATTGGTAGCCGCTCAGGCAGCCATGCTGAGGATATTGTTTCTGATTTTTTCCTCGATATCGCCGTGTTCCGCCGGAGTCAGGACAATATCGGTAATACCGTATTTGACGGCACGAAAGACTGCACTTCGCGTCCATTCGGGACCGGCGGCGATGAGCGGCAGCGAACAGCTGGAACTGATTTTTATCGCCACGCCGAAGGCGCGCTCATCGACACGGCTCATCACCAGAAATACTGCTCGAAACGGACCCGGGAGATGTCGTTTCAGGTTGTCCTTGAAACTCACCATCTTCCAGGACAGGCCGGCTTCGTGCAGCACCTGCTGGATCATCCGGGCATCGTTATCGGCATCGCTGACCAACAGGACATCGGCGCCTTCACCATCACCCGCCTGCCCGGCCTGCCTGCCGAGACCCTGCCGATAATCATCTGATGCACCATGCTGCGTTTCGGCTGACGCCGCCACCCCAGCCGGTTCCTCCTCCGATTGACCAAGTTGTTCCAATTCCAGCAGTGGTGCCGGGAACAGCATCTGCAGACGGCCATATTCCTTGCCGCCCATGCCGAACAACATGCTGTTCAGATAGTAAAGCTGATCGGGAATCGGCTCGGGTGATGCGATCTCGACCTTCATCGGCACGACCTGATCGAGTTCCTTTTTGACGAAGCGCAACGTTCGGGGGTAATGTTCCTCAAACACCGCCGTATAGACCCCGGCGATGATATTGGCGATTTCACCGTAGGCATCCTGGCTGTCGGCGCCGAAATCTTCCTCCGTCACCGCCATTTCAAGCTCTCCGGGCGGCAGCATGATCAGCGTCCCGCCGATCCGAATCGCGTCCTTGAGCCCGACAAACAAAAACGCCCGGTCGTCCGCATCACCGACCACGTCAATCAAGGCCATCACTTGCTTGCCGGTGGCCTCTTCAAAGAAAAACGGCTCCTTGCCGATCGGCTTGTTTTCCATCTCCCCGCAGCTGATCGGCACACCAAGCAGTGCGCCGACCTCTTCGGCGATCCGTTCCCGGCACAGTTCGAGCAGGCCGTCGATCTTTTTGCGACGCTTGGTCAAAGCGTCCCGATCAACCGAGGGCGGAGCCGGCGCCGATGCGGGAGCCGCCGAGTCGTGCTGAGCAGGCGGCGCCTCTTGAATGTCCGGCGCCATCGGTTCCGTCATCGGTTCCGGGTGCGTTTCGGCCGCCGGCCCGTCTGCTGCATCGGCCGCCGGTTTTGTAACAAGGTCGAACGGTTCGGCGGGGATCAGCATGAACATCGTCCCGAGCGGTTTGTCTTCGAGTTCCATGCCCATGGCGACCCGGTAATACTGTTGATTGGGGATCGGGTCGTCGGAGTCGCCGTCGACTTTGAGCGGCATAACCACCTGCTGTTCCTTTCTGACAAAGCGGCAGGCCTTCGGGTACATCTCTTCGAAGGCCTTGGTATAACAGCCGGCAATGATATTGGCGATTTCACCGTACGCATCTTCGGTTTCGCCTTCGTATCGCTCCTGACCGACCACCTCGTCCAGTTCAGCGGGCGGCAGCATGATCAGGGTGCCGCCGAGCCGAATGGCATCCTTGACCGACACGAGCAATGCCCCCGTACCCGTGATCTCACCGGAGAGATCCATCAGGGCGAGTACCGTCTTCCCGTTCAACGCATCAAAGAAGGCACCTTTGCTGATCAGTGTTCCCGCCTCCAGAGTCAGCGAAAGCTGCTCACCGATCAGCGAACCGACTTCTTCCTGAACCCGTCCGCGAATCTCGCTGATAATTTTTTCAAAACGCTGTAAGGCTTTCATAGGGAGGTCACCGGCAGATAATCACAAAGTTCCCGCACGTGATGGTCTGTAATATATCGGCTCGGCACAAAAAAAAATTAATCGCCAATGCAATCCCGGTGCAGCAGCCCCGCAGGATATCCGGTGCATCACCTTTACCCTTCAAGATATTTCAGCTCTACCAGCAGCCAGCCGTCTTCACCGTCGTAGCGTTCAACAACCCGCGTGGCGCTTTTGAGGCCGCCGAAATGTACGGTTTCGCCGAATACCGCACTGGGAATGGCCAGTTGCATCGCAATACCGGCTTCTGTCGCGGACACCTTGAGACAGCCGGCGAGCATATTGGCGATTTCACCGAAGGCATCCTTGACGTCGTCGTCGATTTCAGCAACTTCCATGCCCAATAATGCTGCGGTTACCGATTTTGCCATGTTCGCCGTGGCATGAACGGCGAGCACACCTTTGATCGCGCCCCCGAGACCGATCATGCCGGTAACCCGGACTTCGCTTGTTTCATCCGTCCCGGGCATCGGTTCGGCGGCGCGCTCAAGGGGCAACAACACCATGGTCTGAAATACTTCTTCAATTCCTTCACGCAAGGCCTTGGCGTAGTCCATTATCATCAGATTGTCGTGATCGGTCCGCCGCCTCGGTGGACTGGCGGACCGATCATGACGGCTCCCAACAGGTTAACGTTCCAATTGCAGTTCCACGGAAAACGATCCCGACTCCGTCGAAAAACAGAGATGGGTCACATCGACTTCCTTGGCGGTCTGAAAATCATAATTCTGCCCGGAAATCGTGGTCGGCAGCGACAATTCGATATCGCGACCGTTCTCCGACAGAATGGCCTTGACGCTGCCGCCCAGCATATTGGCCAACTCACCGACGGCATCCTCGACATCTTCGTTGATCTCTGCAACCTCCATCCCAAGAAAGCTGCCGGTGACGGCAACGGCGACCGCCCCGGGCAGGTGAATCGCAAGAACCCCCTTGTGGGTCCCCGCCAGCCCGATAATTCCGGAAATACCTTCCTTCAGAACCCGCTGTCCGGGTGGTTCTTGTTCAACAACAGCAACCTCCATCATCACCATGGAGGTAAATATTTCCCTGGTCGATTCAATGATCTTATCCCTGATGTCCACGGCTCACCCCGTTGCTAAAGAAGCGGCCCAAGGATCTCGTTCACCTTATCCGGGGTGAACGGTTTCTTGATGGCGCCGACTGCGCCGAGAGACTTCGCCTCACCGATGATGTCGTCACCGGTCTCCGTGGAAATCATCAGCACCGGGATATCCTTGATGCCGTCCCGGGTGGATTTTTCACGAAGAAAGGTAATGCCGTCCATATTCGGCATATTGATATCGCTCAGCACGATATCCACCTTCTCCTTTTCCAGAATGGCGAGGGCCTCGATACCGTCACCCGCCTCGAAAATCGTGTCGAACGACAACCCCGCCTGTCGAAGCGACCGGCTGATAATCTTGCGCAT
>CAZSOA010000063.1:0-15975 GCA_964608305.1 uncultured Desulfofustis sp. | reverse complement strand
CAGCCTCCGACAGAACCGCCCGGGCCGGCTTTGGCATGATTTTCATGCTTCGTTGCGACTTTTAGTCATGGAGATTAGAAAGATGTTAGGACATGGTTCGGAAATTCACAGAAGGGGTCACGCCGGCTCTAACGGAATATCTCGCTGCGTCCGTGGTCTTGTCTGCCTGGCAGGCAGATTATTGGCAGGGCAACCGGCATCTGGTATGCTGGGATAAAAAGCGCGGCCCTCGATGAAATGGGGATTGCGCCGTTACTGTCGCGTGTTCGGTTCGGCAGGAATCCGCGAATGATGCAAGGTGACAATCGGATTGGATTGATTTTCCGGCATGGCTCTGAAAAGCAGACTGATGAACAGCTGTGTCGGTGAAGGAGGATGTGATGACTGGGAAACGGCAGAATCTTGACTTGCATCATTTCAGCCCGATTGTTTCATCGGAGCACCTGGCTTCCCCCGGCGGCTGGCAAATGAGCGAGCTTGAGTATGGCCTGATTACCGCGACCAACGCTTTTAACCGCTGGATTGTGCAGTGCATGGCGGTGGCCGGTTATCCGGACTTCAGCCCGCTGGACGTTCTGGTGCTGCACAACGTCAACCATCGCAATCGCAGCAAGCGGCTCGCCGATATCTGCTTTGTCCTGCGTGTCGAGGATCAGCATACGGTGAACTATTCGTTAAAAAAACTGGTCAAGGCCGGTTTGGTCGGCCGGGAAAAGCGCGGCAAGGAGATGTTTTACTGCACGACCGAGGACGGCCGTCTTGCCTGCGAGGCGTATCGTGATGTGCGGGAGCGTTGCCTGGTGTCGGCTTTTACGTCGCTTGATCGGGACGGTGGAGAGATCAGTCGGGCGGCGGTAACCTTACGATTCATGTCAGGCCTTTACGATCAGGCCGCCCGCGCGGCATCATCTCTGTGATTTCCCTCAATCAGCCGCCACCCATCATACTCGGCAGCACGGTGACAATCTGCGGAAATACTGTGATCAGGACTAAGGCAGCCACCAGCAGCAGAAAAAACGGTATCGCCGCCACGGCCACGCGCAGGATGTCTATGCCGGTCAATCCCTGAATGACAAAGAGGTTGAAGCCGACGGGCGGGGTGATCTGCGCCATTTCGACGACCAGAACGATAAAGATGCCGAACCAGAGCGGATCGATACCGGCCTGTTCGACCATCGGCATGATGACCGAGGTGGTCAGCACCACCACCGAGATGCCGTCAAGAAAGCATCCGAGAATAATAAAAAAGACAGACAAGGCGGCGAGCAGGGCATAGGGCGACAGGTGCAGGGTGCCGATCCATTCCGCAAGCATCCGCGGGATGCCGGTAAACCCCATGGCGACCGTCAAAAATGCCGCTCCGGCAAGGATGAAGGCGATCATGCACGATGTCTTGGTGGCCCCCATCAGGCCGTCGAGAAACGTTTGCCGGTTGAGCGTGCCACTGGTCCAGGAGAGTACCAGAGCCAGCACGACACCGACGGCAGCGGCGTCGGTCGGTGAGGCGATGCCCGCATAGATCGAGCCGATGACCCCGCTGATCAACAGGATGATCGGGATGAGGCGCCGTGAACGCCTGATCTTTTCGGCTAAAGGAACGGTTTCGGTTTGTTGTGGTATCCTGGCACGATGAAAAAGCGACCAGACAATAACATAGCCGATAAACAGCAGGACCAGCATGGCGCCGGGCAGAATGCCGGCGATAAACAGACGGGCGATTGACTGCTCGGTGGCGACGCCGTAGACGATAAGGATGATCGACGGCGGGATCAGAAGCCCTAACGTAGCTGACCCGGCTAAGGTGCCGATCATCATCTTCTGCGGATAGTTGCGCCGTGCCAGTTCCGGTAATGACATTTTGCCGATGGTTGCCGCAGTTGCGGCTGAAGAGCCGGATACGGCGGCGAAGATCCCGCAGCCGAAGATGTTGACGTGGAGCAGCCGTCCGGGGATCCGCGACAACCAGGGCGACAGACCGGTAAACATGTCTTCTGCGAGTCGGGAACGGAACAGGATCTCACCCATCCAGATAAAGAGGGGCAACGCCGCCAATGCCCAACTATTGCTTGCCCCCCAGATGGTAGTTGCCATGACGTTGCCGAGCGGGGCGCCGGTAAAAAAATAGATCCCGGCCATGCCGACGGCCAGCAGGGAAAAAGCCACCCAGATACCGCTGGCCAGTAAGGCAAGCAAAGACGCGAGCAGGATCACGGTCATGCTCATTTCATTCATGCCGTTGCTCCCGGGCTGATTGTGGTGCGTTCGGGGAAGGGAATAATTCTTCCGTCAATTCCTCGCTGACCAACAGGCCTTCATGCGAGTGGAGATAGCTCGGTGTCTTGCGACGCAGGAGCGTAATGAACTCATCAATGAGAGCGATCGAGAGGATCGCGAGTCCGAGAAACATTGCCGATTGCGGGATCCACAGCGGCACGGCGATCATGCCGGGCGAAAGATCGTTGAAGGTGTAAGATTCGACGATGAGCACCCCGGTGAACCAGGTGAAGTAGCAGGAGATGCCGCCGGCTACCGCCACGCACCAATATTCGAGGGCCCGGGCGATGCCGGGAGGTACGTGGGAAATAAGGATGGTAACCCGGATATGTGCCCCTTGGCGCAGGGTGTAGGCAAGGGCAAGAAACGAAGCGGCAGCCAGGAAGAACCCCGTGAAGTCTGCATACGATGGGATCGTCAGGCCGACGGCGGAACCGCGTACGATCGTGCTGATGCGATCGATTAGATTGAGGCTAACCTGGGCAACGACCACCAGGCAGATGGCGGCGATGAAGATCGCCGCCAGCCAAGCACTGCTCAGATAGAGTGCGTCTAGAGTTCTTCTCATCGGTCAAGCTTCATGGCAAGAGAAGAACGGGGTGGCGGAAAACCCATCCACCCCGTTTGGGCAAGAACTTATTGGCCAAAAGCCTGCAGCAGCGCTTCGCCGTCGGCGCCGCCGGCGTTCTTCCATTCAACGAGCATTTGCTCACCGACCTTTTTCAGCCCGGCCATCAGCTCTTCGCTCGGCTCCACGACTTTCATGCCGTTCTCTTTGAGCACCGTGATCTGCTCTTCGGTTTCCTTGCGGCTCATTTCCCAGCCGCGCTTTTCGGCAGCTGCGGCTGCCGTCAGGACCGCCTGCTGGATCTCCGGCTCAAGTCGCTGAAAGGCGCGGGTGTTCACAACGACAATGTTTTTCGGGACCCAGGCCTGAATATCGGTAAAATATTCAACAAAATCCCAGGCCTTGGAGTCGGCCCCGGTGGAAGGAGAGGTGATCATCGCTTCTACCCGACCGGTGGCAAAGGCCTGCGGGATGTCAGGCACTTCGACCTGGGTCGGGGCAGCACCGACCAGATTGGCAAATTTTTCCAGGGTGGCGTTGTAGGTTCTGAACTTGATACCTTTGAGGTCGTCGACGGTATTGATCGGCTTTTTCGTGTAGAGCCCCTGTGGCGGCCAGGCGACCGAGAAGAGCGGCATCAGTGATTGTTGTTCGAGTAGCGCCGTGATAATCGGTTTCTGGGCAAGCCACAGTTTTTCGGCGTCTTCATAATTGGTGGCAAGAAACGGTTGGGAGTCGGCGCCGAAGACCGGGTTTTCATTGGAGAGCAGTGAAACGAAGAATTCGCCGATCGGTACCTGACCACCGCGCACCGCGTTTTTTATTTCCGGGTGCTTGAACAAGGATCCGGCCGAATGGATCTTGATATCGAGTTTGCCGTCCGTCGCCTGGCGCACCTCATCGGCAAACTGCATGATGTTCTGGGTGTGGAAGGTCTTGTCCGGATACGGCGTCGGCATGTCCCAGACCGTATTTGCCGTCGCTATCGTCGTGACGGCGAAAGCGCTCAGGAAAAAGGCGCCAAGAAGACCATGGATCACTGGTTTTATCCGTTTCATGATGTGCTCCTCTCTGGTGGTTGTTGGTGGAAAGATGGGGAATGCTACTGTAAAAGTACTACCATAAACGGAACGCAAAAGGCACGGATTATGAACTTGCTTTTCCACCGGGCCAATGGCATTATGGCATTATGTCGACAAATTGTCGATAAAAAATTTCACTAATATATACGGTACGTTTTGTAAATGAACGGTGCGATGCGCACGCATTGCTCTCCTTGTTGCCAAACACTCTGCGCAACAGGGAGCCGTCGGCTCTGCGACCGTTCTACACCGGTGAATCACCTTGGTAACGGTATTGCCATGACGATAAAGCACGGAACCTGGAAGATCTGGATCGATCGGGGCGGAACGTTTACCGATGTGGTGGCGCGGCGGCCCGACGGCACCATCGTTACCCACAAGTTGCTCTCCGAGAATCCCGAGCAGTATGAGGACGCGGCGGTACAGGGGATTCGCGACCTGCTCGGCATCGATCGGCAGGCGCCGGTGCCGACCGCGTTGCTCGAGCATGTGAAGATGGGCACGACGGTGGCGACCAATGCTTTGCTCGAGCGGACCGGCGATCGAACCGTGCTGGTGATCACCCGAGGTTTCGGCGATGCGCTGCGGATCGGTTATCAGAACCGGCCGCGTCTCTTCGATCGACATATCGTACTGCCGGAGATGCTTTACGAAGCCGTTGTCGAGGCAGATGAACGGGTCGGGGCCCGGGGTGAATTGATCACCGAACTGGATGAACAGGAGTTACTGAAAAATCTTCAGGCTGCTTATGATCGAGGCATCCGCGCGGTGGCCATCGTTTTCATGCACGGCTATCGCTACCCGGACCATGAACGGCGGGCGGCGCAGCTTGCTCGTACGGTCGGTTTCACCCAGGTTTCGGCGAGCCATGAGACCAGCCCGTTGATGAAGTTGGTGCCGCGAGGGGATACGACGGTGGTGGATGCCTACCTGTCGCCTATCCTGCGCCGCTATGTCGACCGGGTGGCCGCCGATCTCGGCGCTGATACCGGCAGTGAGCCGCGCCTGATGTTCATGCAGTCCAGTGGCGGGCTCACCGATGCCCGGTTGTTTCAGGGGCGTGACGCCATTCTCTCCGGACCGGCCGGCGGCGTGGTCGGCATGGTCAAAACCGCCGCCATGAGCGGCTATCAGCGGCTGATCGGCTTTGACATGGGTGGCACCTCAACCGATGTCGCTCATTATGACGGCGCTTACGAGCGAAGTTTTGAGACCATGGTGGCCGGGGTGCGGATGCGGGCGCCGATGATGCATATTCATACGGTAGCTGCCGGGGGTGGTTCGATCCTGCATTTCGATGGTGCCCGGTTTCGGGTCGGTCCCGATTCCGCCGGCGCCAACCCGGGGCCGGCCTGCTATCGCCGTGGCGGCCCGCTGACGGTAACCGACTGCAATGTTATGCTCGGCAAGATTCAATCGGCGTACTTCCCGGCGGTCTTCGGGCCTGAAGCGAATCAGCCGCTTGATCGGCAGGCGGTGGTTGCAGCGTTTTCGATACTTGCCGAACAGATCGCTGGGGCGACCGGAGCGCCGATTCAGGCGCCGGAAGCCGTTGCCGACGGTTTTTTGCGGATCGCCGTGGAAAACATGGCCAATGCGATAAAAAAGATTTCCGTTCAGCGCGGCCACGATGTTACCGGCTATACGCTCAATTGTTTCGGCGGCGCCGGCGGGCAGCATGCCTGTCTGGTTGCCGATGCACTCGGCATGACCACCATCTTTTTGCATCCGTTTGCCGGGGTGTTGTCGGCATACGGCATGGGACTGGCCGACATCACGGCGATGCGGGAAGTGCAGATCGAACACCATCTCGATGAGCAGGCGCTGAAGCGAATCGAAGAGGCAAGTCGTCCGTTGGAGGATGATGCCCGGCAGGAGATCATCCGGCAGGGGGTGGCGGCCGAGTCGATCACGGTTTTCCGTCGGGTTCTGATCCGCTATGACGGTACCGATACCTCGCTTCCGGTTGTTGCCGGGAACTGTGAACAGATGCAGACGGCCTTTGAGACGGCTCACCGGCAGCGATTCGGTTTTATCGCCCGGGAACGCCGCCTGGTGGTCGAAGCCGTCTCCATCGAAGCGATCGGCGCCGGGGAGGTTCAGGACGACGAAACCATCGTCGAGGTGCACGAAGAACTGCCGTTGGAACCGCTGGCCGAGGCAGATGTTTACATGGCCGGTCAATGGCGCTCAACACCGTTGTATGATCGCGTCGATCTGGTTCCGGGCCAGGTCGTGAACGGCCCGGCGATCATCGTCGAGGCGACCGGAACCGTAGTTGTTGAGCCCGGCTGGCAAGCGGCACTGAATTCCCGCCGTCACCTGATCCTTACCCGCTATCTACCGCGCCCCCTGGCGGAGGCGGTCGGCACCCACGTCGATCCGGTGATGCTCGAAGTATTCAATAATCTGTTCATGTCCATTGCCGAACAGATGGGCGCCACGCTGGCCAACACCGCGTATTCGGTCAACATCAAGGAGCGGCTCGATTTTTCCTGTGCGATCTTCGACAGCCGCGGCGACCTGGTGGCCAATGCTCCGCACGTCCCGGTCCATCTCGGTTCCATGAGCGATTCGGTCAGGACCATCATCCGCGAGAACAAAGCGACCATGCGGCCCGGTTCGGTCTATATGCTCAACGCCCCGTACAACGGCGGCACCCATCTCCCTGATGTGACGGTAGTCACGCCGGTTTTTAATCAAGACGGCAGGGAGATCCTGTTCTACGTCGGTTCTCGGGGGCATCATGCCGATATCGGTGGTCGGACGCCGGGATCGTCGCCACCCGACAGCCGCCATATCGACGAGGAAGGGGTGCTGATCGACAATTTTCTGCTCGTCGAGGACGGCCATCTGCGAGAGCAGGAGACGCGGCAGTTGCTTGCCTCCGGTCCGTACCCCTGCCGCAATATCGATCAGAACATGGCGGACCTGACCGCCCAGATCGCCGCCAATGAAACCGGGGTTGCCGAACTGCGCACGATGGTCGGCCAATTCGGCCTGGAGGTGGTGCGGGCCTATATGCAGCATGTGCAGGACAACGCCGAGGAGTCCGTGCGGCGGGTGCTCGATGTGCTTACCGACGGGTGTTTCGTCAATCGGCTCGACGGCGGGCAGCAGATTGCCGTCGAAATCAGGGTTGATCGTCAGCGCCGGGAGGCGGTGCTTGATTTTACCGGCACGTCGCCACAACATACGGGCAACTACAACGCGCCGACGGCGGTTTGCCGGGCGGCGGTTCTCTATGTGTTCCGCACCCTGGTTAACGATGAGATCCCGCTTAACGAAGGGTGCATGAAACCGCTGAAGATCGTCGTGCCGGACGGAACTATGATCAGCCCGGTCTATCCGGCGGCGGTCATCTCCGGGAATACCGAAGTCTCGCAGGCGATCACCGATACGCTGTTCGGTGCGCTCGGCCTGTTGGCCGCCTCTCAGGGTACGATGAACAATTTCGTTTACGGCAACGAGACCTACCAGAACTACGAAACGATCTGCGGCGGAACCGGTGCCGGCCCGGATCATCCGGGAACGAGTGCCGTTCACAGCCATATGACGAACACCCGGATGACCGATCCGGAGGTGGTGGAGTGGCGGTTTCCGGTGCGGCTCGAATCGTTTTCGATCAGAACCGGTTCCGGAGGACGGGGGCGGTATAACGGTGGTGACGGGGTGATTCGCGCCCTGCGCTTTCTTGAACCGATGACCGCCACCATCCTCTCGTCGCATCGCGAGATCGCGCCGTACGGTTTGGCCGGCGGCAACGATGGTGCTCGAGGCCGGAATTATGCGATCAGAAGTGATGGCCGCCGCATCGAGTTGCAGGGGAACGACGAGATCGCCATGCAGCCGGGAGACCTGTTCGTGATAGAGACCCCGGGCGGCGGCGGATTTGGGCCGCCGCCCGATCAGTCAGGCTGAAAGGGGCCCTGAAAGAATTCCGCTGTCCGGTTCGTCGATCGACAGCCGGCGTGTGTGCCTGGCGGCCGGCGCGCCGTCAGACGGACGCGCTGTCCAGGCGGGATTTGCAGCCCGCACAGTGTGGCGCCGCGCCGGAAAAAAGCATGGTTTTTGTCACGCATCTCGAATAAAGTAGACCTTTTTCAGGGGTGCCTGTTCGTGCGCAGCCGGAACAGCAAAGGCCCCTCCCGATAGCGGTGTTGGTTTGTCCAGCCGATACCGCCAACGATCGCATGGTACTCCGCGAGTTCACTTTATCGATTCCTATCCTTGAGGAGGGGCGCATGGCATTCCCGATAGATTTCAGTGGCTACAAACAACTTCGTTTCACGCTCGAACAAACGGCGATGACCGCAGAACAGCGGACGGATCTGCAGGCCAATATCGCTCTGGTGCGCGACAGTCTGATCTTTTTCACCGCTCTGGCAAATGTCAAAGGGCTGGGCGGGCATACCGGCGGCGCCTACGACATCGTTCCTGAGATGTTGATCATCGATGCGTTCATGAAGGCAGAGCCGCGCCTGTTTCCCGTTTATTTCGACGAGGCGGGCCATCGGGTCGCGATCCAGTACCTGATGGCGGCGCTCAACGGCCAGAAGCAGTTCGCCGATCTGCTGCACTATCGGGAGTTCGGCAAGGGGCTTTACGGCCATCCGGAACGAGACGAAGAAGCCGGTATCTTTTTCAGCTCCGGCCGGCTCGGCCATCTCTGGAGTTATGTGAATGGTGTCGCTGAAGCCGACCACAACCGACTTGTCGTTCTGTTCGGCAGCGACGGCTCGCAGCAGGAAGGCGGTGATGCTGAAGCCGCCCGCTACGCGGTGGCGCGACAGCTCAATGTGAAGCTGATTCTTGATGATAACGATGTCACCATCGCCGGTCATCCGAGCGACTACATGAAAGGATTCGATGTCGCGAAGACCCTGACCGGCCACGGTCTTGCCGTCAGCGAGGTCGACGGCGAGGATCTGGACGCGCTCTATGTCGAAATTCAACGGCTGCTGACGACGGACGGCCCGGTTGCCGTCGTCTGCAAACGCAAAATGGCTCCCGGAGTTCCCGGCATCGAGGGCCTGCCGAAGGGGCACGATGTTATTCCGGTGCCGTTTGCCATCGACTACCTCGAGGCCAGGGGGCTCGATGCGGCGGTGCGGATGCTGAAGGAAACAGCGGTCGACAAGCAGCAGAACCGTTTTCTCGGCAGTACACCGGAGACCGGAAAATGCCGCGACGAGTTCGGCAAAATCATCTGCGATCTGCTTGATGGCGTAGAGGACCCGGCGGCCACGGTGCTGGTCGTCGATTCCGATCTCGAGGGTTCGTGCGGGCTCCACCACATCCGCAAGCGTCACCCGGCGGTCTATGTGCATGGCGGGATCATGGAGCGCAATAATTTTTCGGTGGCCGCCGGATTCGGCTCGGAGCCTGGTCGACAGGGGATCTTCGGCACGTTCTCCGCATTTCTCGAGATGGTGGTGTCGGAAATAACCATGGCCCGGTTGAATCGGGCCAATGTCCTGGCCCATTTCTCTCATGCCGGAGTCGACGATATGGCGGACAACACCTGTCATTTCGGCATCAACACCTTTTTTGCCGATAACGGTCTTGCCGAGGACGATGCAACCAGACTCTATTTCCCCGCCGATACCCTGCAACTGCAGGCGATGCTGCCGCAGGTCTTCAACGATTCCGGGCTGCGTTTCATTTTTTCGACCCGCTCCGCGACCCCGTTCATTCTCAAGCCCGATGGAACCAGACAATTCGGTGACGGCTATCGGTTTGTGCCGGGCAAGGACGAGGTGATCCGCACCGGTGACGCCGGGTATATCGTCTCCTACGGGGAGATGCTCTACCGCTGTCTCGATGCTGTCGAGCGTCTTCGGCAGGACGGCATCGCCATCGGCCTGATCAACAAACCGACGCTGAACGTGATTGATGCAGACACGTTAACGCTTGCCGGATCAAGCCCGTTGGTGCTGGTTGTTGAGAGCCAGAACCTCAAAACCGGCCTCGGCAGCCGCTATGGGACCTGGTTGCTGGAGCATGGGTTTGCGCCGAAATTTGGGCGGCTGGGTACCATCAGGGAGGGGCGCGGCGGACTTGGTGAGCAGATCAGCTACCAGGGCTATGACGCTGCCGGGATTCGGCGCCGAATCGAAGAGATGCTGGCGGCATAACGAATCGTGATCGGTTTTGATTCGGTGTCCTGGTTCACCGGGTCACCGGATCAAAATGGGCGGGGCGGTAACCGGTGGGCCGAGGGCCCTGATCAGCGAGTCGATGTCGATTGCTGCCGGAACCATAGTGCGGAGGTGCTGCAGCACCGGCTGCGCCTTGGCGGCGATTTTCGCGGCCCGCTGCGGATAACCTGCCTCCCGATAGACGTAGACCCCGGCGGCGCGGATCAGGGCTTGCAGCAAGCGCTTGCGTTCGTCGACAGCCCGCATCCAATGTGGTTCGAGGACCTCGTGGACCTCGAAATACAGTCCCAGGTCCCAGAGCATGGCCGCCGTAATCATGATCTCTGTCGGCGGTGGCACCGGCGTCTCGGCGATGGCCCGCTCATAGGCTGCCAGGCGCTGGTCGATATAGAGGCGATAATGAACTGCCGGTTCAGGCGTCAGATAGGGAGCCGCCGCCACGACGGCCGGCTCTGTCGAGCGCCGGTTGAGCACCTCGGGCAGTGCCGCTGACAGATCGTTGCGAATATCTCTGCTCAGGCGGTCTTCAAATGGATTAAATCGGTCGGCCATGGCATTCCTCCGGTATCCGGTACTACAGTTCCTGGTGGTGGTTGACTCACTATGGTGCGGCTCCGTTGAAAACTCAACCGGTTTTTCCCTCCGTGCCCGTTGCGCCGTCTCCCTCGTGATCGGCGCTGAGCGGCCTGCCCGGCGGCACGCTGCAGCAACGGCCGCTGTTCCTGCTCTTCTTGTTTGATGATGACAAGCAACGATCAGAGCCCGACGATAACCGGCCGTGATCCCTATCGGATCGTGATCATCTTCGCCGGCATCTGCGGTCTGTTTGCCGCCCTTGGTATCGGCCGATTCGCCCTGGGCATGATGTTGCCGGCCATGGGCGAAGCGCTGCAGCTCTCCTATGCCCAGATGGGCTTTATCGGCACCTTGAACTTCTGCGGTTATCTGGGTGCGGTCCTGCTCTGCGGAAAACTGACCCGATTGTTCGGCATGCGCCTGGTGATCGCCTTGGCGCTGGTGCTTGTCGCATTGTCGATGCTGCTCGTCGGTCTGACGGAACGGGTCGGTTTGATCATGTTCTTCTATTGCCTTACCGGAGTCGGCAGTGCCCTGGCCAATGTGCCGATCATGGCATTGATCGCTGTCTGGTTTGAACCCGCTGTTCGGGGAAGGGCCTCGGGGATGGTCGTTATCGGCAACGGTCTTGGCATCATCATGGCCGGTCATCTGGTGCCGGTGCTCAATGCCACCGCTCATGGCTGGCGAATGAGCTGGCTGGTTTTGGGAGGGGTCGTGCTCACCATGGCGGCGGTCTGCGGCGGATGTATCCGAAACCGACCTGCCGACGGTTGGCGTTCGACCATGACGCCCCGGGCAGCGGTCGACTGGAACCAGGGGGCTGATGACCGGGAGCGGCGCCGACTGGTGCTGCACTGTGCCGCACTCTATTTTCTTTTTGGCTGTACGTACGTGATCTACCTTACGTTCTTTGTTACCTCTCTGGTGCAGGAGCGCGGTTTCACCGAGGCGCAGGCCGGTCTGCTCTGGTCTGTGGTCGGCCTGCTCAGCCTTGGCTCAGGACCGATTTTCGGCAGCCTGTCCGACCGTTTCGGCCGAAGGATCGGTCTGACCGTCGTTTTCTGCATTCAGGCAACGGCGTACTTCTCGGCAATTGCATTGTTGCCGCAGTGGAGTATTTACCTGTCAATCGTTTGTTTTGGTCTCGTCGCCTGGAGTATTCCACCCATCATGGCCGCGCTGATCGGGGACTTCGCCGGTCCGGAGCGAACCGCCGCAGTATTTGGTTTTGTCACTTTTATCTTCGGTATCGGCCAGATTATCGGGCCCTATGTCGCAGGGCTGCTTGCCGAAACAAGCGGGGGCTTTTCATTGAGCTTTCTGCTGGCGGGGGCGATAGCCGGCTGCGCCGCGATTCTGGCGATGCGGTTGCCGACCATGCGATGGTAAGAACGGGAACGAACGAGCACGGTTGATCGGAAACAAGGTGATCAGAAGTCGTCCTCATCTTCGTCTTTCAGCGACTCTTCGTCTTCGCTGAACTCGTCATCTTCGAGGTCGCTGTCGTCATCGGTGGTTTCGTCGTCATCTTCATCGTCGTTTGAAGATTCATCTTCATCTTCATTGTCATCGTCGCTGAAGTCGTCTTCGTCGTCGAGTTCCTGTTTCATGCGGACGGCTTTCGGGATCTTCGATTCGGGCAGGATGATTTCCGTGATCTTTTCAATCTCGTCTTGAATATCCGGGTCATCCTTGCAGACCGGGCAGGAGGCGGCGTGCTGCTTGATGAACTGGACCATGCGGGCAGGCGCCATGGTCTCTTCCTTGACGTGGAGGTACCACGTTTTTACCAGCTTAATGAGTCTTTCACACTGCATAGAACAAGCGGACGGCGACGCAATAGGATTGAGGTTCTGAAGACAACTATAACCCGGGCACTATAATATTAAGTTGCTTTCTCGGTCAATATTAATTAATTTGCATGTTTCTTTGCCGCTCGTTTGGTTGCTGCGGAAGTGGATAGGGCACTGGTGGCCCTCCCGGACTTCAAATCCGGTGTAGCGGGTTGATAGCCTGCTGGGTGGGTTCGATTCCCATGCACTTCCGCCATTCAGTTTCAGCTTGTTTTCCTTGATTTTTCACGACACCTGATCGCCGATTTCATCGATACACAAACAATCGGCTTGTGGTTTCTTGTGGTGTTTTGTTGCCTCTTGTTAGTTTTTTGTGTATGGATTTGTGTACTGATTTTTCCAGTACCAACCAAACTCCAAAAAATCGATGAGCATTATTACCAATCACCGAAAAAAAAGCACCACCTATACCGCCATTATTCGAAAAGGTCCGTACCGTCTGAAACCGCTGACAAAAACCTTCCCGACAAAAGGCGAGGCAGCGGCGTGGAAAGCGCAGCAGTACCGGCTGATCAGTATGAAACAACACCAGGACCCTCGATTAGCAGACCTGGTATCGCTGCAGGATGCCCTCTCGTTTTTCCGTGAACACAGCGAGAAGATCCTCAAAAAGAAGGCAACAACGCTGGACCGCGAGATCTACAGCGGAGCGAACCTGCAGCGCCTCCTCGGCAAGGAAATACCTCTATCAAGTATCGATGCCTCGGCGGTCGCAACCTATCAAATATCCAGGCTCAACGAAGGTGCGTCAACGTCTGCTGTTCGACAGGAGCTGGCCCTGCTATCGAGAATGTTCCGCACTATCAGATCCGCAAAAAGCCTGCCCGTTACAAACCCTGTCGACGGCATTGACCGCATACCTGCCCAAAACGACCGTTTCCGGTTCCTGAGTGAAACAGAGGCGGCCATTATTGTCGCCGAAGCGAAAAAGTCGCAGAACCCCAAATTCTATCCATTCGTACTATTACTGCTGCACACCGGCATGCGCACGGGTGAAGCAGCTCGCCTAACCGTCAACGACATCGACCTTGATCGACGCCTGGTGACAATTCGCGAGACGAAAACAAAGCGACCGCGAACCGTCGGCCTCTCACACCAAATCCTCAATGCACTACAAAACATCGATGCCGAGCCAGACGGGCATATCTTCTTGAAATCGAATCACCGCTTGTCACGCTCCATCATGCTGCGACCCGGCTGCATATTCCGTGACTGCTGGAAAAATCTGATCAAGCGCATCGACCGAGACTACAACAGAAACGAAAAATACCGCACAGCACATCCGGACTTTCAGCCGATCGCCAGCTTCCGGCCGCACGATCTCCGGCATACGGCCGCCAGCCATCTTCTGCGGCAGGGTACTGATATTCGCATCATCGCCGACATTCTTGGTCATTCAACATTGCAGATGGTCATGCGCTACACACATATATTCGACGACTCAAAGGTTGAGTATGCGGACAAACTATCTCATCTCGGCGAAGCAAATTAATCCCCCGCGCCCCTCGCCGCCGCGCCCCCCTTGTATTGAGGCGCCAACAAATCTCGTAATCATCCACTCCAAGAACCAACCCATCCCAAACTGTCAGCCGGACAAAACAAACCGGCCGGAAGACGGCAGCCACGGTCGCCAAGGCTATATCTCATCGAATAGCAGCAACCATTCGATATCGGCAGATATTTTGAAACATGAATTAAATCGGATATGTAGGGAGCAATCGCGGTGCCGCGACCCCTGGTGCTTTCAGGGTTGGGAAGGACCCGCAACACCCCGGAAACACGAGACAACTCTTTCGGTTGAAATATTGGACGAATCTTTCAAACTCTCGCGGGTCAAACGGGATCTGATTATTGTCAGGCCGTCAGGCCTGCACTTTTCTGTTGTTCCGTGCAGTCTTGGGCAAGCAGAGACTTCGGCGGTCGACAGTCCCCAAGGGGCGGGGGGCGCGGGAGATAAGGAGGGGGCACACCGGCACCCCTTGGGCCTGCTCCTCCTTGGCGCTGATCACTCGGGACTGGCCGACAACTCGCAAGGTTGATGGTCTGTTGTTGCTGCGTTTCTCATTGACGGTAAAGACGGCCGGCCCAGGGGCGGGGCGGCTTTACCGTTCGCCATGATCACGGATTGGAACAAGAGGAGATGATGATGGACGGACACTACTTCGGCGGCTTCTGGACGGAGGTCAAGCTGGAGGTGCTCAGGGCATACCTGGGGGCATTTACCACAGCAATGAAAAACCAGGATTTCGTCCTGTTCTATATCGATGCCTGCGCCGGCTCAGGAGAGCGCAGCGAAATACAAAGAGCCCAACCGCTCCTGGGCATCGATGCGGAGGTTATCACCAAAGACGGATCGGCCAAGATCGCGCTGCAGACCGAACCGCCCTTCGATCACTATCTGTTCATCGATAAGAATCCCAAACACTGCCAATCCTTGAATCAACTGGTCGAACAATTCCCCGGCCGCTCGGTCAAGGTCGAGTGCGGGGACGCCAACCAACTCCTCAAGGAATTATCGGCGAACAGCTGTTGGAGCAGAGGAGGGCACCGTGGCGTGGTTTTCCTTGATCCCTATGGCCTCGAAATAGATTGGGAAACGCTGGAGGCCGTAGCGTCGACCAGGTCGCTTGACGTATGGTTTCTCTTTTCTTTATTCGGTGTCGTCCGGCAGGCCAGCAAGGACTACAACAAAATGGAACAATACAAGAAAGAACGCCTGACCCGCTTATTCGGCACGAACGAATGGGAGGAAGCGTTTTATCGAAAGCAAAAAAAGCAGGGGTTGCTCTTTGAAATCGAAACGCACACCCGCACCTTGAATGTCAAACAGATCGAGGAGTGGGTAAAAAACCGCCTGGCCGACTGCTTTCCGTTCGTCGACAAACCGTTGCGGCTACCGAAGAAAGGGCCGCAACTCTATTCCCTGTTTTTCTGTCTTTCGAACGATTCGCCGAAGGCCATCGGCCTGGCCAAGAAACTCGCCGGCGCCATCCTCAGCAAGGCGCGGCGATAACGGCGGTCGGGTATTCGCTCCAGGTCCTGCCGGCAAGCAGTCGGCCATTGGCCTTCTTGGACCGCTTGACGCCATCGGCACCCCACATGCCCCATTGCTTGAAGAAGAAGGCCGCGCCGGCCGCGCCGCATTGGACGCGGATCGACTCCACCCACTCGGGCCGCATCGGCCGCGCTTTCGGCCCACTTTCGCCGCCGACGATCACCCAATCGATACCGCCCAGTTCGAGCCGCCCGAGATCCTCGAGCAGCGGTTCACAGGAAAGAAACTTCACGGCCCTCGGGATCCGCCGCAGGTCATCGATCCGCGGCACGCCGTGACGCCGGTTCTCAACGGTCACCCCCAGCCACACCTGGCCCGGCACCTGCCGGTCCTGAAAATAGTCGCGCATTCTGCGCGAACGCTTGGTCAAAATCTGAAAAACGTGCTGCGGCGCCCGCTCGAT
>CAZSOA010000062.1:0-16429 GCA_964608305.1 uncultured Desulfofustis sp. | reverse complement strand
GATCGGTGGGCGTGCAATCCACCGCCGATGAAGATGTCCGGTCGTTGCGGGAGATGCTGGTCATCGGCCTCAAGGGCATTGCCGCCTATGCCGAGCATGCCGCGGTCCTCGGCTACCGCAAGCCGGAAATCGACGATTTCATGTTCGAGGCACTCGCTTCCACCACCAAGGAACTCTCGGTGGACGAGATGATCGCCCTGGTAATGAAGGCTGGAGAAACCGCGGTTACTACGATGGCCCTGCTCGATGAAGCCAACACCGCCACCTACGGCCATCCCGAGATCAGCGAGGTCAATATCGGCGTCGGCACCAATCCCGGCATCCTGATCAGCGGCCACGACCTCAAAGATATGGACGAACTGCTCAAGCAGACGCAAGGCACCGGCGTCGATGTCTATACCCACGGCGAGATGCTGCCGGCCAACTACTACCCGGCCTTCAAGAAGTATCCGCATTTCATCGGCAACTACGGCGGTTCCTGGTGGCAACAGGTGAGCGAATTCGAGTCGTTCAACGGCCCGCTCCTGCTGACCACCAACTGCCTTGTGCCGCTACGCAAAGACAGCACCTATCTGGATCGCCTCTACACAACCGGGATCGTCAGCTATCCGGGAGCACAACACATAGCCGACCGACCGACCGGCGGCGCCAAGGATTTCTCGGCAATGATTCAGCAGGCAAAGGCCTGCAAACCGCCCACGGAACTGGAGCGCGGGACCATCGTCGGCGGCTTTGCCCATAACCAGGTCCTGGCCCTGGCCGACAAGGTGGTTGAAGCGGTCAAGTCGGGAGCCATCAAGCGCTTCGTGGTCATGGCCGGCTGCGACGGCCGCCAGAAATCGCGCGGCTATTACACCGAGGTGGCCGAAAACCTGCCGAAAGACACCGTCATCCTGACTGCCGGTTGCGCGAAATACCGATACAACAAGCTCAACCTCGGCGATATCGGCGGTATCCCGCGGGTGCTCGATGCCGGTCAGTGCAACGATTCCTATTCGCTGGCAGTCATCGCGCTCAAACTCAAGGAGGTTTTCGGCCTGGCCGACATCAACGAACTGCCGGTATCCTACGACATCGCCTGGTATGAGCAGAAGGCGGTAGCCGTCCTGCTGGCCCTGCTTGCCCTCGGGGTCAAGGGCATCCGGCTCGGCCCGACCCTGCCGGGCTTCCTGTCGCCGAACGTGGCCAAGGTACTGGTGGAGAAATTCGACATCAGACCGATCGGCACGGTACAAGACGACATCGCCGCGATGATGGCCGGCGCCTGATCGACCGTTCCACCGGCTGACCGGTAAACTTCATAATGCTGGGAGGAGGGCTCGCTGCCGCCACCTCCCAGCTTTACGATCCACCGACAGATTCTCGGAATGAAAACTCAGGCAACAGCAGTGCTCCCTCGAACAAAACACTTATTCCGCCTATTCCGGCCTCGTGAAGGCCGTTTTGTGGCAGACGTGAACATCAAGAAAAGCTGCGGGGCAGCGACGATACGTTGATAGGGAACCAGGTGATCGTTACGATACATCGACGAGTTGGCCGGCTCAACCAGGAGTCTGCCAACCATATCTTATAAGGAGGACACATGCGAAAAACGGATAAGCCACCTAAGCGAGGCTGGCGCTCTGTGCTGCTGTCGTTTCTTGCCGGCATGATCGTGATTACCGGAGTGGCGGTCGCCACTACCGTCACCGATCAGGCGATGTTTTGCGGCAGCTGTCACTCTATGGACGAAGCCGCCCTGACCCACCGGCGCAGCGTTCATGCCGAACTGGCATGCAACGAATGCCACGCACCACACAACCTGCTCGCCAAATTTCCGTTCAAGGCCCGGGAAGGCACCCGGGATATCATCGCCACCGTCTCCAAATCCGTTCCGGATCTGATTCATGCCGGCGATGAGACATTGCAGGTCATCCAGAACAATTGCCAGCGTTGCCATCAGGCCACCGTCAGCACCGTCAACATGATGAGCAAGGCTTATTGCACCGACTGCCATCGTCACGTGCCCCATACACCGAAAATTCCCGTCGCCAAAAGGAGTGCCGCCGATGCCTGATAAACAACCCCTATTGACAGTCCTGATCACCGGCTTGGTTCTGCTGCTGGCCGGCTGCTCGAGCGATTCATCCGACCCGAATACGCCGACCTTCAAAACCAAGCTGAACGAAAAAGAGATCCGCAATTCCGCCTTCCAAAAGGAATTCCCGCTCCATTACGAGACCTACCTGCGCAACAACGAGTCGGAGATCATGACCGAATACGGCGGATCGATCGCCTATAACAAGCATGACAACGTCAATCCGCTGCCGGAAGGCTACAAACACGCCCAGCCGTACCTGAAGAACCTCTGGCTCGGCTATCCGTTCAGCTACGAGTACCGGGCGGCACGCGGCCATACCTACGCAATGGAGGACATCCTCGATATCGACCGGCTTAACCGCTACGACGAGCAGGCCGGTCTGCCCTCCACCTGCTGGAACTGCAAAACGCCGAAGATGAACGAGTGGGTCGCAGAATACGGCGATGAGTTCTGGGCCAAGGATTTCAACCAGTTCCGCGAGTCGGTGGACATCCACGAGCATACCATCGGCTGCGCCAACTGCCATAACCCGACGAACATGGAGCTGCGCCTCTACTCGGTGCCGCTCAAAGCACATCTCGAGGAGCAGGGCAAGGATTTTGCGACCCTGCCCCGCAACGAACAGCGGGCTCTGGTCTGCGGCCAGTGCCATGTGGAATATTATTTCCAGGACAAAGGCTTCGGTCCGGCCAAAAAGCCGGTCTTCCCATGGTCGCAGGGACTCGACCCGGAACAGGTCTACGCCTATTACGATACCCATGGCGACACGACCACGCCGGGCTTTGAAGGCAAGTTCGTCGACTGGGTCCACCCGGTCTCGCAGACCCCGATGCTCAAGGCCCAGCACCCGGAATACGAGACCTGGCACAACGGCGTCCACGGGGCGGCCGGCGTGTCATGCGCCGACTGCCATATGAGTTATATCCGGATGGACGGCAAGAAGAAGATCTCCGGCCATCACTGGACATCGCCGCTCAAGGACCCTGACCTGAAGGCCTGCCGGCAATGCCACACCGATAAAACCCCAAGCTACCTGGTTGAGCGTGTTGTCGACACCCAGGATAAGGTCTGGCGGCAATTGCTGACCGCCCAGGATATCTCGGTAAAAGCCCATGAAGCGATCCGTCTGGCCCGCGAATACGCCGGCGTCAAACCGGCCGACTATGACGCGTTGCTGATCGAGGCCAAGGAAATGTGCCGGAAGGGCCAATTCTTCTGGGATCTGGTTTCAGCCGAAAACTCGGTGGGCTTTCACAATCCGACCAAGGCCCTGGAGACACTGGCACTCTCCCAGCAATACAGCCAGAAGGCCATCGACACCGCGATCAGGGCGGCACAATTCACCACCGCCGACTACCTCGCCGGCGACATCAAGGAACTGGTACCGCCGATCCTCTATCACAGTCGCGAACTGCAGATGGATCAAGAACATATGGAAAGCCATGCCTGGTTTCAATACATTCCGCTGATGCCGAAAGCGGCGCAGGTCTGGGACGGCAACAAGCGCCTGGTCCCGGCGCCGCCGCAATAGCCTCATTTTGCCGGTCACCGCATCACCGGAGCATATTTCCCGGTGATGCGGTGACCGGCCCGCATGATCTCTTCCGGCAGTGGCCGCCAAGACTGCTGCAATACCATGTTTTTTCTTCATTCAGGTCAAACAGGACCTCATTTGACCTGAGTCAATTTCCCGACGGACTTTTCGTTCTATCATGACAACATGACAGGGCTCCGTCGCGTCATGCTCTCCGGATCTGAAGCCAACGATCAAGGGAAACTCAACCACAAACAGATAAGGAGGTTCTGTCTGGAAAACAGTGCCCCCCAAAAAACAGCTTCACCGCTGTCAATGACGCTGGTTGCCGAACAGCTGCCCGGCAAAACGTGCCATTGGCGGCGGAGCAGTGCAACAAAATCGTTTGTTTGAAAACCATCAGCTTAATGGAGGGTATTGCCATGATATCACCCAGGATCAAAGCGATTTTTCTGTTCTGCCTCGCCCTGACCTTCGGCGTCCTCATCTTCGGCGG
Organism: uncultured Desulfofustis sp.; assembly: GCA_964608305.1. GTDB lineage: Bacteria > Desulfobacterota > Desulfobulbia > Desulfobulbales > Desulfocapsaceae > Desulfofustis. Next base: position 12,319 of record CAZSOA010000062.1, on the reverse strand, counting down.
CTACCTGATCAACCGGGAAAAGCCGCCGATCCCCGCCCAGTTTGTCGGACCCGCCGGCGAGTTGCTGCTCACCGGGGACGATATCATCGACGGGCAGAATTACTATTTCAGCCGCGGCGGCCAGCATATCGGCACCATCTGGGGCCACGGCTCCTACCTCGCTCCTGACTGGTCGGCCGATTACCTGCACCGCATGGGACTTTACCTGGCCGCCCGCCACCACGGACTCGATTCCGAGGCGGCCGGCATTTTCAGCCAGGAGAACTACGCGAGCCTTGACCCGCAGGAACGGCTTCGTCTGCAGAGCCTCGTCACAGCTGAGATCAAAACCAACCGTTACGACCCTGCCACCGGTGTTCTGCGCTTCACCGAATATCAGGCCGAAGCGCTTGCCGTGCTGACCGACTATTACACCGATCTGTTCACCACCGGCAACGAGCGGATGGGTCTGCAACCCGGCATCGTCAGGACCGCCGAACAGGGGCGTCTCGTCACCGGGTTCTTCACCTGGCTCGCCTGGGCCGCCGGAACCCAACGCCTCGATGCCGAACACACCTACACCACCAACTAGCCGTATGACCCGCTGGTCGGCAACGAGCCGCTGCCCGGCTTTTTGATCTGGTCCATCGTCAGCGTAGTGCTGCTTATTTTCGGCATCGCCGCGGCGCTGTTTGTCTATCAGCGCTATGTCGGCCAGGACGATTACGCGAGCGATCTCAAGCGCGAATTCGCCGAGCCGCAGCCGACTCCGAGCCAGAAGGCGACTCTGATCTTCTTCGTCACCGCCATTGCCCTGTTCGTCATCCAGATCGGCATGGGCGCGCTGACCGCTCATTATACGGTGGAAGGCGACGCATTTTTCGGCATCCCGATCAACACCATTCTGCCGTACGCGGCGGTGCGTACCTGGCATATCCAGCTCTCGATCTTCTTCATCGCCACCTGCTTTCTTGCCGCCGGGCTGTTCATCGGCCCCTTCGTCGGCCGCGAGCCGCATGGCCAGGCCGGCTGGGTACTGACCCTGTTCGGCGCGCTGGTGGTAGTCGTCGTCGGGACGCTGACCGGCACCTGGACTTCGATCGCCGGCTTCTTTGAAGGCGACGGCTTCTTTCTCGGCCATCAGGGCTACGAATACATCGAGTTGGGCCGGCTCTGGCAGCTGCTCTTGATCGTCGGCATGCTTATCTGGCTGGTACTCGTCTGGCGCTCAATCCGCCCGGCGCTGCAAGGCGAAGAAGACAACGGCGGCCTGACCCATATGCTGCTCTATGCCTCGATCAGTATCCCGCTTTTCTATATGGCCGGCCTGCTCTACGGCAAAGGCAGCCACCTCTCCGATGCCGAATACTGGCGCTGGTGGGTGGTCCACCTGTGGGTCGAGGGCTTTTTCGAGGTCTTTGCCACCGTGGTCATGGCCTTCCTGCTCTCCCATATCGGAGCGGTAAGCCGGAAGTTTGCGCTGACCGCCGTCTACTTCACGATCTTCCTCTACCTCGGCAGCGGCGTTATCGGCACCTTTCACCATCTCTACTGGTCAGGCACGCCGACCGCCATTATCGCGCTGGGCGCCGTCTTCTCCGCCCTGGAGGTCGTCCCGTTGTCGCTGCTCGGTTTCGAGGCGGCCCATAACCTGCGGGTGATCGAAGCCGGCGGCGAAGACTTCGCCTACCGCTGGCCGATTTACTTCTTCGTCTCGGTGGCGTTCTGGAACCTGGTCGGCGCCGGAGTGTTCGGCTTCCTGATCAACCCGCCGATCGTGCTCTACTACGCCCAGGGTATCAACACCACTCCGATCCACTCACACACCGCGTTGTTCGGGGTCTACGGCATGCTGGCCATCTCCCTGCTGCTCTTTTCGGTGCGTCATATCGTCACCCGGGCTTCCTGGTCCGACCAGCTGCTGAAGGTAAGTTTCTGGGGGCTGAACGGCGGGTTGGCGGCGATGGCCGTATTCAGCCTGATTCCGTCTGGTTTTTACCAGTTCTACTTTGCCGTCCGGGATGGATTGTGGTATGCACGCAGCCCGGAAATCGCTTCCGGCGAAGTAATTCGCACCTTGAGCTTTATGCGTATGGTTCCGGACATGATCTTTTCGGTCGGCGCCATCGCCCTGCTCTTTTTCCTGCTGCGGGCGATCAAGATAAGTTTTTTCAGCAAAGCGAGTTGATCGTCGCGCCGAGGCGGCCCGCCACCGGGCCATGATAGGAGGCCTGGAAAACGCCTGGAATCTGAGTCGATGGAAAGAGCGGGACGGGGTGCCCGGGATCACCAAAGAGCACCTGGTAAATGTCAAAGCAAAAAAAAATGACTTCTTGCAGGCAGTTGATTTGACAACACTACGGCTCAGGCGACGGTGCTGCCATCGTCCCCTGAGCCGTTCCGTCGTTATTGATGGTCCTGCCTAATCTCCGAGCGGTTTCTTTTCGCTCACCGAACACAGTTTGATCTGCAACCCTTTTTCAGCAAGCAGCCGTTTCAGCTCATCAAAATAGACCCCGCTTCCCGAAGCTTCATGAAGCAATGTCTTTTGCGCTTCGGCCCCATCAATCATGCCGCCCCGATAGCCGAAGCCATGATACTGCACCCCGCAACTGGGGCTGCCGTCGACGCCGAAAACTGCCTCGATTTCGTAGCCGTTCGCCAGATACTCCTGGATCTGTTCCACGGTCGGGATCAGCAATGTCCGGCAATGTGCCCGGTAAAACGGCGTGTCGTACTGATTTTTCGACATGCCCCACCGCTGGAGCCCCAGATAACTGGTTTCCGGGCACGGCAACTGGATGATTCCGACCCCGGACTGGATCAGGGGCAGAACCACCTCCCGGTGCACGCCTTCATACAAGGCCAGACCGGCAACCTTGGCGTTGACGTTGAGCAGACAATGGGCCAGAACGGCAATTTTCTTGTTCCGTTTCATCGATTTGTCTATTGGTTGAGATCTTCAGTACCCCTGTCAATCAGTGGCGGTCATTGGTATTTGTTGTAGGCGTTGCGCACAAATGACAGATCATAGACCTCAGCAAACGGCAAGGGCCGGTCGATGATCTTCTCTTCCAGACAAAATGATACGATCGTATCATGGCCTTCCTCGGTGATCAGACCATCAACCGACAGTGACGGCCGCAGAAAACCGATAGCCTGCGGGGTCAGGTTGGCCCCCTGAAAGAGCGGTTGCACCGTGGCGGCAGCCTCCTCATCGCTTGCCTGGTTCAGCCAGATCATCGCGCGGATCACCGCATTGGCGAATTTCTGTACGGTCTCGGGATTCTCATCAACGAATTTCTTCGTACCGACAATAATCGTCGACTCATACCGGGGCGTTCCGTAAATTTCCTGGTGGGCCACCGGATCGGAAACGTCCACGAGAACATTGGCGCCGATTGCGGCGACCTTGTCCTTGACGGTTGAGCGCATATAGCTCGCATCGATATGGCCTTTTTCCATTGCCCCGAGAGAAGCGCCGTATTCCATCTGCGCCCACGTTACATCGGTACCCGACAGTCCCGCTTTTTCAAGGATGGACAGAGCAAACGAGTGCGGCGCGGAACCGGGGGCGCCGGCAAAGATGGTTTTTCCCTTCAATTGGTCGACGCTCGTGATATCCGGAGCGCTGATCAACATATACGGTTTATTCGTCAGGGTCGACATGATGATGGTCGACTGCAGGCCGAGTGCCTGAGCCCGGAATACCGGTTCCGTGCTCAGCATCGTAAAATGGGCGCTCCCGGCATGCATCCCCTGGAACGCAACGGGGCCGTCCTTGGTGGTGACAAATTCGACCGCAAGCCCTTCTTCCTTGTAATAGCCAAGGGTTTCGGCAAGGTACGCCGGCAACCAGAACTCGCTGCGCAATTCGGCAACAACGACCTTGGTCAGCGCCTCCTCGGCGGTCTGCGCGCTCACCCCACCAGGAACAACCAGAGCCATCAGCAGCAGGCCCAGAACCATCGGAAACAACCGTTTTTCTCTCATCTGCACGTCCTCCGTTCATGTGGTGAAAAATGTACTATCGTGGCTATCGTCCACAACTCAAAGGGTCCCCCCATAGTCCAGCGGCGGTCTCCATTTGAGCAAGACCCGCTCAAAGTATTTCAGCAACGTGTTGAAGACGATGCCGGTGAAAAACAGGATAAAGATACAGGACATGACACGATCCACCTGGAAGAACGAGGTGGCATACGAGATCATCCACCCCAGCCCAGCGCTTGCCCCCATATATTCGCCGACGATTGCGCCGATCAACGAAGCTCCGAGACCGCCGCGGACCCCGGCGAGAATCCAGGGAACCGAGGCGGGCAGGATAACCTTCTGGATCAGTTGCAGCCGGTTTGCTCCCATCAGCCGAACAGCGGTGAGAATATTCCGATCGACACTCTTGATGCCGCCATAGGTGCTGAAAAAGACGAGGAAGAATACGAGCAGGCCGGACATGATCACCTTCGACTCGATCCCGAGACCGAACCAGAGCACAAATATCGGTGCCAGCGCAAGTTTCGGTATCCCGTAGAGTGCCGTGACCAGCGGCTCAAGCACCTTGCCGAGCATATCGATGAGACCGAGAATAAAGGCGACGATGATTCCGGCGATTGTCCCGAAAGCCAATCCCCAAAGTGCCTCACGCAACGTCACGCTGGTGTGTTTGACCAGATCGCCGTTGTGATAAAAATCAGGCAGATCAAGCAGAATACGGCTGGGCTGGCTGCTGTAGAACGGATTGATGACCCCGGTCCGGGCAAGGGCTTCCCACACCAGCAGGATCAGCACAAACAGCGTGGTGCGCATGACCAGATAGTGGAACCCGGTCAACCCGTTGGTGCCGTTGCGGTTCATTGGAGTACCTGCAGATCGACCTCGTCCTTGAGATCATCCCAGATCCGTCGATGCAACTCGATGAAATGCGGATCGAACCGTAATGCCGCCGCTGATCGCGGCCGCGGTAGATCAATGACATGCTCCGATTTGACCCGCGCCGGACGCCTGGTCAGGATGACCACCCGATCCGCAAGCAAGATCGCTTCCGTCAGGTCATGGGTGATAAAGAGGATGGTCCGTTTGGTCGTCTGCCATAACGTCAGGATATAATTCTGCAGCATCTCCCTCGTGAAGACATCAAGGGAGGCAAACGGCTCATCCATGAAAATGATCTCCGGCTCAAGAGCCAGAATTTTTATGATATCGACGCGCTTGCGCATTCCCCCGGAGAGTTGATAGGGGTAGGCGTCTTCAAAGCCGCTCAACTCTGCCTGCTGCATGAGCGAGAGCGCCCGTAACCGCCGTTCTTGTCTCGGAAGGTTCCTGATTTCCATGCCGAGTTCGACGTTTGCAAGGGCGGTCCGCCAGGGGAGCAAGGTATCATGCTGACTGATATAGCCGATCCGCGCAGTGATGCTGTGCAGGGCGCGCCCGTCAAGGAGCACGACACCCGACTGCGGCTTCAAGAGCCCGGACATGATGTTGAGCAGCGTGCTTTTCCCGCATCCGCTCGGGCCGACCACGGCCACAAACTCAAACGGCTTGACGGAGAAATTGACATCGTTGATGACATGAACCGGTTCTTCGTTGCTTGCAAAGAACGTATACTGCAGATGCTGAGCGACGAATTTATCGGCGTTGGCGGCCATGGTTGTCATGTAGCAAAAAGGAATGGTGTCAGCGACCGCCGTGCTTTCTCTGCTGCCTGCGCTGCTTCGCCAGATCGGTGTAGTACGTGTAACCCAACTGAAAATCGGGTTCGGTCAATCCCCGGGCAGAAAAACATCGTTGTATTTCGGTTTTTCTTCCATCGAGTTCTACGGCATTCGCCGTCTTCTCAATTCCGTCAACGGTTGCAGCAAACTGGCTGAACGGAAGGCCGATGGCGATATCGGTGTCCTGCCATTTCGCAAGGTGCCGCGTCCCGGAACAGAGAAGCGAGACATTGAGCCTGCTCGACTCGAACGGATACGATGTGCATTCAGCGCAAATCGCCTGGTTTCCGGACATGGTGAGGTGCGTTTGCATGCCGAACTGGTATGTGTATCCCTGAACGACACGCATTGCATTACGGGAGTCGGTGATCATAATCACCACATCCGGCAGCTCATCCTCATAACGCTCAAGCGGTTTGGCCATAACACCGTAATTGACAGTGCGACAATAGGTCACCGTGCCGGCAACCGCTTTACTGGTTGCAAGATCTTTGTACAGGCCAAGGCTATTATAAAGTTCCCCTGAGAAAAACCGTTCGGACGGCCGTGCAAACCCCAAGGCGCGCGTACTGCCGTTGCATCCTGAATGGTGTTTCGGCAACTTGTACGATCTCCCGGAAACGGCTGCTTTCACAACGACGCAGTACGCGACTTCCGCGGCAATTTCCCGTGCCGCCATTGTCGCAAACGCCTGCTCATCCGGGGCAAATTGAATGCCCACGATGTGTCCTTTCACCGCTAACAGACAAGATGCCTTCTGCGCCAACAACCGTGCCTGCTGTTCTATCATCATTTGTTTCGATCAATGCTCTCGGAAGAAACAATTAGCTCAAAGATCATGCAGATCTGTTGAAGAAACATGTTGTATCGATTAATCTATTATAATATCAAATATATAAAGACATTATTAACGAATGTTATCGATCATTTTTTTGCTTAAAAATGTATCCTTTCTACATCATTTGTCGCGACGAATCTAATCGGAAGTTCAGATGTGTTGTTTCCCGCACATCGGAAATACGTATGAAAAAAACCGCAGGGCGCCGTCTCGCTACCCTCCTTTCGGGTAGCCCCAGCAACACTTCAAGGTTTTCAAAAAACGGTGTGGCGATGGAGGTGATCGGTCAGGCTTCGATCAAAAACTGTCTTCCAGAAGATGAAGGCAGGCTTGTTGATCCGCCAACTCACGGCGGGAGAGTTCGGCCACGATCATCCCGTCTCGAAGGATCAGCGCGCGGTCGGCGAGCCGGCGCATCTGACTCGGGCTGTGGGTCACGGCGAGGATGGCATAGCGCTGTTTCAGACCGGCGAACAACGCCTCGATCTTTTGTGTGGCCTTGAAATCCAGGGAAGCGGTCGGTTCATCCAATAACAGGATCGCCGGCTCCAGGACCAATACCCGGGCAAGGCAGAGCCGTTGCTGCTGGCCTCCGGAAAGCGTCAGAGCGCTGTCGTGCAGACGATCCTTGACCTCGTCCCACAACCAGACGTCCTTGAGTGCTTGCTCGATCCGCTGTTCAGCCGCGCGCTTATCCATCCCCACGGCGACACGGAGCGGCAGCAACAAGTTTTTGTATATCGAGAACGGCAGGACATTGGGGTGCTGGAAGACCATGCCCACCCGCAGACGCAGGTCGGTCAGCGGGAAATCGCGTGCGTAGCAATCGCGCCATACACCCTGCCGGCGGATGCGCACCTGTCCTTCCGTCTCGCTGCCGGGGCTTTCCTCGTTGAGGCGATTGACGGCCCGCAGCAGGGTCGTTTTCCCGGAGCCTGACGGACCGACGATCGTCACCAGTTCTCCGGGCGCCAGATGCATTGAAACCCGGTTAATCACCGTCTTGCCGGCGAAGCGGATTGTCAGGTCTCGGATCTCGAGAATATGCTCCGGTGGATTATTCATCGTTTCCAGCGTGTTTCCATCGTTATCTGGACTGCAAAGGCGAGCGCGAACAAGGTGCCGGTGAGCATCAGCAACACCAGGGCGGTTCCGAATGCCTGGTCCAGTTCGGCTGCGGAGCGATGCTCAGCGGCAAGATAATAGATGCGAAACGGCAGGGCTTCAAATTTATCCCACAGACTGCGGGGCAGAAACGCCTGGGCGACCACGCCGGTCAGCAGGATGACCGCCGTATCCTCGGCAGCGCGGCCCATGGCCAGAATAACGCCGCTGAAAATCCCCCGACCTGCTGATGGCAGAAGGATGTGGCGGATGTTCTGCCAGGGACTGAACCCCAGACTCGGCCCGAGCAGCCGCAGATGATCGGGCAGACCGGCCAGCGCATTCTGGGTTGTTCGCACCAGGTACGGCAGAATGAGCAAAGCGATACAGATTGCGGCCAGCAGCAGACAGGTTCTGGCTTGAGGAGCAAAAGTGTGTCGCAGCACCACGATCATACTGAACCCGAACAGCCCCATGACAATGGAAGGGATGCCCGCCATCAGGTCCACGGCGAACCCGACCAGATCACGAAACCGCCGACCGGCATATTCGGAGAGATACACTCCGCCGGCAACACCGACGGGCACAGCGAGCAGGCACGAGAACACCACGAGGATCAGGGTGCCGGCCAAGGCCGACCAGAGCCCGTCAAAAACCGGCCGGGCGCCGGTCAGCGCATCCCACCAGGAAACCTCCCCGAAGAACAGTTCCGCGCCCAGCGTCCCGGCACCGCGGTAGAACAAAAAACCGATGACCGCCGCCACCGCAAGACCGGTGGCGGCGGCAGCGAACCAACACCAGATAAGTGTTGCCCGATCGGCAAGCCGGCGGCGCTGAAGCGCGTTCATGGGGCAAAAGAGCTCCCCAGCCGGCGCAAGGCAAGATTGATCAGAATCATCGTAAAAAACAGAATCAGCCCGGAGGCAAACACCGAATGGTAAAACGTGCTCTGGCTGTCGGTGGCGACAACAAGTGCGATGTGCGCGGTCAGGGTCCGGATCGAATCCAGCGGAGACGTCGGCACGATCGGGGCGTTGCCGGCCAGCATCAGCGAAATCAGCGTATCGCCGATGGCTCTGCCGAAGCCGAGGATCACCGCCGCCAGCAAACCGCGCCGTGCCAGCGGCAGCAGGATGTGGCGGATATAGGCGGGCTTCGAGAAACCCAACGCGTCGCAGCTCAAGCGCGCCGAACGATCCACTTCCCGCAGCGTGGCCTGAAACACGAGGATAATTGTCGGCAGGATGAGCAGCGTCAACGCGATCATCGCCGTTGCCAACGAAAAGCCGGTGCCCCGGTCAAACCACTGCCGCATGAGGGGAACAAGCAGAAATACCGAGACGAACCCGTATATGACCGTCGGCACGCTGGTCATATAATGAACGACCGCCAGCCCTACGCCTTTGATCGGCTCCGGCGCCAGAACCTGGACAAAGCATGATACGCCGACGGCGAGCGGGGTGGCGATCAGAAGCGCACCGACGGAGAGCAGCAACGAACCTGCAGCCATCGGCAGGATGCCGAACTTCCCCTGAAACGGCAGCCATTGCCAGGACAGGACCGTCCCCGGTTGGCCGGCGGCAAACAGCGGCACAACCAGATAGATCAGCACCAGCAGAATACCGCATGCCGCCGCGGCGGAAACCAGCGCGGCACCACAGAGCACACGCCTGATCCAGGGCTCGGAAACCGTCAAAACCGGGCTGCGCCTCCTAGCGGACCGGTATATACCCGGATGCGCTGACGATTTCAGCTCCTTCCGCACTCAGGATATAGTCGATGAAGGCCCGAGCCAGCGGTGCCGGCTCACCTTTGGTGTTCATGAACAGATGTCTGATCACCGGATAGCTGCCGTCAACGGCGGATTCCTGGGACGGAACCACCCCGTCTACGGCAAGCGGCTGGACGCTCTGATCGAGATGGCCGATACTCATATAGCCGATGGCGTTACCATCCTGCGCTACGGCAACCTTCATCGCACCGTTTGACTGAATGATATTGGCCGAACCGACCACCGCCTCTTTTTTGAGCAGCTTGCCCCAGAAGACCTCATGGGTGCCGCTGGCCTCTTCCCGGCTGTAGACATGGATGGCGGCATCGGGACCGCCGACCTCGCTCCAGCGCGTAATCCGGCCGGCAAAGATATCTCTGATCTGTTCGGCAGTCAGGCCATTGACCGGATTTTCCGGATGGACGATCGGCGCCACCCCGTCAATGGCGAAGTCGAAGGAAAGCAAACCGTACTTGGCAACCTCCTCCTCGGACAACGCCCGGCCGGTATTGCCGATGTCCACGAGCCCTTCGCCGGCCTTCTGAACGCCGATACCGGTCCCGCCGCCGGCCACGGTAATCCTGATCTTCGGATTAACCGTCATGATTCGTTTTGCAGCTTCATTCATGACCGGGATATGCGCCGTGCCACCGGCGATATCGAGCGTCCCCTCAAGTCCTGAAAACCGATCAAGCTCACCGGCTGCAGCAACAGTACCCCAGAGAAGCACTGCCGCCGAAGCAACTGCCAACAACAATCCAAACGCGTTCTTCTTCATCCCATCACCCCCAGGTTGGAAAAACAAGTCAGCATCCCTTCCTTCACTCTGCTCACTATTGAATGCATGAGAGTAATGAAAAACGCGATGATTGGCCAATCGGAATACACGATGAAATGCGGCCGATAAATAGTATCGGCCTATAGAGAAACGTCTTCTCCGGCGTGTTACCCGGTTCGAAAAGCGATAGCCGTCTGCGCTGCGGTTGTCGCAAATCCTGGGGAGCGGAGCCAGGCCGGACCCATGGTCGACCTGTGCCCCCGGCGATCTGGTGCAACTAAAACCGCACCGCCATCATGATTTGCACTCTTTACAGGTCTCCACATAATAAGCGGCGGCCAAGGCCGCCGTACATCCGTCAGCAGCGGCCAGCACGATCTGGTTGGCGTATTTCTGCCGCAAATCACCGACGGCGAAGATGCCGGGGATACTGGTCGCGCATTTCTCGTCGGTAATTACATAGCCGGTGGTGCTTTTTTGGATACCGGCCGGAACAAGTTGGTTATTTGGCGAAAAACCTACGAAAATAAACACCCCTTCGGTGTCAAGATGACGCGATTCGCCGGTCTTCGTATCCTTGAGAGCAATACCGGTTACCCCCGATTGATCGGAAACGATCTCGCTGACCACGGCGTTGAAAATGATCTCGATGCGCGGTTCGGCAAACACCCGCTGTTGGAGAATGCGGCTGCCGCGAAATTCGTCGCGGCGGTGAATGAGGTAGACCTTGGAGGTGATCTTGGCCAGATAGAGCGCATCCTCCAACGCCGTATCGCCGCCCCCGACGACCGCCACCACCTTGTTGCGGAAGAAGAAGCCGTCGCAGGTCGCGCAATATGACACGCCCTTGCCGAAGTTCTCTATCTCTCCGGGAACATTAAGCTTGCGCGCCGTCCCACCCGCTGCCAGGATCAGCGCATGGCCGCGAAGTTCAGAGCCGTCCGCGAGCTTGACCGTATGAAATTTGACGCCTGGTTCCGTAGCCACCGCTTCCTTCTCGACAATCTCCAGGTCGTACGATTTTGCGTGCTCGAGAAATTTTTCACACAGCTCGATCCCGCCGATATTAATGAAGCCGGGGTAATTCTCCACTTCCTTGGTAACCGCAATCTGCCCACCGAACATGCCCCGCTCCACCAGGACGGTTTTCATCGCGGCACGCATCGCATAAATTCCGGCGGTCAAACCGGCCGGCCCGCCACCGATGATAATCAGGTCATAAAGCTCCGAATCCGGCATCTGCTCCTCCTTTTCTGAATTCTCTTGCTGCCGGCGCCGAGATAACAATCACCAAAAGGCACGCCGGCCGCTACTCTGCATTCTTATAATGCAGATAGCCGGCCCCGACAAGAACGGAACCGGGATTTGCAGCTATGGTACGTAGTCCATTGGAGAACAGACCGTTTAACAGCCTCCTTTTACCGCACCGAAAGCGGCAAAACAGGAATTCTTATGTAAAAGCTCGACATGAGCAAAACCAACGTTTCGCAAAAGATCCATTTGATACGTGACCGGCCGCGGCGAATCCTCCTTATCGATGTAGGCAAAGACTTTATCTTTGTACGATTCCCCACCGACAGAAGAAAGATACTCAGCGTATCGTTCCCACATGAGGGATTGAACGGCTTCGGTCTCATGTGAAACCAGATCCGTAATCCAGACGCTGCCGCCAGGTTTCGTAAGACGATGTATTTTTCGAAAGGTAGCTTCCCAATCTTGTTCATCACGCAGGTGGTGTAAAACGGCCGCAGCCAAAATGACATCGTATCCTTGTTCCGGTAAATCGATTATCCGAAAATCGCCCTGAAATATAGTGATACTGCCGGTATTGATTTGTGAGATCCGCTCCCGAGCTCTTTCCAGCATCGGTAAACTGAGGTCAACAAGGTCACAATCGAACGGCGAAACATAGTGAGACAGTTTCAGGGTGTTGTTTCCCGCACCACAGCCGATATCCAGAACTCGTTGTATTCTTCTGGTCGACCGAAACGCCGCTTGGGTAATCAACTCCATTGCCAAGGGGGCATCAACTGTGGCAGTCTGCCCCGTTTCGATGTTGGAAAACCGCTCGACATCATCATCAAACCTCTGCCTGATCTCATCTACGGTAGATTTATTTCCATGCATGGTCTTCATGGTTT
>CAZSOA010000061.1:0-16814 GCA_964608305.1 uncultured Desulfofustis sp. | reverse complement strand
TGCACCTGCTCAAAACCACCGGCCCGGGTGCCCTGGCCACCGGGCTCGGCCAGATCGTGTTCACCTCGCTGATCGGCTTTTTCATCGCGATCGCCCTCGGCATGTCCGCTCTTTCCGCAGCCTATGTAGCAGTGGCGCTGACCTTTTCCAGCACCATCATCATCGTCAAGCTCTTGTCCGACAAACGCGAGATCGACTCATTGCACGGCCAGATCGCCATCGGCTTTCTGATCGTCCAGGATATTGCCGCGATTCTCGCCCTCGTCGCGCTGACGACACTCGGCTCGACGGTTTCCGGCGAAGGTTCAACGGCTCTGACCGCCCTGCTGATCGCCGTTAAAGGCATCGGCCTGCTCGGGTTGATCGCGCTACTGATGAAATATGTACTGCCGACGGTGGTCCGGCGCCTCGCCCATTCGTTGGAACTGTTGACCCTGTTTGCCATCACCTGGGCGATTATTCTCGGCGCCGGCAGTGAAGTGCTTGGCTTCAGCAAAGAGGTCGGCGCATTCCTGGCAGGCGTTTCGCTCGCTTCCACCCAGTATCGTGAATCCATCGGTGCCCGGCTCACCGGCCTGCGGGACTTCCTGCTGCTGTTCTTCTTCATCGACCTCGGAGCGCGCCTGGACTGGTCGACCGTCGGCTCACAATTGGGGTCATCCTTTATCCTGTCTCTCTTTGTCCTGATCGGCAACCCGCTTATCGTTCTGATCATCATGGGGTTCATGGGGTATCGGCGGCGCACCGGCTTCCTGGCGGGCCTGACGGTGGCGCAGATCAGCGAGTTTTCACTGATTGTCGCTGCACTGGGATTGAGCATCGGTCATATCTCCAACGAAACGGTCGGCCTGATCACCCTGGTCGGCGTGGTCACTATTTTCCTCTCCACCTATATGATCCTCTATTCCGGGCCATTATACCGTTTCTTCTCCGGCCCGTTGAAGCTCTTTGAGAGACGCAATCCCTATCGGGAGACCGAACACGACACCAGCCAGGTAATCGGCTCCGTGGATGTCATCCTGTTTGGCCTCGGCAATTACGGGAGCGGCCTGGCTGACTATCTGGTGCGGCGCAGCAAGTCGATCGTCGGCGTCGATTTTGACCCGGCAGCGCTTGACACCTGGCGCGCGAAGGGAATTTCCGTGCTTTACGGCGATATGTCTGATCCGGAAATCCACGAGCATCTGCCGCTGCACAAGGCACGGTGGGTGATCAGCGCCATTCGTTCAACGGACATGAGCCTTGCCCTGCTGAGCAATCTGAAAAAAGAGGGCTACAATGGCCGGATCGCCCTGACTGCCACCAACGAAGATGAGGCAAAGCTCTTCTCACGCGCCGGGGCTCACCTTATTTTTCGACCATTCACCGATGCCACCGAGCAGGCCGCGGATGCTCTGGCCTATGCCATGGATTTCCTGCCGGACACCATCGACTGGCCCGTGTCTTTTCTCGAGGTGCGCATCAAGTCCGACGCTGTTGCCGCCGGACAAACGATCGCTTCGTTGCCGCTACGCTCCGTCACCGGCGTCTCGATCCTGGCAATCAGCAGAGGCGGTCAGATGCATTATGATCCGCCACCGGATTTTATCATTTTCCCCGGCGACCGGCTCTTGATCATGGGCCCGCCCGAACGGCTGAAAGAGGCGGAACAATTGCTCAATACGCTGGAAGCAAGGGATGGCCCGAAAAAAGAAGATCAATTTGCGATAGCCGAACTGCATATCGCCAACGACTCTTCCCTTGCCGGCCGTTCGTTGGCCGAGCTGCGATTTCGCCAACAATACGGCGCGACCCTGATCGGCATAGAACGCGGCGAACAACAAATCACCGCGGTCAGTCCGGCTGATCTGATTCAGGGGGGTGACCGCCTGATCATCATCGGAAAAGCGGCGGTGGTAGAACAGCTACAAAACCGGCAACCACTTTGATAAGCCGGTATACAATTTTTCAAGGTTCCCTAAAGAGTTCGACGTCCACCGCCCTAATTGTCCCACAAATGGCCTGACCATGAAACGATTCAAGAACATCCTTTTTGTTTCCAGCGGATCAGAAGCACAGCATCAATCGCTGCAGCGCACCCTGTTGCTGGCCGAGCGGAACAGTGCGGCATTGACCGTGCTTGACACCTACTCAACGGCACCAGGCGAAACCGACGAACAAAATCGTAACCCTCTGGAGGAACTGGAGCCGCTTCTTGCACCGTATCGGAGCAAGCTCCGCATCCGCACCGAGTTCCGCCCGGGACGGCTCTTTTTTGAAACAATCCGAACCGTTCTGCGCAATGACCACGATCTCGTCATCAAGACAGCGGAGAAGCCTGATTTTTTGCAACGGCTGTTTGGCAGTCACGATATGCATCTGTTGCGTAAATGCCCATGCCCGCTCTGGTTGATGAAAGCCCCCGAATCGACGACCTACCGCTGCATCGTCGCCGCCATCGATTTCAATCCCCACCAGGAAACACCGGACGAGCAAATCCTCAATCGACAGATCATCGAATTGGCCGCCTCACAGGCACTATCCGAAGGCGCCACGCTGCATCTGCTTCACGCCTGGCAACCCTTCGGTGAGCGCAAGATCCAGGCACGAAGCAACGCCAATGAACGGCTGATCGACGAGTATGCGGACAAAGAGCAACTCCTCCATCACAATCGATTGCGTCAGCTCAGCGACGCGGTACGCCATACCTTCGGCAGCGGCGCCTACGACCGCATTGCTCCCCGCCTGCAGACCCTGAAAGGCTCCGCCGACCGGCAGATACCGCAGTTTATCAAGGCGATCGATGCCGATCTGGTGGTCATGGGCACCCTCTCACGGGCCGGTATCATAGGTTTGTTGATCGGCAACACCGCCGAGGCCATCCTCGATCAACTATCCTGCTCGGTGCTTGCCGTCAAACCGCCCGGTTTTATTACACCGATCAGGCCCGAGTAACCAGGAAAACCAGCACTCTTGACATCTTCCAGGGCCGGGCTTAGCGTCTCATGAGCGACCCGACAATGTCGGACAAGTCGTTTCTCTCGCTCCCGGCGCGGGATATGCGGTGTGGTCGGGTCGCCAGCACCGCAACCGAGCGGAGCGTGTAAACCGCCGCAAGGAGGTACCGATGGCCCACACCTGTCAGAACTGCGGCGCCGTTGCCGATGATCCCGGTCACCTGTGCAACCCCGCCGATGTCCATTTGCACTGCGATTATTGCGGAGCCCATGATGTTTCCGTCAACCATGTCTGCAAGGGAAAACTGGCAGCGATGAAATTTTCCTGCTCAACCTGCGGCAGGGTTGCCGAAGCGCAGGAACATCTCTGCAACCCCGCAGCCATCTCCTGATCCCGTCGACAATGCCCGCTCACCAAGTAACTTCCGGGCATTGTCGGCAATCGTTTTCCTGACAACGCTCAGCCGCTCTGGTTGTGCGGCCGGTTCACGGTGCCGGTCGCCGCGTTCTCCCCTGCTTTTCAGCTGTGTTGATCCTGCCGATCGGTACTGATCGAACCGCCGGGTCCCCGAGAACAGAGCCGGACTCCTCCCGGCTGCTCTTGTTTTGTCCAAACCGATGTTCGTTTATTGTCATGACTTTCGCTGTCATTTTCGCTATGATAAGTCGGTTCCGCGCAACGACGCGACGATACGCACGGATGTTTCATCGCCCGGGGAAACATCACTCTGCCTCTTGCCGCCCGGCACAATCGATTCAGGGAGAGATCATGAAAAGGCGATCATTGTTCCAGTTCCTCTGCTTGGCCGTTCTTTTCTTTTATGGTACGTCGGCGATCCAGGCCGGGCAGGTGATTACCCGCGCCGACCGCGACTGGGCAAAGCAGGCGGCGGCGCCCGGGGCAGTGGCCAATGGCGTGGAAAGTTCAAAAAGTCTCGTCGTCCTTAATTTTCATAATCAAACCGGGCAACAGCGACTTGACGCGCTGCAGAAAGGACTGACAGCATTATTAGTGGACGACCTGGCAACGATCGAATCGATCATTGTTATCGACCGCACAAAAACCCAGGCGCTGCTTGACGAACTGCATCCCGGCAGCGGCGGTCTCGTCGAAAATAATGCCGCACCGGCCATCGGCAGAGCATTGGGGGCCTATTATGTCGTCAATGGAACAATCCGGGAAGGCGCCATTGAACAATTCCAGATCGACACCGCCCTGATCGACGTGCCGTTTGGCAATATCGTCAATCTGCCGCCGGCGACCGGCTCGATCGACGAGTTGTACCGGATCCAGAAAGATGTTCTGTTTCACATCATCGACGGCCTCAACCTCTACTTGACCACGGCACAACGGCGGCAACTCGAAGTTCCGGCTTCGGCCAGCACCCCCGCTTTGCTCGCCCTGTCTCTGGGGATCGACCATTCGGATAATGGCCGTTATCACGAGGCCGCAGAGATGTATACCCGGGCCCTTGCCGAAGATCCGACATTGGAGGCAGCCCGGACGGCCCTGCAGGAACTCACCGATCTTGAACTCCTGGTGGCCGATGCGCCCCCCGAAGCCGCCCCGGTACAGCGGGAACCGGAGCCACTGCCACCGGTGGCTGATACCGAAATGAGCGACGGCATGAAGATCGGCCTCGGTGTAGCCGCCGTTGCCGCCGGTATTGCCGTAGTCGCCGCGGTCGGCAGCGGCGGATCGAGCGGTGGGGGGGGAGCGGAACCACCGCCTCCGGAAGCGCCGACGGTCAATGTCAATAAAACAAGCGCGACCTGCCTGGAGGATACCGTTGTCTTCAGCTTTTCTGCACCGATGAACACCCAATTCGGCTACGCCGACAGCGACTCCGCCGCCTTCAGCATTGACGGCAGCTGGCTTGATGTGCAGAACTTTCGCGTGAGCTGGAGCGATCAGCAAGCCTTTTGCGACACCTCGCCCACGTCGGTGACGATCAGCCTGCGCAATTTTCAGTCTGAGGAAGGGGTGGCTCTTGGCGGACAGCGCGACTTTACCATCCAGCTCAACGACTAAGATGCGTCCTCAACCGCGGTAGCCGAGGGCTTCCAGCGGGTCGAGGCGCCCGGCCCGAATTGCCGGATAAAGCCCAAACAGGCAACCGACGACAACCGCCATTACCAGCGGAACAGCGATGGTCAGTGACGTAAACCGCACCGGCCAGCCGGCATAGACCGCTACGCCGCTTGCCAGCAGCCAGCCACCACCCAGACCGAGCAAGCCGCCGAGTACCGTAAGCAGTACCGCTTCGGCAAGAAACTGGAGGACGATATGCCCGGGACGTGCACCAACGGCGCGACGCACGCCGATTTCCCGGACTCGTTCAGACACACCGGCAAGCATGATATTCATGATGCCGATCCCACCGACGATAAGCGATAAGGTCCCGATCGCCCCAAAGACAACGGCAAACAATCGTTGCATGCTTTTCGCCTGAGCAAGAAGCTCAAACGGTGCAATCACCGAGAAATCCTGTACGCCGTAGTGCGCCGCCTTAATCGTGCTGCCGATCACCGCCAGCGACTCCTGCATGGCGGTGGTATCGGCCAGCTCAACAAGCAGTTCACTGACCGGCTCACCGCCATCGATCGCTCCGATGGTGCCGAGGGGCACGATGATCATCGAATTGATATCCTGCAGCGAGATCCGACCTGATTCAGCACGCTCCACATCCCGCCGCTCGATGACTCCTATCACCTTCCAGAGATCGGTGCCGATTCGCACCGTTGCCCCCGGCTTCCCGGCCGGACCAAGCGCGGTTGATACCGACCAGCCAAGCACACAGACCCGGTGGCCATCGATGATGTCGCGGTCGGCCAAAAAGCGTCCGGCGCTCATTTGGAGCCCGACAATGGCCTGGTAGCCGCGGGTCGCCTCAATCATATACGGATGCAGATTCTCCGGGAAACCGACCGGATCGACACGGTGTTCCCGAACCGCCGCCGTCCTTCTGATCACCACGCCAGTGGTTGCCAGCCGGTCAAGATCGGCACGCTGCAGCCCCGGCGAGCGCCGGCTCCGCGCATCAGCGAGTTGTTGCTCACTGAGATTGTCGGCGCGGATAAAGACATTGTTGACGCCAAGTTGCCCGATGCGACGCATCGCCTCGGCCTCGGCTCCGGCACCGATGGCAAAAATCGCCAGTACCGTCGAGACACCGCAGACGATGCCGACGATGCTTAACACCGAACGCAACGGGTGCAACCGCAGCGATACCCAGGCCGTATGCAGGGCGTCGCGCAGAAAACGGCTACCCATCACCAAGTACCCCGTTATCGAGGATGAGCGTTCGTCGGGCCCGAGCGGCCACTGCCGGATCGTGGGTAACCATGACGATGGTATGGCCATCCGCATGCATCTCGGACAACAGTTCAAGAATTCCGCTGCTGGTGCGCCGGTCGAGATTGCCGGTCGGCTCGTCGGCCAGCAGCAGATCCGGCGACGGCGCCAGTGCACGGGCAATCGCCACCCGCTGCAGCTCACCACCGGACAACTCTGCCGGGCGATGGTCCCGCCGGTCCCAGAGCCCTACCCGGCGAATCGCCCGCTCGACCAGGGCATTCACCTGCATTTTGTCCACCCGATCGTGATAGAGAAACGGCAGACCGACATTCTGCCGGACATCACCGTGCGGCAGCAAATGAAACATCTGGAAGATATGGCCGATCCGACACGACCTGATGGCCGCCAGGTCGCGTTCGGCAAGCATTGTCACATCACGGCCGGCGAATCGGTAGCTCCCCCCATCGGGCCGGAGCAGGCAACCGAGAATGTGTAACAGGGTCGACTTTCCGGCACCGGACGGGCCCATGATCGCGACAAAATCACCGCGTTCAATGGTCAGGTCAATGCCGGCAAGCACCCCGAGGGTGGCGGAGCCGCGCCGGTAGGAATGAACGATCTGCTGTAATGCAACTATCACCATCGGCGCGCTGCGCGGCCGTTCGGTGCAGCCGGTTCCGGTTCGACTTGCGAGACCCGGTCCCCGGTGGCCAGACCGGCGACGATCTCGACAAAATCTTCATTCCGGCCGCCGATCGTAATCGCCCGCCGCTCATAACCGTCACCGACGCGGAGATAGCAGAAATCACCGCCGCTATCCGTGAAGACCGCCTGAATAGGCACGGTCGGCACCTCAGGCAGGTGGGCCACATGGACAACAACCCGGGCCGACATGCCGGGCCGCAACCGATCATCCGTCTCGGCCAGGGAAAACATCACCTGAAAGAATTTTTCCTCAGCCCCTTGCCCGCCTTTTCTCGCCAGGGCACCAATGGCGGTAAGCTCGGCAGCAAACCGCTCCTCCGGATAGGCATCGACGGTAACACTCGCCCGTTGACCGACCCGGATCCGGTGTAAATCAGCCTCCCGGATCCTGCTCTTAACCGTCAGGCTTGAGATGTCGGGAAAATACATGATCGGCTGATTGACGATGACGCTGTCCCCTTCGCGCGGCGTGCGCATCTCACCATCGCGGAAGGTCTCGTAATGAACGATCAGGCCGTCGAATGGTGCCCGCAGCACGGTTTTATCGAGTTCCTCTTGAGCCTTGACCAGGGACGACTCAGCGGCCGCCAGCCGTCCGCGGGCCTGATTCAGTGTTGCGGCCGCGCCGGCCACTTTGTGCACACCGGCCTGGCGGATCTGTTCGATGGACAGCATGGCGTTCTGTTCTTTGGCCTTGGCCGTCTCGACGAGCACCGGCAGCACGAAACGCTCATAGCTGTCGTATTGGCGCTGCGCGGAACGAAACGCTTCCGCAAGGTTCTTGAGATCATCGCGAACCCGGTCCAATTCCGCCGGATAGGCAATGCCCTCCGCCGCCATGCCTTGAAGGTCCGCTTCGTAGGCTCGGTGATGCTGCAGGGCCAGTTCCGCCTTGTCGCGTTCATCCTGGAGTTGGGCCAGTTTCAGTGGTCCTTCACCTTCAATCAGACGGCGCAGATCGAGCTTGGCCACTTTATGCTGGAACTCGGCGGTGATGATCCGTTGTTCCGCCTCACTCTCTTCCCAGGCAACGAGTTGTTCAGCGGCCTGGACGGCGGCGGTGAGATGCTCGACCTGCCCCCGCAATTCGTCAGCCGCCGCCTCGAACGGCTGGGCATCAAAAGCGATCAGCACCTCGCCTTTGGCGACCGAACGCCCATTGGCTGCCAGATAGATGATTTTTGCGCCGGTCCCTTTGATCTGCGACGAGATCATATGCGCGTTTTGCGCCTCCAGCGTACCGGGCGTTCTTATATCGACAACCAGATCGCGCACTGCCACCGTTGCCAGCAGCGGGTCATGCGGTTTTACGGAAGGCGGCACGGCAAAAAGATAATAGCCGGTCAGCACCGGTACCACAAACGCGAAAACAACCAGAACGAAGCGCTTTTTGTTCATCGGCTACAACACTTCCGTATCGATGAGCGTACCAAGTGCGGCGCGCAATCGATACCCGTTGATAATATATTGAATTTCCTCAGTCACCAGATCGGCTTTGGCCTGCTGCAATTGTCCTTGCGCCTCAATCAGATCGAAATTGTCCGCCTCGCCATGTCGAAATTTTATCTGCGCCAGCTGGTGCTTACCGGTAGCCCGGGTGATCTGCTCGCGGCGCAGGGAAATCCGTTCCGCCGATTTTTCCAGGCCATTGATCACCCGCCGCACCTCGCGAACAATCGACTCTTCTACCGAAGCAGCACTCAATTGCCGCCGACCGACAGCGATTCGGCTTTGCTCCCAACGTGCTTTTTCCGCAGAGCGGGACAGATCGGTGGCACTGCTCAGGCCGATTATCATCACATCTTCATCAAACGCCGGCCAGCGCTCGGTGTCATTGACTCGACCGCCTCTGCTGTAGGCCGCCTCAAGCTGCAGATCGGGCATGATCTCCCGGTAGGCCACCCGCGCCCGACGCTGCGCCTCGACAAGATCGGCCTGCCCCTGTTGCATCTCGATGCGCCGCTTGAGCGCGACCGACGTCGCCTCCTCGGGATCGACACAGAGCAGCGCGTAATGCAACGGCGCGGTTACCCGCACCTGCTGTTCAAGCGGCAGCGACAAAACAGACTTGAGCTGGTCGGCCAGGTTGTCCGACCGCTCCCGGGCAAGGCTGAGACTATCTTCGATCTCCTTGATCCGCAGCTCCACCCGATAGACATCCATCGACCGACTCAGGCCGATCCGCTCCTTGCTCCTCGTCAGCCGCAGATGCTTACCCAACTCATCAAGCTGCTGCCGGTAAAGGGTAATCAGCTGATCCTCCCTGATCACCCCGTACACGGCCGCCACCGTGTCGACTACCGCATCGATCCGCTGTCGTTGCCATTGCCGGCGAGCGGCAGCGGCAGCGAACTCGTTGGTGTGGACCTCGTCAAGGACGACCTCCCGACCAAATCCCCGAAGCAGCGGGACGGTCACGGCCACACCGACCCAGGCATCGTAATCGCCGTCACGGGCCGCAACACTCGGTTCAAGGCTCAACCGGACACCGGTTTCAAAAGTTTTCACGACAGCCCCGCCGACCTCCCAGACCGAGACGTCGCGATCGTCGCTCCGCGAATAGTTGATGCTCGACAGTGGTTTGACCTTGACCGCAAACGCCTCACGAGCCGCCTGCACCCCCAGTTCGTTGCCGCTGACCGCCAAACGGCCGTCGCGCACTGAGCGGTTATCGGTCAACGCGAGAGCAATTGCCTCTTCCAGGCGCAGGTCAAGCACCCTGCCGGTCTCGGCGACAACCGGCGAGCCCGGCACCAGGAACGAGAGCAGTGCTGCGACTCCGGTAACCAGCCACCGGGCGCCCGCGAACAGGGAGAGAGAAACTGCTCGGGACCTCTGATGAATCACGATAGAAATAAAACACATGGTTGATGCATCACCTCTGAATACAGCAGACTCTGCTTCTTGTACCATGAGATGCCGCCCGGGGGAAAACGGTTTTCACCCCGGCCATGGAAAATATGATACAATGGTCGAATCGACGATTTCACCAACCACTTTGTCAGACAACGCTGGCCAAAACACGACGAAGTGGATTAAAACAACGAACGCCGATGGCATGAACATACGTTTCAAGTCCCGACACCAGAATCAGGAGGATACGTCGTGCGCAAGAAACTGACCCGGATCGATTTGCAGCAGATGAAAACGGACGGTAAACGGGTAGCCTGGATGACCGCCTACGACTTCATCACCGCACAACTGGCCGAACAGGTGGGCATGGATATGCTGCTCGTCGGCGACAGTCTCGGCATGGCCGTCTACGGTTACGCCGGGACGACACCGGTAACCATGGAGCAGTGCATCACCCATTGCGAAGCGGTCCGGCGGGCCGCGCCGAACACCTTTGTCATCGGCGACATGCCGTTCGGCTCTTACCAGGTTGACGTTGCCGACGCCTGCCGTAACGCAATCCGTTTTTACAAGGAAGCGGGTGTCGACTGTGTCAAGCTCGAAGGCGGGATCCGGGTGGCGCCGGTCATCAAGGCCATCTGCGACGGCGGGATGCTCGTTATGGGGCATGTCGGCCTGACCCCGCAAAGCTCCGCGGCACTTGGCGGGTTTCGCGCCCAAGGGCGAACTGCGGAAGATGCCCGGGCGATTATCGAAGACGCCCGCGCGGTCTGGCAGGCCGGCGCTTTTTCAGTGCTGGTGGAGGGAATCCCGCCGGAGGTCACTCGTATGATTCGCGACGAACTACCGATTCCGGTCTACGGTATCGGCGCCGGTGATTGTGACGGCCAGGTGATGATCTGCTCGGACATTCTCGGCCTGTTTGAGGCCTTTACCCCGAAATTCGTCAAACGTTACGCGCACCTGGCCGACGAGTTCCGCACAGTGTTTTCGACCTACATCAACGATGTGCGCAGCGGTGTTTTCCCCGGTGACGAGCACGTCTATCGCATGAAAGAAAAAGAGGCGGAAAAATTGTCCACACGAACAACCAGAAAAACAGGAACCGATACGTGAAAGCCATCGATTTTTCTCTTAAATACGGGAAAGGAACATTGTCTTTTTCGCTGCCCGGGGAGCAGCTTCTCTACGAACTGGCCGGCAACAATCAACCGCCGCCGGCCGATCTGGCCGCGGCATACCGGACGGCACTCGATCACCCCATCGACAGTCCGCCGTTGCGCGAGATCGTCAAACCCGGTGAACAGGTCGTGATCATCGTCAGCGATATCACCCGCAGCTGGCAGCGCAACGACCTGACCCTCCCGCTTTTGGTCGATTACCTCAACGAAGCAGGGATCAAAGACGAAAATATAACGGTGATCATCGCCGTCGGGGCCCATCGGCCGGCGAGCCGGGAAGAAATAGTCGAACTTTGCACCGACGCGCTGTGCCGACGAATCAGGGTCGTCAACCACAACGCCTGGGACACCGAAAATATTGTTTATTACGGGAAAACCAGCCGGGGCACCGAAACCTGGATCAATCGGCTGGTGGCGGAGGCGGACCGGGTCATTCTCACCGGCGGCGTCATTTACCACTACATGGTCGGCTATGGCGGTGGACGAAAAAGCATCATGCCCGGGGTGGCCGCTCTGAAAACGATCCGCCAGTGCCATCTCTGGGCGATGGCGGATACGGTCGGCGAAGGCACCAACCCGCTTGCCGCCAACATGAAAACCACCGGCAATCCGGGACACGAAGACATGATGGAGGTTGCCGCCTTTGTCAAAGCGGACTTTCTCATCAATGTCGTACCGAACCTGGACGGCGATATCACCGGTATCTTCGCCGGCAACTGGGTATCGGCCTGGACGGCGGCCACCAGACTGGTTGACCGGATTTTCGGAGTGAGAATCAACGAGCAGGCCGATATCGTGATCGCTTCCACCGGCGGGCACCCGAAGGACATCAGCCTCTATCAGGCCCAGAAAACCATCGACAACGCCATCTACGCCATGAAGACCGGCGGCGTCATGATTCTGCTGGCCGACTGTCCCGACATCGGGGAGCCACGGGAATTCTTCGACTGGTTCAAACACGAAGACCCGCTCGAACTGGAGCGGGCGGTACGGGAGAATTTTCTCATATCCGGCTGGGTAGCGTTTCGGCAGCTTGAATACCGTACCCTGGGAACCATGATCATGGTCACTCGCCCGGAAAATATCGAACGTGCCGGCCGTGCCGGGATGCAGGGCGTCACCACCATCGACGAAGCGCTCCGGTTGGCCGCCGCCGCATGTGGCAACCCGGCGCCGAAGATCACGGTCATGCCGCATGGTGCCAACACCTTCCCGATCCTGGTCGGCAAGACACGATAAGCTGACACGAAAAGGAGTACGGACGATCAATTCTTGATACGGAGGAACCCATGAGCAGGAAACGATATATTATTCTCACGATGGTCAGCCTGGTGCTGATTGCCGCAGTCGGCACCGCGTCCGCCAGGACTGTTTTGAAGCTGGGAACCGCGACCCAGCCGACCCATATCTATAATCAGGCCGCGGACTATTTCGGGCAACTGGTGGCCGAGCGCACCGACGGTGCCGTCGAGATCCAGGTCTTCCCGGCCAACCAACTGGGTTCGGAACGCGACATGATCGAAGGTTTGCAACTCGGCACGCTGGAGATGACGCTGACATCGACCGGACCACTGGGTAATTTCGTGCCCCAAGTCAAATTATTCAATCTTCCGTTTCTCTTCAAGGATCGCAGCTCCTGCTATCAGGTGCTTGACGGCGAAATCGGCACCCGGATCGCCGATCTCTTTGTCGGCATCGGCCTACGTTCACTCGGCTGGTACGAAAACGGCTTTCGCAACATTACCAACTCCCGGCGACCGATCAACACCCCTGAGGATATGAAGGGTCTGAAGATCAGGGTCATGGAGGACGACGTCTTCATCCTGACCATGAAGGAACTCGGTGCCAGCCCGCTGCCCATGGCCTTCGGCGAACTCTATACGGCACTGGAACAAAAATCCGTCGACGCCCAGGAAAATCCGCTCGCCGTCATCCATTCATCACGCCTGTTTGAAGTCCAGAACTATCTGGCCATGACCGGTCATTTCTATTCCCCGGCCGTCCTGTTGATCAGCGAGCTGACCTGGCAATCCCTGCCGCCCGAACAGCAACAGATTATTGCCGAAGCTGCCGCCGAGGCCCGCGACTACGAGCGGGGGCTCTCCCTGCAGGCCGACCAGGAGTTGGAGGCCGCCTGCGCCGCAGAAGGTATGGAGGTCTCGCATCCGGACAAAAAACCGTTTGCCGAAGCCGTCGCCGGTGTCTACGACAATCCATCGGTGGTCAAAGCGATCGGCGGCGGCGACCTTGATGCCGGCCGGCAATTGATCGCTGACGCCATTGCGGCGGCGCAACACCAATAGGAGCAGGGAGCGCGGAGCGGCGGTGCCTTTTTCATCCATTTTTTCGTTCATGGACCGCTGCATCAATTGGGCTTTGGCCCTGCTGCTCGCTGCCATGGTGGTGGTCATCGCCGCCCAGGTCTGGTACCGGTTCATCCTTAACGACCCGTTGTCCTGGTCCGAAGAAGCGGGACGCTACCTGTTCGTCTGGATAACCTTTCTCGGTGCCGCGGCCGGGGTGCGCTACCAGGTCCATCTCGGCATCGACCTGCCGGAGCGGCTGCTGTCGCCGACCGCCTGTCGCGTGGTGGTGGTCTCGGTCAATCTGATCATCCAGGCCTTCCTGCTGGTCATCATCTTTTGGGGGTTCAAGATTCTCGGCGTCGTCCAGTACCAGACATCACCGTCAATGAACATCTCAATGCGCTATCCGTACCTCGCCGTACCGGTCGGATCGATCTTCATGCTCATCAACTCGCTGCGCGTGACCATCGCCACCATCCGTAACGAACCGCTGGATCGGGAGATACGGGTATGACCCTGGTCCTGTTCGTGGTGCTGCTGACGTGCTTCATCCTCGGCATGCCGATCGCCTTCGCCCTCGGCATCGCCTCGGTGACAACGCTGTTATTCGCCTCCGATCTGCCGCTGACATTGGCCGCACAACGGCTCTTCACCGGCGCCGACTCGTTTCCGCTGATGGCTATTCCGTTCTTCATGCTGGCCGGCGAATTGATGGAAGCGGGTGGTATTTCCCGGCGGCTCTTTGATTTTGCCCATGCCCTGGTCGGCTTTATCGCCGGCGGCCTGGCCATGGTGGCAGTCGTAGCGGCAATGTTTTTCGCCGGCATTTCCGGAGCGGCGGCGGCCGACACCGCTGCCGTCGGCGCGGTGTCGATACCCGCGATGATCCGCAAAGGGTACCAAAAAGGATTCGCCGCAGCAGTCCAGGCTGCCGGCGGCTCGATCGGGGTAATCATCCCGCCGTCGATCCCGATGATCATTTTCGGCGTCGTCGGCGGCGTTTCCATCAGCAAGATGTTTCTTGGCGGCATCATCCCCGGGTTGCTGATCGGCTCGAGTCTGATGCTCGTCAGCTATGTCATCGCCAGGCGGGCGGGCTACGAAAAGGATTCGTTCCGTGGATTCGGCGTTGCCGGCAGGACATTTCTCGGCGCGTTCTGGGCGCTCCTGATGCCGATTATCATCCTCGGCGGCATCCTCGGCGGCATCTTCACCCCCACCGAAGCGGCCGTGGTGGCCGTTATCTACGGGATGCTCATCGGCTTTTTCATCTATCGCGAACTGAAACTCCGGGACCTGCCCCGAATTTTTGCAAAGGCGGCTGTCTCGACGTCGACGGTGATGCTGCTTATCGCCACCGCCAATATTTTCGGCTGGATCCTGACCGCTGAACGGGTACCGCAAAACGTCGCCGCCTATCTGGTCAGCCTGACCTCGTCGCCGGCACTGCTCTATGGCCTGATCATCATCTGCCTGTTGATTATCGGCACCTTCATGGAGACATCGGCATCACTGATCATCCTGACGCCGGTATTTTTGCCGGTCACCCAGCAGTTCGGCATCGATCCGGTCCATTTCGGGGTCATCATGGTCACCGCCCTGGCCATCGGCATGCTCACCCCGCCGCTCGGCATCTGCCTGTTTATCGCCTGCAATATCGCACACATCCAACTGACCGAAATCATCAGATTCATCTGGCCGTTTCTGGTGGTCATGATCGGTGTGCTGCTGCTGATGACCTATGTGCCGGCCATCGTCATGTTCATTCCGGATACCTTCGGCCGCTAGCCCGTCGCTTCTTTGAAGGGCCGCCACTCGCAAACGATCGGCGCGTACCGAAGCGCTCAACCGTCAGTCACACTTGACCAGGACGATCCGTGCCAGTTCCTCGGCCATGCGTAGATTATCCTCATCACTTCCTGCAGTGACGCTGATGATGAAATAGACATCCCGGTAACGCACATGCAGACCGGCCCCCAGCTTCATACCGGACCCGCCCCAAAATGCCACCTCTCCCACGCCGATACGCGGCTGCGGATCGTCGAGAAAATCGATATTGTTGTCAAACAATGCCGGCGCGCTCCAACGGCTCCCGGCCCGGGCGGCCCAGTCGCTGCGCACCATCTGCAACTGCGCGAAACGCAACGGCAGCTCAGGCTCCACCGGAAAAAAACAGCTACTCTGCCCCAGCGGGTTTGCCGGCTGCGCTTCACCGTCGCCAACACGCAAACCGAGCACTGCGGTTACGTCACCTTTATCGAGATAGTCGCAGGCATGTTCGGCAGCTGCCGTTGTCGAAACAAGGAACAACACCAGGAAAACCAGCAGTACCTCACCTGAAAAGAGCACCCCGTGCCGGCCGGTATCCATCCGACTCTCCGTCTTTTTCATAGCAAGCAGCTCCCTTGCATCTCAGTTTTCGACCAGTTCCACCCGTCGATTCAACGCCCGCCCTTGTTCTGATTTATTGCTGGCAACCGGACACGCATAGGAAACACCGACCGGCTGCAGTCGATCGCCCCGAATTCCGCGCCGGTCAGTCAGTTCGTTGACGACAGCGGCAGCCCTTCTCTCAGAAAGGTCCCGGTTATAAGCAAACGAACCGACATTATCGGTGTGGCCGACAACGAGCAGCTGTAAGCTCCGGTTATCGTTGAGTAGGGAAACGATTTCATCGATGGTCGCCGCGGATTCGGGTTTCAGATCCGCCTTATCGGTATCGAAATAAATGCCGTAAAGCGCGATGCTTCCAGCAGCGGCAATCGCCGATGCCATTTCCGCCGCGGCAACCGTTACCATCTTTTGTTCCATCGCGGCGCGCTCGACGATATCGACCTGCAGCAGCACCTGCCCCTTCTCGACATCCTTGACGTTGCTCGCCCAGAAATGGTTTTCCACCGCATAGAGCGCTACAAGAACCGACGCTTCACCATTCTTTTTCTCCATGACCAGATAGCGTTGCGAATCGCTGTTGAGGGTCAACGCCGGGATATTGGGCGGCCACTGGATCTCCTTGTAACCGGCCGCCTCGGCAAAATAGGACCCGAGTTCTTTCCCGCCACCGGCAAAAAGGGTTGTGAACCCGCCTGCCTGCAACTCCTGTTCATAATTCCTGATCACTTCCAGCGGTGAGCGGCCGAGCGGAATTTTATAGGTCAGCCGGGTGACAGCCCCCTCAGCCGTCACGGACTCCTCGATTTCACTGGAACTGCGGGCCTTGCCCATGGCGATGGTCAGGTCATCGTATTCGCGGAAGGCGTATTTGACGATTTCCGACCCTTCATAGCGCTTTACCCCCGAATGATCGGCGCTCCCCTCGATATCGGCAAAAACCGGACCACCCGTGCCGACCAGGGCCAGCAAACCGAGGACCCCGACAATTGTTGCACGACATCTCTTCCTCATGACACACCTCCCCTCGATTTGACTGCTTTTTCACCGCTTCGTACTTATCTTTGAAGGGAAGCTTGAAAATTCGGGATTTCGTTCAAGATCGAGGCGCGCAAGAAAATTTTACCGCAGGCATATACATGAT